>JAQFVI010000238.1 GCA_029439495.1 Caballeronia sp. BR6202001590007
CAAGATCAAGGAGTTGATGGTGCGGCGGGCGGTGTGACATGGACGAATCGCATCAATCCGACCCCTTGCGCCGCGCGCGTCTTCGCTGGCGCGCCCGGCGCGGCCTGCTTGAAAACGATCTGATCTTCGAACATTTTTTCGCTCGCTACGAAGAAGAGCTCAGCGACGCCGACGTTGCCGCTCTGACGCAATTGCTGGAGCTGAGCGACAACGAATTGATGGACCTGCTGCTCGCGCGCACGGAACCGGAAGGCGATCTCGCCACGCCGGACGTTGAGCGCTTGTTGCAGATGCTGCGATCCGTTTAAGCGGCAGCGATTCAAGCAGACTCGCGCAGAGTTTTGCAAAATAAGCCGATCCGAATTAACGCGACCCCGCGTTTGCACAGCGGACCGGCCCAATAAAGGCTGACCAGAGACCATCGGCCGCCAGTACAAGCTTTGCCGCGCAGCTTCCGTCGTGCAAATTATCGAAAACCTGTAATCCATACTTCGATTGAGGATGTGCTATGACCCCGTCAGATGTTAAAGCCACGCTATCGTTCAGCGACAACTCGCCGAGCGTCGAAATGCCGATCTACAAGGGCACGATGGGCCCGGACGTGATCGACATCCGCAAGTTGTACGGACAGACCGGCAAGTTCACGTATGACCCGGGCTTCATGTCGACGGCGTCGTGCAATTCCGCGATCACCTACATCGACGGCGACAAGGGCGAACTGCTGTATCGCGGTTACCCGATCGAACAGCTCGCGGTGAACGCCGACTTCCTCGAAACCTGCTATTTGCTGCTGAAGGGCGAACTGCCGACCGCCGCGCAGAACAAGGACTTCGTGGATACGGTCACACGTCACACGATGGTGCACGAGCAGATGCACTTCTTCTTCCGCGGCTTCCGTCGCGATGCGCATCCGATGGCCGTGCTGACGGCTGCGGTCGGCGCGCTGTCGGCGTTCTATCACGACTCGCTGAACATCAACGATCCGCGTCATCGCGAAGTGTCCGCGATCCGCATGATCGCCAAGCTGCCGACGCTCGTCGCGATGGCTTACAAGTTCAGCATCGGCCAGCCGTTCGTTTATCCGAAGAACGATCTCTCGTACAGCGCGAACTTCATGTACATGATGTTCTCAAACCCATGCGAAGAGTACAAGGTCAACGACGTGCTCGTGCGCGCGCTCGACCGCATCCTGATCCTGCATGCGGATCACGAGCAGAACGCGTCGACGTCGACGGTGCGTCTCGCCGGTTCGTCGGGTGCGAACCCGTTCGCGTGTATCGCTGCCGGTATCGCCTGTCTGTGGGGCCCGGCGCACGGCGGCGCGAACGAAGCCGCGCTCAACATGCTGGAAGAGATCGGCTCGGTCGACAACATCCCCGAATTCATCAAGCAGGTGAAGGACAAGAACTCGGGCGTGAAGCTGATGGGCTTCGGTCACCGCGTCTACAAGAACTACGACCCGCGCGCCAAGCTGATGCGCGAAACCTGCCACGAAGTGCTGAACGAACTCGGCCTGCACGACGATCCGCTCTTCAAGCTCGCGATGGAACTCGAAAAGATCGCGCTGGAAGACGAATACTTCGTGTCGCGCAAGCTGTACCCGAACGTCGACTTCTACTCGGGCATCGTGCAACGCGCGCTGGGCATCTCGACGTCGATGTTCACCTGCATCTTCGCGATGGCGCGTACGGTGGGCTGGATCGCGCAGTGGAACGAGATGATTGCCGATCCCGAACAGAAGATCGGCCGTCCGCGTCAGCTGTTCATCGGCCAGACGCCGCACGAAGCAAAGCCGCTGGCGAAGCGTTGAGCATCGGCTTGGCCGCTACGATGTGAGAAACCCCGACGAGCGATCGTCGGGGTTTTTGTCTTCAGTCAGAAAGCATTCCTGCAGCGTGTCGCGCAGTGTTTCCTCCGCCACGGCGCCTTCTTTTCTGACCAGCCGCACTTTGTCGACGGTTCGGATCTGATCGAGAAGGATGAGGCCGTCCTTTTGCCTGAACGTGACCGGGATGCGAAACGGCGTAGGCTTGCCGTTCGACGTCATCGGCGAGACGATGACCGTGCGCAAATGGTCGTGAATCTCGGGCGGCGACACGATCACTCAAGGACGCGTCTTCTGCACCTCGCTTCCCCGCGTCGGATCGAGCGCGACGAGCCAGATATCGCCACGCGTCACCATTCCAGTTCCTCATCGCCCGCATTGCCGAATTCGCCCAGAATCAGCGCGTCGTCTCCGCCGGCAGCGATGGCTTTGTTTGCTTCCGCCCAGCCTTCGCGTGCCTTGCTGCGCGGCTTGCGCAGCACGATAGTGTCGCCCTCGACATCCATTTCGATCTCGTTTTCCAGTCCGAGTTGCGCCAGAAAAGGCTTCGGAATCAGCACGGCCTGCGAGTTTCCCAACTTTCGTATCGTCGTTCTCATAAGATCCATCTGCTCACCTGCGTTCACACAATATCAATGTTAGTTACTATGACAAATTTTTGCCCGCAACCGAAGTCAAGCCTAAGATGAGCAGCGCAGGTACGACAGTCGGCCAATCGTCATAGGCCACAGACGCAGGTGTCCCTTGTTCCGCAAACAGACTGGTACTCCCGATCCAGGTACTGCCACCACTGCCATAAATACCTGTTTTTACTACGTTTCCCCCTATCCTAGTACCCACGCCCGACGCGAAAGTAGCATAATCGGTCAAACAACGCCGTAACCGATACGCCGTAATCGATAAATCCCCGCAGTCACTACGAAAGCGTTCACCATGGCACAGACTCTTTACGACAAACTGTGGAACACGCACGTCGTCCACACGGAAGAAGATGGCACGTCGATTCTTTACATCGACCGCCACCTGCTGCATGAAGTGACCAGCCCTCAGGCTTTTGAAGGTCTGAAGCTCGAGAAGCGCCCCGTCTGGCGCATCAGCGCGAATCTGGCCGTCTCCGACCATAACGTGCCGACGACCGACCGCTCGCATGGCATCGCCGATCCGGTGTCGAAGCTGCAGGTCGATACGCTCGACGCGAACTGCGACAGCTTCGGCATCACGCAATTCAAGATGAACGACCTGCGTCAGGGCATCGTACACATCATCGGGCCGGAGCAGGGCGCGACGCTGCCGGGCATGACCATCGTCTGCGGCGATTCGCACACGTCCACGCACGGCGCGTTCGGCGCGCTCGCGCACGGCATCGGCACGTCGGAAGTGGAGCATGTGCTGGCGACGCAGACGCTTCTGCAAAAGAAGAGCAGGAACATGCTCGTCAAGGTCGAAGGCGCGCTGCCACGCGGCTGCACGGCCAAGGACATTGTGCTCGCCATCATCAGCAAGATCGGTACGGCGGGCGGCACTGGCTACGCAATTGAATTCGGCGGCTCGACCATCCGCTCGCTGACGATGGAAGACCGCATGACCGTCTGCAACATGGCGATCGAAGCGGGCACGCGCGCCGGCATGGTCGCCGTCGACGACACCACCATTAACTATCTGAAGGACCGTCCGTACTCGCCGCAGGGCGTCGAATGGAATCAGGCAGTCGAATACTGGCGCCAGTTCCGGTCGGACGACGGCGCGCAGTTCGATCGCGTCGTCGAACTGAACGCGGCGGAAATCGTTCCGCAAGTGACCTGGGGCACGTCGCCGGAAATGGTTACGTCAATCGACGGCCGCGTGCCCGATCCCGAAAAGGAAAAAGATTCGGTCAAGCGCGACACGATGGAACGCGCGCTCACGTACATGGCGCTGCAGCCGAACACGCCGATCGAATCGATCAAACCGGACAAGATTTTCATCGGCTCGTGCACCAATGCGCGCATCGAAGACCTGCGCGCCGCCGCCTATGTCGTGAAGTCGCTGGGCAAGCGCGTCGCATCGAACATCCGCATGGCGATGGTCGTGCCGGGTTCGGGCCTCGTGAAGGCGCAGGCTGAACGCGAAGGCCTCGACAAGATCTTCACCGACGCCGGTTTCGAATGGCGCGAGCCGGGCTGCTCGATGTGCCTCGCGATGAACGCGGACCGTCTCGATGCGGGCGAACGCTGCGCATCCACGTCGAACCGCAACTTCGAAGGCCGACAGGGCGCGGGCGGACGCACGCACCTCGTCAGCCCCGCGATGGCCGCCGCCACCGCGATCGAAGGCCATTTTGTCGACGTGCGCAAGCTCGCATGATCAACCGGGATACGGAGTCAGACCATGGAAAAATTCACTGTGCATAGCGGCCTCGTCGCGCCGCTCGATCGTGAGAACGTCGATACCGACGCGATCATCCCGAAGCAGTTCCTGAAGTCGATCAAGCGCACGGGTTTCGGTCCGAACGCGTTCGACGAATGGCGTTATCTCGATGTCGGCCAGCCCGGTCAGGAC
>JAQFVI010000239.1 GCA_029439495.1 Caballeronia sp. BR6202001590007
GATATCAAAAGAACAGCGTGTTTGCACGCATCATCGGGCTCGGCCTGTCGGCGCGGCGTTTCGTTGACGCGGCGTATTTCATCGTCGCGCAAGATCCCGAGATCACCGATACCTACGAAGTCTCGCTGAACTTCTTCAAGTGGCTGATGCGGTATGAGAGCCACAACAAGAAGCACTTCTCGAGCGTTGTGCGCAGCGTGAAATCGGCGATGCTCGAAGTGACGATCGGCCCGGTCGTCTCCGTCGATGCCAAGGGACGCCTGCTCGAAGACCGCGCCGATGCAGGCGACGGCGACGAAGACGACGACGGCATCGGCGAAGAGGGCGGGTTCGTCTCCGTCAGCGACGACGAAGGCGACTGGCTCGAACTGATCGGCCGCGTCAGCGTTTGCAACGGCCGCATTCGCTTTCGCGTGCCGCCGGAATTGCAGCGGCTCATCAAGGATCCCGAAAATTCATATTGGACGAGCTTGCTCGTCACCTCGAAGTTCAAGCTGATCTACGCACGCGCGATCTACGATCACGTCCTGCCCGAAGTACCGCACGAACGTACCGACTGGATTCCGCTCGACCTGATTCGAAGCCTGCCCGGCAAATCGTGGGCGAACTTCGCCGAATTCAAGTACTTCAAGCGCGATTACCTCGAACCGGCGATCAAGCACATCAACGAACTCGCCGATATCGAGATCGCCTACGAAACTCGCGCGGGCACCTCGGGTTCGCGCAAGAAGGACCAGATTTACTTCAAGCTCAAACGCAAGGAAGAAGCTGCAGCCGCCGATGCCGACATGCTCGCGTCGGCATCGCTGTATCTGACGCTTTACAAGGAATTCGGCTTGTCCGACAAACAGTTTGCGCAGATTCGCGAGAATCGCGCGACCTGGTCCGACTCGCGCATCGAGCAGGCCATCGATTACGTGCGCTGGCGCATCGCCAAGGGCGACGACATCAGGCGCGCGTCCAGTTATTTGATGAAAGCGCTGGCCGAGAATTATCGCGTCGCCGAAGCCGACAAACAGATCTCGCTCCTGCAGACGCAACGCGTCGAGCAGGCGGCCGCGAAGGACGGCGAACTCAACGCGCGCAAGGGCGCGGTCGCGGCAAGCGTGGTGGCAGCCGAAGCCGCCGCGGATCAGCGTCGTCAGGAAGAAGTGCAGGCCGCGCGCGCGTTCTTCGCCGAAGCGGAAAAGAAGATTCGCGAGGATCTCGTCCGGCGCTTCATCGCATCGAGCACGATCGGGCAGCGCGCGATCGAACGACAAGGACTCAAAATCGCCGATGTCGACGAGAGCAACATCATGACGTGGCCGAGCATCGCAGGCACGTTCGCTTCGTTCGTCGCGGCGGAGTTGCGCAAGGCCGCGCGCAAGAACCGCTAGCGCGCCGCGCGCTTTGATGCGCCGCGCGTTGGTGGCATAGTGCACATCACTTAAATGGAGGACGTCATGCCGACCATCGAGCAGATTCGGGCGAAGATGCAAAAGCTGCAACGCCAGGCCGATGCGTTGATCGCCAAGCAGACGCAGAAGGTCGTCGATCAGATTCGCAAGCTGATGATCGAGCACGAACTTACCACGGCGGATATCGAGGCCGCCGCAAAAAAGCGCCGTCAGCGCGCGGGATCGAAGGCCGGCGGCGCCATGAAAACGCCGGCGTCGAAGACCAGCAAAAGCAAGCTGCCGCCGAAATACCGCAATCCGAAGACCGGCGAAACCTGGAGCGGTCGCGCGCGGCCGCCCGCATGGATCGCGAACGTGCGCGACCGGAGCAAGTTCCTGATCGATGCCCCGTCTACCGCCGTCAAGCCGAAGTATCGCGATCCGGCGACGGGCAAGACATGGACCGGTCACGGCCGCGCGCCCGCGTGGATCGCCCAGGCATCGGACCGCGATGCTTTTCTGATCGGCGCGAGGCGTTCGAAGAACGTCGCAGCAAAAAAAAGCCAAGGCAAAAAAAACGGTAGCGAAAAAAGCGCCTTCCGCGCCGACCGACATTCAATCGTCCGTCGCCTGATGTCTCGATCCAACGGAGTCGCNCGGGACGCGATGCGCTGCTGCGTGACATCGATCAGACGCCGCTGTGGGATGTCGTCGTCATCGGCGGNCGAAGCGCGCGATTTCGCGAAGGGCACGTCCAGCAAGGCAACCAAACTCGTTCACGGCGGCGTGCGCTATCCCGCGCAAGGCAACTGCCGCTCATGCGCAATGCCGCGCATCTGGTCAGTCCGCTCGGTTTCGTCGTGCCCGCTTACGGCGCGGGCGATCGCCTGCTGCACGGGTCGGACTCAAGCTGTACGACTGGCTGGCGGGATCGCTCAATCTCGCGCCGAGCCGCATGCTCGATTGCGCCGAAACCCGCGCGCGTTCGCCGATGCTCGCCGATCGCCTGCACGGCCAGGCGCTGCGCGGCGGCACGCTTTACTACGAGGCCAGTTCGACGACGCGCGCCTCGCCATCGCGCTGATGCGCACGCTCTTCGACTTCGGCGGCATCGCACTGAACGACGCGTCGGTGCGCGGTCTCGCGCGTGAAGCGGACGGCATGCATCGCGTTACGGTCGAAGACGCCGACACCGGCGCGCGTTTCGCCGTGCGTGCGCGATGTCTCGTCAACGCGGCGGGCGTATGGGTCGACTCGATACGCGCGATGTCGGACGCGGCCTCGAAGCTGATCGTCGCGCCGAGTCAGGGCGTGCATCTGACCTTGCCGCGCCGCTTTCTGAACAGCGACGCCGCCGTGCTCGTGCCCAAGACGCGCGACAAGCGCTTGCTGTTCGTCGTGCCGTGGCACGGCCACACGATCGTCGGCACGACCTGCCGCTCGACCCCGACGCGAGCGATGCCAACATCGACTTCATTCTTGCGACCGCCGCTGATTATCTGTCGCTCAAACCCACGCACGACGACGTGCAGAGCGTCTGGGCGGGCCTGCGTCCGCTCGTGAAGGCGGGGGCGATGGCGCATCGACGGCGGCGCTTTCGCGCAAGCATCACATCGAAACGAATGCGAACGGCATAATCACCGTGACGGGTGGAAAGTGGACGACGTACCGGTTGATGGCGCAGCAGGTGATCGAGCTCGCTGTGCAGCGGGGCATGCTGCTCGCCGCGCCGTGCCGCACGAAGTCCTTGCCGCTGCACGGTTCGACAAGCAGTGAGCACGGCATTTATGGCGCGGATGCGCCGCTCGTCGATGCGTTGCCGGGCGCGCAACGTGCTCGTCGAAGCGAGCGGCCTGACCGAAGCGCAGGTGTGTTTCGCCGTGCGCGCCGAACTTGCGCGCAGCGTGGAAGACGTGCTCGCGCGCTGCAACCGCGCGCTGTTTCTCGATGCCGCTGCCGCGCGGGCCGCCGTACCGGACGTCGCGCGCATCGTCGCGGAGGAGCTGCGCAAGCCCGAGTCATGGCAGGCGGAAGAAGCCGCGCGCTTCGACGCATTCGCGCGGACGTGGATGCTCAATCCTGCGGCGCGCGCTTAGCGAGAGACCGGTCGAGTTGCGCAGCGAAGTTCTTGCCGTCGCGTGCGGCGTAGGGCGCCGGTCCGCCGGTCTGCACGCCGGACGTGCGCAACTCATCCATCATCGAGTGGACCGACAGGCGTTGCGCGATGTTGTCCTCGTTCATCCATTCGCCGCGCGGATCGAGCGCGAAGCCGCCTTTCGCGATCACCGCGGCCGCTAGCGGAATATCCGCCGTGACGACGAGATCGCCCGCCTGCGTCATCTCGACGATGCGCGCATCCGCTACGTCGAAACCTGCCGGGACCTGCACCGCGCGCAGCCACGGCAACGGCAGCGTGCGCAGAAACTGATTCGCGACGAGCGTGACCGCGACACGCATGCGCGGACCGGCCCAAAATAGCATCTCCTTGACGACGGCGGGGCAGGCGTCGGCATCGACGATGATTTGCATGGACGGAATTTCCAGAAAGTGGCTATGTGCGGTAGCGCACAGAATAAATCGGCGGGCGATTGCTCGCAAATCGGGATGACGCGGGACATTATTGCCGCTTACCAACGCTCATTTGATTCGCGGGAAGAAGATACACGTCACGACGGCCCGAGATAATCCACCGATACTCACGCTTATATAGCACTTCGTTTCATTTGATCTTAATCAACTGATTAATACGATGATTTATTTCTGCATCCGCTTCAATTTGTTCTTGATTAGTCGTCCATGATGAGTATGATGTGCACTGCCATTTATTATCAAACATCACCGTCACTCGATATTTGAAACTTTCATTTGCTGATACGCTTATCCAGACAGTAGTCCGTACGCGCCGGAGGCGCTGCCGTACAGACCTTCTCGTCGATTGGGACAAGCTGACATCCAAGCCGGCTTTCGATTCTGGCACAGCGTTCCGACCAAAC
>JAQFVI010000240.1:0-4186 GCA_029439495.1 Caballeronia sp. BR6202001590007
GGCAAGCAGCAATTGTTGCGCGAAGCTTGCGAAATGACATGCACAGCGGCCAGCCGGTCGCTATTTTTAGCAGATACAGCATTTTGGGTGCTTAGTCGTACTGGCCGATGGTGATCATTTTCATCATCAGGCGATAGCTGTTGTAGGCCAGCCAGCTAAGAGCGCGTTCCGTAAGCGGACGCGCTTCGTAGTGCTTCTCGTCGATGGGCCGGCCGTCATCAAACGCCTGAAGAATGGCGTCGTGGAGATCGGAAATCTCCTGATGATTGACGAGCACCATGTTGGCCTCGTTGTTCAGCATGAGGCTGAGCGCATCGAGATTCGACGAGCCGATGGTCGCCCAGTCGTTGTCGACGACCGCAACCTTGCCGTGCAGGATCGTCTTCTCGTATTCGGCGATGCGCACGCCGTGCTTCAGCAGATTGCCGTAGAGAAACGGCGTCGCGTAATCGAGCGCGACGAACTCCTTGCGCCCGATTACGAGCGACACGCGCACGCCGCGTTGCGCGGCCCGTGATAGCGCGCGGCGCAGCTTGCGCCCGGGCATGAAATACGGATTGGCGAGCAGCACCTCGCTCTCGGCGTGGGCGATCGCGCGCAGATACGCTTTCTCGATCGCGCGCCGGTTCAGCAGGTTGTCGCGCGCGACGAACGCGACGCACGGCTGATCGATCGCATGGATTTCGCCCAGACGCGCCCGGCGGCGCGCGCCCCAGCGCGTCTGTTTCGCCTGTTGCTTTTGTTGCGATGCGCCCGCGTCGTCGTCGCAATTCGCCGGACGCGGCTCGCGCGGCTTCACGCCGAGGCGAATGCGCTTCCACTGCGTGTCGAAGGCATCGCGCACGTCTTCGACGACGGGGCCGCGCGCTTCCATCGCGAAGTCCCAGCGCGGCGTTTCGAGTCGGGTGCCGTTCTGATCGTAGTCGTCAACGATATTGATGCCACCGCAAAACGCATAGGTACCGTCGACGATCGCAAGCTTGCGATGCGTACGCGACCAGCCCTGCGGCCCGAACAGCAAATGCGGGTTATAGACGCGATGATCGACGCCGCTTTCCTGCCACAGCTTGAAGAACGGTAGATCGCGTGCGGTGCCGACGCCATCGGTGATGACGCGCACCGCGACGCCGCGCTCGGCCGCGCGCACGAGCGCATCGGAGACAGCGCGGCCGGCGTCGTCGTTGGCGAAGATGTAGATCTCGAGCGCGACCGAGCGCTGCGCGTGATCGATGCGCTCGATCAGCGCGGGAAAGAACTGCACGCCGCCCTTGAAGAGCCGGACGTGATTGCCCGAGGTGAAACAGAAGCGCAGCGGACGTCGGCCTGAGAACAGCGCCTGGCGCAGTCGCCTGAAGCTGCGTCCGGGGCGCTGGAAGATCATCGGCTATGCGCCGCGAAGCGCTCGGGCAGTTGCAGGATCGCTTCGCGGTTCGACGACGAGAAGCATCGGTCGACGGCTTCGCGGAACGGCAACCACAAGTGGGCGGTGTGTTCGCGCGGCGCGAGTGTCACTTCCATACAGTGCGGCACGAGCGGGCCGCCGATCTCGATGCCCGTTTCCTTCATGACTTCGCGCGCGGCGGTTTCGGCCACCGGTTCGTCGAGCCGATCCTTCGAGCCCGTCACCGACTGCCAGAAGCCTTCGCGATCCGCGCGCTCGATGATGAGCACGTCGAGGTCCGGCGTGTGAATGACAACGAGCACCAATTCGGGAATTTTGGGCGGCTTCTGCATGTGTCAGCGTTCGCGCAGTTCTTAGGAAATTCTTGATGCGATGACTGTAACGCAAAAAATGAACAAGGCGCACCTGGCGCCTTGTTCATAGTTTCGACAACGGAGCGTGCTAGACGCGCATGCTTACTGCGCCTTCTGCTCCGGCTGACGCAGGCGGATATGCAGTTCGCGCAACTGACTCTCGTCGACTTCGCTCGGCGCTTGCGTGAGCAGATCCTGCGCGCGCTGCGTCTTCGGAAACGCGATAGTGTCGCGGATCGAATCGGCGCCCGACATCAGCGTAACGATGCGGTCCAGACCGAACGCAATACCGCCGTGCGGCGGCGCGCCGTATTGCAGCGCGTCGAGCAGGAAACCGAACTTCAGACGCGCTTCTTCCGTGCTGATCTTCAGCGCGCGGAACACCTTGCTCTGCACGTCTTCCTGGAAGATACGCACCGAACCGCCGCCGATTTCCCAGCCGTTCAGCACCATGTCGTAAGCCTTGGCGAGGCAGCGGCCCGGATCCGTTTCCAGATATTCGAGGTGCTCGTCCTTCGGGGTCGTGAACGGGTGATGCGCGGCCACGTAACGATTTTCTTCCTCGTCGTACTCGAACATCGGGAAGTCGATGACCCACAGCGGCTTCCAGCCGGTTTCGAGCAGGCCGTTCGCCTTACCGAATTCCGAATGGCCGATCTTCAGGCGCAGCGCGCCCAGGCTATCGTTGACGACCTTCGCGCGATCCGCCACGAAGAAAATGATGTCGCCATCCTGCGCGCCGGTGCGCTCCATGACCGCGGCCAGCGCCGCGTCATGCAGGTTCTTGACGATCGGGCTTTGCAGACCGTCGCGGCCACGGGTCGTGTCGTTGACCTTGATCCACGCAAGGCCCTTCGCGCCGTAGATGCGCACGAACTCCGTATAACCGTCGATATCGCCGCGCGACAGCTCGCCGCCCTTCGGCACGCGCAGCGCTGCGACGCGGCCGTCCTTCGAGTTCGCTGGCATCGAGAAGACCTTGAAGTCGATGTCCTTGACGGCGTCGGTCAGGTCGGCGAATTCGAGCTTCACGCGCAGGTCGGGCTTGTCGGAGCCGAAGCGGCGCATCGCTTCCGAGTACAGCATGACCGGGAACTGCTCCGGCAGCGCGACGTCCATCGTCTCCTTGAAGACGTGGCGGATCATGTTCTCGAACAGATCGCGGATTTCCTGCTCCGTCAGGAACGAGGTTTCGCAGTCGATCTGCGTGAATTCCGGCTGACGATCGGCGCGCAGGTCTTCGTCGCGGAAGCACTTGGTGATCTGGTAGTAACGGTCGAAGTTCGCGACCATCAGCAACTGCTTGAAGAGCTGCGGCGACTGCGGCAACGCGAAAAACTGGCCCGCGTTCACGCGCGACGGCACGAGGTAATCGCGCGCGCCTTCGGGCGTGCTCTTGGTCAGCATCGGCGTTTCGATGTCGATGAAACCTTGCGCGTCCAGATACTTGCGCACTTCCATCGCGACGCGATAACGCAGGCGCAGGTTTTTCTGCATCTGCGGGCGGCGCAGGTCGAGCACGCGATGCGTGAGCCGCGTGGTTTCCGACAAGTTGTCGTCGTCGAGCTGGAACGGCGGCGTCACCGATGCGTTCAGCACCACGAGTTCGTGGCACAGTACTTCGATCTTGCCGCTCGTCAGATTGGCGTTGACGGTGTCTTCGGGACGATTGCGCACGACGCCCTTGACCTGCACACAGAACTCGTTGCGCACGCCTTCCGCCATCTTGAACATCTCGGCGCGGTCCGGGTCGCAGACGACCTGAACGAGGCCTTCGCGATCGCGCAAGTCGATGAAGATAACGCCACCGTGATCGCGGCGGCGATGCACCCAGCCGCACAGCGAGACGGTTTGGCCCAGACGGGCTTCGGTCACCAGACCGCAGTATTCAGATCGCATCGACATGATGTTGTGTCTTTCGTTGTTCGTTGATCAACGGCTCGCGCGCTCGGGTTCGCTCTTTCGGTCGGCTCACTCCGCGGCGCGCGCCGGCATTACATCGGCGGCTCGGTGGGGCGCTGGGCGGGCGCGACCGGAATCAGCGCGCTCGGCGCAGGGGCAACGACGCCCATCGAGACGATGTACTTCAGTGCGGCATCGACGGTCATATCCAGTTCGACGACTTCGCTTTTCGGCATCATCAGAAAGAAGCCGGATGTCGGATTCGGCGTGGTCGGCACGTAGACGCTGACGTGATCGCCGTCCAGATGATTCAGCACGTCGCCACCGGGAATGCCCGTCAGAAAGCCGATGGTGTACGAACCCTTGCGCGGATATTCGATCAGGAGCGCCTTGCGAAACGCATTGCCGCTCGACGACAGCAGCGTGTCGGACACCTGCTTCACGCTCGTGTAGAGCGGACCGACGACCGGAATGTGCCGCAGGATGGCATCCCACCACTGCACGAGCTTCTGGCCGATGAAATTCTGCG
>JAQFVI010000240.1:4224-4383 GCA_029439495.1 Caballeronia sp. BR6202001590007
TCGTCGTCACGTTTGATTCGCTTGGGTCGCTTGGGTCTTTCACCGGATGGACGTGCTGCTCGTCATGTCGCAGCGGAGAAGCGGCACGGCGAATCGGCCGCCTTCACCCGGCATGCCGGCGTTCGCGCGCGCCGCACGCCCGATGGCACCGTTATCTGT
>JAQFVI010000241.1 GCA_029439495.1 Caballeronia sp. BR6202001590007
GAAAAGAAAATCCTGTTTGAAGACATGGTGCTTCGTCGACTGGCGCGCCTTCCAATGCCGACCATCGCAGCCATCGACGGCGCAGCGCTCGGCGGAGGTCTCGAACTCGCTTTGGCGTGCGATTTGTGGGTCGCGCGGCAGGGCGTGGCGATGGGACTGACTGAATCACGTCTGGGCGGATTGGCCGGCAGCGGTTCGCTGAGACTCACGCATCTAGTCGGCCCGGCGCGCGCCAAGCGGATGCTGTTCACCGGCGAGACCGTCGATTGCGATCAAGCACTGTCGTGGGGTCTGGTGGATCGAGTCGCTCAGGACGGAACTGCGCTGTCTGCTGCGCTCGAGCTTGCCGGAACGATCACCGCGCGAGGGCCGATATCGAACCGCCTCGCCAAGCAACTAGTCGATGCCGCGCAGGATTTTCCGCTCGATGCGGGTCTGTCGATGTCGACCGTGGCGCTCCAGAAGATCTTCGACAGCAGAGACCTGCATAAAGGCGTGGATGCGTTCTTCTCCAAGCGCCCGCCGTCGTTCGAGGGCCATTGAGGCTAAGCCAAGACCATGAGTGAAATGAACCTGGAAATCCGCACTTCTGAAAACGCGCAGCAAGCGGGTGCAGCCTTGCTCGGCGACGGCGCGGTGCTCGTCTGAAACGATGTGGTATCCGAAGGCCGCGAGCAGTTTTATGAATGGCATGACAAGGAGCATATCCCTGAAGGGCTTTCGATTCCCGGCTTCCGACGCGGACGCCGATATGTCCGGTCGGGTCACTCGCCCGAGTGGTTGACGATGTACGAGGCAGCCGATCTGAACGTGGTGGTGTCGCCGGCCTATCTCGAACGCCTGACGTGCCGACGCCCGCAACGGTCGACACACTGCGCTACTTCCGCAATACGTCGAGGGCGGTATGTCGAATCGTGCACTCGGTAGGTTCGAGCAGCGGAGGCCATGTGCTCGCATTGCGTCTGGACGTACCCGCGGCGCAAGCCGAGGCGATGAAGACGTATCTGTGCACGGACGTGTTTCCGCGTACCGTAGCCCTGACGAGTGGTCGCTTGCCATATTTATATGGCCGATCAATCCGGGAGCCATATCGATACCGCCGAGTCGAGCACGCGTGAGTTCGACGTGCCTGCCTGGGTCGTACTCGTCGAAACCACCACGCCGCAGGCGGCCGAAAGCGCCCGCGATCTGCTCGACGCCCGGAAGCTCGAATCGCTCGGCGTAACGGTGCGCCCCGACGGCACGACTTATTCGATGGAAATCTGCGGGCTGGCAAACGCTCCGGCAGAAATCTGAACGCTGGACCACTCAAGAGAGACTACGCATGAAACTCGTAAGACACGGGCAACCCGGCCGGGAGCGCCCGGGCATCATCGACGCGCAAGGTGGGATTCGCGACCTCGGCGGCCATTGCAAGGATTTCGATCCCGCGTTCTTCGCCGGCGACGGCCTCGGCAATTGAAGACGATCGACCTGCAGAGCCTTCCCGTCGTCGCGGCCGATACGCGTCTTGGGCCGTGCGTCGCGCAACCCGGCACTTTCCTCGCGATCGGCCTGAACTACGTTCAGCATGCCATCGAGACGAACGCGCCGATCCCGACAGACCCATCATCTTCAGCAAGGCGCCGTCCTGCGTGTCCGGTCCGAACGATCCGGTGCTCCTTCCCAAAGGTTCGACGAAGACCGACTGGGAAGTGGAGCTGGCCTTCGTCGTCGGGAAGCGTGCTCACTATGTCGAAGAGTCCGAGGCGCTTGAGTACATCGCGGGCTATTTCATCTGCAACGATGTTTCGGAGCGCGAGTTCCAGCTCGAACGAAGCGGCCAGTGGCAGAAAGGAAAGATGTTTCCCACCTTCGGTCCCATCGGTCCCTGGCTGGTCACGTCCGATGAAATCGCGGACGTACAGGACCTCGGGCTGTGGCTCGAACTGAACGGCAAGCGCATCCAGAACTCGTCGACCAGCGACATGATCTTTTCGATCGCGAAGATTCTTTCAGACACGAGTCAGTACGTGGCCTTGCAACCGGGCGACATCATTACCACCAGCACGCCCCCGGGCGTCGGCCTCGGCATGAAGCCGGAGGCTTATCTCAAGCCCGGCGACGTGATGCGACTCGGCGTCGATAGGCTGGGTGTGCAGGAGCAGCGCGTTCTGCGTTGGGGCGAACAGTGATCGACCTGGCGGCTTCGCGGGAAGTTGCCGGGCACGTCGAGTGACCACGAAAGACTGAGCGGATCATAGAAAGAACCAGTGCAGACGAAGCAGTGAAGCTGGTCGAGGACGGTGACGCAATCCTCATCAGCGGATCGGGCGGGGGACATGCCGTGCCGGAGGCGTTGCTTGCGGCGGTGGAGCGGCGCTTTCTCGAAGAGAACAAGCCACGGGGACCATCGGTCAGCGTAGTGGGAGTGGGGGACCGCTCGGCGCTGGGCGCCAGTCATCTGGCACACGAAGGCCTGTTGCATCGTGCAATCACGAGCGCGCTGGNTCCTCAAGGGGTTCTTTCGCAGTTGATGCGCGATATGGCTGCGGGCCGTCACGGTCNGAACTCGCAGGAGAGGAGTGGCCTTCTTCAAGCTCGTGCCCGTTAACGTTGCCTTCCTTCGCGGGACGACCGCGGACGAAGACGGTAACGTCACGATGGAAGAGGAAGCGGTCCTCGGTGAAATGCTCGCCATGGCGCAGGCGACTCGCCGTGCCGGCGGCATCGTCGTGGTTCAGGTCAAGCGGATGGCCAGGCGCGGGACCTTGCCGGCCAAGCAGGTGAAGATCCCGGCATTCTGGTGGACTTCGTCGTCGTGGATGCCGAACAACGGCAAACCTACGCGACCTACTACGATCCGAGCTACTCCGGTGAATTGCGTATTCNTGCTGGACGCGGTCTATCTGACCAACGAGCAGGGGATCATCGGGGGAGCGCCGATCACCGGAAGAGATTCCGGCGGCGGCCAGAATTTCGCCGCCATGATCGAGCAGCCCGCGCAGTTCGATTTCTACGATGGCGGCTGACTGGACGTCGCGTTCCTTTCGTTCGCGGAGGTCGACGCAGAGGGCAATGTCAACGTGTCACGGTTCGGCGACAAGATCATCGGCGTAGGCGGCTTCATCAACATCAGCTCGAACGCCCGATGCATGGTCTTCAGCGGCACCTTGACCGCAGGAGACCTCGACGTGGGTTGGGAGCGGGGCCGCACGATCATCAGGCAAGAGGGGCGGCATCGAAAATTCGTGCCGAAGCTCGAGCGGATCTGCTACAGCGTATCGATGGCGCGCGCCAAGGGTCAAACGGCTCTGTTCGTCACCGAGCGCGCGGTATTCACGATCGGCGAGCATGGGCTCGAACTGATCGAGGTTGCACCGGGCATCGATGTGGAACGCGACGTGATCGCGCACATGGGTTTCAGACCGGCTGTGTCGAATGCGCTCAAGAAATAGATGCGCGAATCTTCAGTCCCGCTCTCATGGGGCTTGGCGCGGACGTACATGGCAAGGCGAGGCGCTACCGATCCGAGCGCGTGGCAAGATGGCATAATTCCCGCGCTGGAGGCGCCCGGCGATGAGCGCGCTTACCATCGGGGAAGACCCGGTTGTTCTGCATCGTCGGCGATCCGATCGTTCAGGTGCAGTCGCCGCAAGTCTACACCGAGCAGTTCGCGTCCGCCGGCATCGACGCCGTTCTGTGCTGACCGATGCGCGGAGGTCGTCCCCGCGCTGATGGCTCTGGGCAACCTCGATGGCCTGCTTGTCACGGTGCCCTTGAAAGCGCGCGTGGTGGCATTCGCGGATCGCCTCGGACCCACAGCTTCCTGCATTGGTGCCGTCAATGCGTTGTGGCGCGAGGCCGACGGTTCCTGGAAAGGCGACATGTTCGACGGCGAAGGCTTCGTTCGCGGGCTTCTCGCGAAGGGCGCGCGCGTTCGCGGCCGGCGTGTACTGCAGTTTGGCGCAGGCGGGGCGGGAAGCGCTATCGCATGCGCGCTGGCGAACGCCGGCGCGCACTCGATCCGTATCGTCAATCCGGGCCCACGGCAGACGCAATCGCTCATTGTGTCGTTGGCGAAGGTGTTTCCCGATTGCGATGTGCAGGCCGCAAGCGACGATCGTAGCGACATCGACATGATCGTGAATGCGTCGCCGGTAGGCATGCGTTCAGGTGACGGCTTGCCGGGCGATCTCGGCGCGGTGAGTTCGGACACGTTGATCGGCGATGTCGTCCTATCCTCGTCGCTGACCGCCTTCATCAGGCGGCGCTCGATCATGGCTGTCAGTGGGCGGATGGCCGCGATATGCACTCCGGCCAGATCGACGCCATCATGAACTTCTTCGTCGCACGCACGTAGTTTCTTTCTTTGACCGGTAATCTATGGCTCATATTCCCGCAGAGCGCTGCCTCGACATCATCGAATTGCTCGCAGAGGGTGCTGTTGCGATGCCGCTCGGTGAGATCGCCACGCGACTAGATCTGGCGAAAAGTGGTGCCCATCGATTGCTCGCGACGCTGGTCGACCTGGGATGGGCCGAACAGGACGC
>JAQFVI010000242.1 GCA_029439495.1 Caballeronia sp. BR6202001590007
GGAGCCCCAAAAGCTGCACGAAACTCGAGCGAAAACCCAGTCGATTGACTGGGTTTTTAGTTTTTCTTGCGCCTTCTCTCGGCCTTTCGGCAGTCTCTCTAACGTGTCTGTTGCTCTTCAGCTAATCACAGCGTTTCTCCTGGTGATCCAAGCAAGTTTTTCGTTTTCCGTTCGTATAATTTCGTGTCATAAATGGAAAGCGCCGATAAGACAGACGCGACAGACGCAAAAAAGTGGGCAACGATGCGCTGGGTCATTCTGCTGATCTTCATAGCCTGCGCCGCATACACGCACTGGCGCGGCAAGGTCCGGCACGGCTTTTTCCGGCAGTTGTCCAATCATTCGACGTTCATGTCGCCGATCAACAGTTTCGTCTACCTGTTCTCGAGCGTGCCGTCGACGCCCTATCTGAAACCCGCCCTTTTCCCCGATCTCGCGCCGAGGCAGTCGCGCTTCACGAAGCGAGCAAGATCCAGGCGGCGAGCAAGTACAACGACATCGGCTTTAACTCGTTCTTTCGGCGCGGCTGGCGGCGCTTCTATCTGAAGTGGTACGACCGCCCGCATCCGTCTGCCGAAGCCGTCTGCCCGCAGACGCTTGCGATCCTGCAGAACATTCCGTCGGTGAAGGCCGCGATGTTCGCGATGCTACCGCCCGGCGGCATGCTGACGCTGCATCGCGATCCGTATGTGGGATCGCTGCGCTATCACCGCTGGATACGCCGAATGATGACGGCTGCGCGATCGTCCGACGGTGAACGGTATTCGTGGCGCGACGGCGAGGAAGTCGTGTTCGACGCGACCTATCTGCACTGGGCCGAAAACAAGACGGACAAGGACCGCATCATCTTGTTCTGCGATATCGAGCGCCCGATGAAGTACCGCTGGGCGCAGGCCGTGAATCACGCGATGGGCGGGTTTCTGATGCGCGTGGTGGCATCGCCGAACGAAGCCGGCGACCGCACCGACGGACTGAATCGCGCGTTCAAGTATCTGTATCAGATCCACCTGGTCGGCAAGCGGCTGAAGGCGTGGAACCGGACGGTCTATTACATCGTGAAGTGGCTGCTTGTTCGGCGGCATCGCGGTGGCGATCTTCTGGCGCTTCTGAGCAGGTATTCGACCCTTCGCACGCTCAGGCCGCGAGCCACACGACCGTCAGCGAGCGCACGCCCTGCGCGCCGTGAATCAGCACACCCTCGATATCGGCCGTCGCCGAAGGGCCGGTGACGAGCATCGCGTATCGTGCGGTCTTGAAATCGTCGTGGCGATACACCTGCTGCAGCCCCTCGACCATCTGCGACAGATCGAGCAGCACGACCAGATGCTGCGACAGATAACCGAGCGCGTTCACGACATACTCCTGCTCGCTAAACCACACCGATCCTGTCTCCGCGACGCCGAAGCGCGCATGCACCACGCCGACGTCGACATCTTCGAGCGAGGCCGGCACGGTCTGCGCCGATAGCGCCCGATTGCCGTCGATGCCCGGCACCGCCGACGCGACGATCGCATCGGCGCCAAAGCGCGCGGCGATCATCGCTTTCACCTCGTCGAGCGACGATGCTTCGACGCAGTTTCCGCCCATCGGCGTCAGCGCAGCCGTGAAGCGCTCGCGCAGATCGCCCGCGGGAGAAGGAAACAGCGGCACGTCGGGGCGCGGGCTGCACCGCGCGGATTTTCTCATGCACGCGCCGCAGCGGATGCACTTCAGCGAGAACCAGAAATCGTCCATCGCGAGGCGTTCGGAACGGCCATTGTCGACGAGGATGTAGTGCATCTCCGTGCCCGGACGCGGCGCGCGAAAGTGCGACGTGTATTGCGTGATCGGCGATCTGAGCGCGCTGCGCGACAGCATGCGCACGAACACGCCGAGATCCGCGATGGCCGGAATAATCTTCTCGATGCCGATCGACGCGATATGCAGCGGCGGCACGTTCGCCGACAGATCCGCATTGCCCTCGTTCGTGCAAACGACGACCGTGCCCGTCTCCGCGACCGCGAAATTGCAGCCCGTCATGCCCGCTGTCTTCTCGCGCACGAAGTACGGGCGCGTGTTCATGCGCTGGCTTTCCGCAAGATAGTGGATGTCGCTGTTGTGCGGATCGGTGCCGATGGTCTTGCCGAACAGTTCGGCGACATCCGCGCGCAGCTTGTGCACCGCCGGCACGACCATATGACTCGGGTCCTGATGATCCAGTTGCTGGATGCGCTCGCCCAGATCGGTTTCCATCACGGTGATGCCGCGCGGTTCGAGATAGTCGCGCATGTAACACTCGTCGGTGAGCATCGACTTGCTCTTGACGAGCGATGTCATGCCCCGCTCGCTCATCAGCCGGTAGACGAGTTCGTTGTGCTCCTCGGCATTCGCGGCGAAATGCACGGTGACGCCGTTCTTCTCCGCTTCATCGGTAAACTGCGCGAGATAGCCGGCGAGATTCGACAGCGTGTGTTCCTTAATGCCCGATGCGAGTTCGCGCATCTGCTCCCATTCCGGAATGCCGTGCGCCTGCGCATCACGCTTGGAGCGCAGGTCCCACAGGCGCTTGTCGTGAAAGGCGACGTGATCCGGCTTCTGCAGGAACGCGCCCGCGGCCTTCGCGTGATCGATCCGCACGGACTTGCCCATGCTCGGCGTCTTGCTCATGCGCGCGCTCCGTTCAAGACCTGCGCGATATGGATCCGTCGACGCCGTTGAGCACGAACACGTTGCGCCACTCCTGTCCCTTTGCCGAACGGATGGTCGAGAGGATCAGATAGTCCTCGTCGAGCATCGGCACGCCGGATTCGTCGCTGGTCGCATCGGGCGGATTAAGCGTCAGTTCGGTGAGAAAGCGCTCGCGCGTCGGATACGTCGCCGCGATGCTCTCCATCTGCAACACGTCGCCGATGCGAATGGCCGCGTCTTCGTGATTGCGGTCGAGATGCGGCTCGTACCAGCGGCGGATCATTTCGAATTCGGCAGGCCAGCCTGCTTGTCGTTCTGCGTGAACGCGACGCTGTCCAGCAGGCGTCCGACGATGGCCGGCCCGATGCCCGGCAGCAATTGTGCGACTCGAAAGCCCGCGACGCGATCGCGCGGATTTTCCGCCAGCGCAGCACCGCGAGCACGTCCTTGACGTGGACCGAATCGAGAAACTTGAGCCCGCTGAACTTGACGAACGGAATGTTGCGCCGCGTGAGTTCGATTTCGAGCGTCGCGCTATAATGCGCCGCGCGAAACAGCACGGCCTGCGACTTGAGCTTCATGCCCCCTTCGCGCGCTTCGAGCACCTTTTCGACGACATAACGCGCCTGATCGGCTTCGTCGGCGATGCTCACGACGCGCGGCTTTTGCGCCGATGCCTTGTCGGTCCACAGGTTCTTCGTATAGCGCTCTGCGGCGAGCCCGATGACCGCGTTCGACGCTTCGAGGATCGGCTGCGTCGAACGATAGTTGCGATCGAGCGTGACGGTCGCCGCGGGCGGATCGAAGTGCTGCGGAAAGTCGAGGATATTGCGCACCGTCGCGCCGCGAAACGAGTAGATCGACTGCGCATCGTCGCCGACGACGGTCACGCCGCGGCCGTCGGGCTTCATCGTGAGCAGGATGCTGGCCTGCAGGCGATTGGTGTCCTGATACTCGTCGACGAGTACGTGATCGAAGCGGCTCGACAGGTCAGCCGCGATACTCGGTTCGGCCGCGAGATGCGACCAGTAGAGCAGCAGATCGTCGTAATCGAGGACGCTTTGCGCCTGCTTTGCCGCGACATAGGCGGCGAAGAGCCACTTGAGATCGGTTTCCCATTCGCGGCACCACGGAAACGCCTGGTCGAGCACCCTGCGCGAGCGACACGCCGGTGTTGACGACGCGCGAATAGATGCGAAGCACGTCGACTTGGCCGGAAAGCGCTTTCCTTCGACGACAGCCCGAGTTCGTGCCGCACGAGGTTCATCAGATCGGCGGAGTCTTCGCGATCGTTGATGGTGAACGACGGCACGAGCCCGACGAGATCGGCGTAATCGCGCAGCAGCCGCGCGCCGATGCCATGAAACGTGCCGGACCAGGTGAGCCCCTGCGCGATCGCGCTCTTGCTGCCGAGCGCGTTGATCGCGATGCGCGTCACGCGCCGCGTCATTTCGAGGGCCGCGCGGCGCAAGAACGTCAGCAGCAGAATGCGATGCGGATCCGCGCCCTTCACCAGCAGATGCGCGACGCGATGCGCGAGCGTGTTGGTCTTGCCCGATCCCGCGCCCGCGATCACGAGCAGCGGGCCACCGCATCGTCCGGGTTCGTCGACGCCGAATTCGACGGCCGCGCGTTGTGCGTCGTTGAGCTTCGCGAGATAGGCCGCGCCGTTCGGATCAGCGGCGCCGCGCGCGTCGGACTGGCTGGTCTTCGAGGACTCGGCGGCGGTATCGGGAAGCGTGAGCACGTTGCGGGCGGCGGGCGGACTAAAGTGACGCACACCTGTATATCCATACAATGTCCGCGTGCAAGTGCTTGCCGGCAATCGGCTTTTGGCCCTTGTATAGACTGGGGACATGGTTGACCCATTGT
>JAQFVI010000243.1 GCA_029439495.1 Caballeronia sp. BR6202001590007
GCCCCTTGCACGCAAACGGCAAACGGCAAGAAAAATAGGCCAAAGGTGGCCCTAAGCTACACCCACCGACGCGGTCATTGACGACGCAACGTGCATCGCAAGGCACAATGAAACTCCCGTCCGGCACAGTCCACGCCGCTCGCTTATGCCCCTCTCATGACGTCACGAAATCCCCAACCCAATTCCCCACGCTTCCTACTGTTCCTGATCTGCCTGTTCGCATCCACGGGCCAATTCGCGATCGACATCTACGTTCCCGCGCTGCCTGAGATGGCGCGCTACTTCGCGACCTCGCCACAGGCGATTCAATCGAGCGTATCGGGCTATATGGTCGCCTTTGCGATCGGCCAACTGGTGTTCGGTCCCATCGCGGATGCGTACGGCCGCAAGCCCATGCTAGCGTTCGGGCTGATCGTGTTCACGCTCGGCTGTCTGCTGTCGCTCGTCGCACCGAACCTCGAAACCTTTCTCCTCGCGCGATGCCTGCAAGGGGCGGGCATCGCCGCAACCAATCTTCTGGCCAAAGCGATCATCACCGATCGATTCGCCGGACTGGCGCTGATGCACGCGTTCACGTACATGTCGCTCGCGTGGGGGCTCGCGCCGATTCTTGCGCCCGTGATCGGCGCGCACCTGCAGGAATGGTTCCGCTGGCAGACGTGCCTCGTGTTTCTGTTCCTCTATGCGATCGTGATGCTCGGCTTCGTGTGGCGCTTTCGCGAAACCTTGCCGCATCGCGCGCATCTTGAGCCGCGCACGCTCTTCGCCAATGCCGGCAAAGTGCTCGCGAGCCCCGTGTTTCAAAGCTGTTTCCTTGCGCAAGGCCTCTGCTACAGCATCCTGCTGGTCTTCAACATCGTCGAGCCTTCATCGTGCAGAATACGCTGCACAAGCCGCCGACTTACTTCGGTTATGTCGCGCTCAGCATCGGCATGATGTATTTCATCGGCGGCCTGTCCAATCGCATCCACGGTCCGCGTCTGCCGACGCCCGAGGCGCGCCTGCGCATCGGCGCACGCCTGATGGCGGCTGCCGCCATCGCGATGCTGCTGCTTGCCCTGACCGTCGGTCTGCGCGTATGGACGCTGGTGTCGTCAGTGCTCGTCATGGCCTTCTGCGCGGGCGCGATGTATCCGACCTTCATGGCCAAGGGCAACTCGCTCTTTCCGCATATCGCCGGGCTGACGAGCGCGATCCTCGGCTGCGCGCTGCTGCTCATCTTGTCCGCGATGATGGGTCTCGCGGGTTTTCTGTTCCTGCACATGCTCGCGCCGCTCGCGTGCTTCTTCGTATCGTCGGTCTGACCGTCGTGCTGATGGTGACCCTGCTGCTGCGTCACCTGGAGCGCTCGCAGGCCGAAACGGTCGCACGCGAAAACACCGCTGCCCGAGGCGAATCCGCGTAACCGAGGGTATACCGCAAGCGCCCGCCGCTTGACGCACGGCGTACCTCGTTCGATACCTTGTCCGTACAATTAACTGTTTAAGACAGGGACGAATGGACATGCGCTCGGAAGAAGTAGGCAAGCGGCAGTATCGCGCCAGTTACGGCCGGTATCTGGAAGATTTCACGGTCGGCGATATCTACGAGCATCGTCCGGGCCGTACCATCACGGATGCCGACAACATCCAGTTCTCGCTCCTCACGATGAACTTCCATCCGATGCACTACGACGCGCACCATGTGTCGAAGAGCGAATTCGGCCGCCTGCTGGTGAGCAGCGGGCTGACGGTCATGATCGTGCTGGGCATATCGGTCAACGACGTCAGCGGCAAGACCATCGCCAATCTCGGCTGGAAGCAAATCAAGCTCACCGGTCCGGTATTCGGCGGCGACACGCTCTACGCGGAATCGGAAGTGCTCGAAGTGCGCGAATCGAAATCGCGTCCGACGCAAGGCATCGTCACCGTGCATACGCGCGCGTTCAATCAGGACGGCAAGCCCGTCATGGATTTCATCCGTTCCGCGCTGATCGCGAAGCGCGGCCACGGCACGGCGGAAGACTGATCTCATCGACGCCGGCCGTCAGGCCAGCGTATTCACCATTACGCGCGGAAAACAACGCAAACATCGCTTGCGCGGCGGTTCATCGTCACAGTACCGGAGACAACTGTGAGTCACTTCGTCAGTTCAGGCGCCCGGCTAGACCGGCTGCCGATGTCGCGTTTTCACTGGAAGATCCTCGGCCTCATCAGCGCGGGTGCGTGCCTCGACGCCTTCGACGTCTATCTCGCGGGCGGCGTGTCGGCCGCGATGCTCAAGACCGGCGTCTCGCCGACTTCACGACGCACTTGCAACTGGAAGACGTGCCGCAGGCCGTGCGCGAGCGCGCCAAGCACCTGATGCTCGACAGCATCGGCCTAGCCTATGCGACGCTCGAGCTGTCCTATGCGACCCCGACGCTCGCCGCGATGCGGGATCTCGGCAACGGCGAAGCCAGCGTGTTCGGTCATGCACATACGCTCGCCCTGCGCGACGCGATGCTGCTCAACGGCCTACTGATCCACGCGCTCGATTTTGACGATACGCATGCGCGCGGCGTGATTCATTCGACCGCGAGCGCCTTGCCCGTCGCATTCAATCTCGCCGAGCGCGAGGGCAAGAGCGGCGCCGATCTGCTCACCGCCTATCTGTGCGCGATGGAAGTCTCGACGCGGGTCGGCGCGGCGGCGAAGAGAGGCTTTCATAACGCGGGCTTTCATCCGACGGGCCTCGTCGGCACCTTCGGATGCACGCGCTCGCGGCCGCGCGCCTGCTGGGGCTGTCGGTCAAGCAGGCGACGCATGCGCAGGGCATCGCGCTGTCGATGGCGGCGGGCAATCTGGAGTTTCTGCAGGACGGCGCATGGACCAAGCGTCTGCATCCCGGCTGGGCCGCGGTCGGCGGCACGACCGCCGCGACACTCGCGAAGCACGACTATATCGGTCCGGGCGCGACCTATGAAGGCCGCTTCGGTCTGTATGCGCTCTACATGAAGCAGCCGCTCGGCGAAGGCGACATCGGCCTTGCAACGGCGGGCCTCGGCAAAACCTGGGAGATTCGACGGCGTCGCGCTCAAGCCGATCTCCGCGTGCCATTTCACGCATGCGTCGTCGGATGCAGCGATCGCGCTGCATCGCGCGCATGGGCTGAAGGCCGACGAGAATCACGCATCGCGAAGCGATCAATCGCGGATTGTCGGACAAGCCGCTGTCGAACGCCGACATCGTCGCCAAGTTCTTCGACAACGCGCAGCACAACGTGACGCGCGAAGCGGCCGAACGCATCTGCGAAGCGGTGCTGTCGATGGAATCGCACAGCGCGCGCGACCTCGCCAAGACATTGAAATAAAGGAGCAAACATGGCCACGATCGATGCCGATCACCAGCAACACGCGCAGCAAGCACAAGACGCGAACGAATACGCCGAGAACGAAACGCTGATTCTCGACATGCTCGACCGCTTCCTGAAAACCGAAGTGAAGCCCTATGTGTACGAACTCGATGCGAAGGACGAGTATCCGCACGAGATCGTCGAGAAGATGAAGGAGATGGGCCTGTTCGGTTGCCTCATCGCGACGGAGTACGGCGGCTTCGGGCTGTCGACCGCGACTTACGCGAAGATCGTCGATCGTATTTCGGCGGTGTGGATGTCGGTGAGCGGCATCATCAATTCGCATCTCATCATGGCGATGACGATCCAGCGTAACGGCACCGAAGAACAAAAGCGCAAGTTCCTGCCGCGCATGGCGACGGGCGAGTTGCGCGGTGGCATCGGCTTGACCGAGCCGGATTACGGCACTGACCTGCAGGCCATCCGCACGACTGCCAAGTGCGATGGCGACCATTACGTCGTCAACGGCAGCAAGACCTGGATCACCAACAGCAAGTACGGCAATGTGCTTGCGCTGCTGGTCAAGACCGATCCGGAAGCCGAACCGCGTCACAAGGACATGAGCCTTTTGATCGTCGAGAAGGGTCCGGGCTTCGAGGTGAGCCGTCAGTTGCAGAAGCTCGGTTATAAGGGCATCGATACGTGCGAGCTGACTTTCACCGACTTTCGCGTGCCGGTGTCGCGCGTGATCGGCGGCAAGGAAGGGCTTGGCCTCAAGCAGATATTGAGCGGGCTGGAACTGGGGCGCATCAACGTGGCTGCGCGCGGGGNGCAAGCATCAGGCCATCGCGCTCAAGCTCGGCGAAATGGCGACGCGCGTCGAGGCGGCGCGCCTCCTTACCGATTCCGCCGCGCGCGCCTACGACAAGGGCCTGCGCTGCGACATGGAAGCGGGCATGGCCAAGTACTTCGCCACCGAAGCGGCCGTCGAGAACAGCATGGAAGCGATGCGCATCCACGGCGCATACGGCTATTCCAAGGAATACAACGTGGAGTGGCTGTATCGCGATGCGCCGCTTCTGACTATCGGTGAAGGCACCAACGAGATGCAACGCTTGATCATCACCAAGATGCTGATTGCGAGGAACCCTGCATGAGCCTGCCTCTTCACGGCGTGAGAATCGTCGCCATCGAACAATACGGCGCGGGACCGTTCGCGACGCAACATCTTGATGACTTCGGCGCCGAAGTCATCAAGA
>JAQFVI010000244.1 GCA_029439495.1 Caballeronia sp. BR6202001590007
AGTGCATTGGGCACGTTTCTCGCCCCGCAGCCCGGTGTGAATGCCGTCGACCCACCAATAGACATAGCACGACTTCGACAGGTCACGCCGGCTCCGCGCGACATGCTCTTCGGCCCACTGCATCTTCAACCGACTCACGACATTCGCCGACGAACTGCCCGTGCAGAGTCTTCACGCTCATAAACCGTTCAAGCAGTTCTTCCAGCTCCGCTTCAATCGCTTGTTGAATCACTTGACGCACCCCTTGGCGGATCAGGTCTTCCAGCCCGAAGTCGGCTCCCGATAGACGGATGACCGATTTTCCCGTACCTTTTCTCATGGTGGATGGCTTTGTTGTTCGCCAGTTTCCGACTTTGACAATCGGATTCTCAGCTGCCCCCAGTGCCTTCAAATTTCCCACCTCAACTCCCCCGTACACCATTTCCGACTTCAGCACCCTCAAGACCACGAGGATGCCTTGCGAGTACACACTGTTCGCCCCGCCCCCTTTGCTATCGTTTTGACCTTGTGAGCGGAGTCAATGTACCACTGCTCACCACCGCCCAGATAGCCAAGGATTTCTTACCTTACGCGGGAGCGATTTTCCGCGCCACGAGGTAGACGAATTGCTTCGTTCCTTCTTGGTAAATATCAACGCATAATTGCCTGCGGTGTATGTCATCGCTAAAGCCGCGTCCCAGGATCTGTAGCCCTGTTGCTGTGCGATCCGGTTGGAACGTTGCGTGTTCCGCGCAAAGGCGGCCACCAGTGGGCGAGCGTCCTCCGCGAGACCTTGCAGGAGTTGTCAGCGAGTGGAACCATGGATTTTGGTGATTTGCTTTTCACGAGCTCGAATTGGGCGCGGCATGCCTATGCTTTCAGGTTCATGCTTATCAAATAGAAACTTTCGCTCAAGTACAAGGGCAACGCTGACCGATGGTCATCCGAACTCGTTTTGAGCCAAACTCGCCAGGGTCTGCGTCGATAGGCACAACCGATAGCATGCCTTAGCAACAGGCGCCCTAAACCACACCCAATAAATTGATGTCGTAGCGCCAAATAATATATCTCGATACTACCTAGGCGCATATCGTGCCGAAGCTCAAACCATCCGGCGGGTTGGTCGGCCACAAAAAGCACGTGTCCTTCAACATCAGCTACCGCCAAATGAGAATCCCACTGAGCGGTTTCCCATGAAATCGCACTGCTCCAATTCCATACCGAAGCGACTTCCCTGTACATGTCCCGATAAATCTCGGCTAGTTCGCTTCCTGCCAGTTGGAAACGGCACCTATCAGGCACGGCAGGCGCCTGCTAGAAACGTTCGCCTGCGTGGAATAATATGTAGGATGCTTTATTCGTGCCATGAGATTGCGGGCGGGTGGACTTTTTCGGATTCAAATGGTCGAGCATCGCATTGTATTCTCGGTAAGTATGTCCAGTAATCGATCAACTTAGCTAATGATACAGTCGATACAGTCGCGTTTGCCAGGCAGGCGAGATGAGGGACGCACGCCAGTATGAACTTACGATGTAGCGTCATGTGCTACTGGCACATCGATTACAACAAGTTTCATCAAGGTTTTTCCCACATTGACGAGGCCATGCGTACCATTGGGAGGATTGACAACCACATCTCCCGTGGTGACAATCAGAGTTTCATCTTCTATCGTCATTTCGCCTATCCCTTGCACGATCACATAAATTTCTGTGTCATGGGGACCATGCCGGTGAAGACCAATACTGGTATTGGGTTCCAACGCGACGAGGTCTATGTAGTTGAAGCCGAGGTCCTCACGGTTGGCGAGTGCGCGAAACATGAGAACTTGAAACATGAGAACTTCTTTGTATCCCGCGTGTGCGGTATTCGACGTGTACCATGCGTCAGTAAATGACAGTCGAGTATCTAAGCTGTGGCGCGTGTCCATGGTTCAGCCATTGAGGAGTCGAACCAGCAGGGAAAGGACGCATATCAGTCAACCGGTGGAAAGGGCCATGAGCAGCGACTAAATGTTCCAGATCCGCTTGATATAGGTCGTAGGGATCGTATAGTACGGCGCGAATGCCCCAGCATCGTTAGCGCCTTGGACATCCACAGAGGGCAAATCTCCGACATACAGAGCTTCGTTGGCCTTTACTCCAACCCGCGTGAGCGCTATCTCAAAAATGCGGGAGTCAGGCTTCTGCACCCCAGCCACCGCTAAGTCGATGACCACTTCGAACAATCCCATCCAGCCATGGCGGTCGAGTAGAGTTTGAACCGTTCCGTCCGCGTTAGAAATAACCCCGACCCGGACACCTTGACTGCGAAGGGCCTCGACTGCTTGGCGTGCTTCGTCGTTCGTGCAGTTCCATAAGGAGAAGGCATCGCTGCCATTGATGACCGCCTCAACGCCCGCAAGCCCAGTCTCAGCGTACACCAAGCTGTGGATCAGCAAGTGAAAAGGGTCGTGCTGCCCCCTTCGATGTGCCTCAGCCAATTCGCTGTTGATCTGCTTCCAGTGTGCCGGTCCCTGCTTGGTCAATTGTGTTTGGTTCATGCCAGAAAGCTTCGCCACGGTACCATAGTCGGTACCATAGTCGAAATTCATCAGGGTGTTGCCGACATCGAAGAAGACGACCTTGACTGATTCCATCTCACTGCTCCGTCCGATTTATCCGCGCCCAGACCGCAGAGCATGACAGTAGGATTTTTTACCTCCTTGCCAGACCAGGCGTTTGCGAGCGTAGTCACTCTCGGCACGAGGAGAGGTGCTGTGTTGCCCCGCTAACCGATATTTCTGCCCAACGGCTAACTGAGCCTTGAATCGTGCCGATAGAGTTCATAGGGCGTCCAGTTCTTCTCTGTAGGCCTCGACCGTCACACATGTGCCCAGTCGCAATGAATTCCGTATGCAATCGACTACCACCTGGGTCTTGAAAGCGTCGGCAAATGGAGATCGAATAGCCTGCGCGTTACCTGACTCAACGGCGTCGAGAAAGCTTTTGGTCTCGCTCAGAAAAGCATCCTCGCTGGATTGACGTTGAATGGTGGATGTTTGCCAAGGCGCATCGGACAAGTAGAAATCCCATCCGCTCAGAACAATCGGCGTTTCCTGTGTAAACAAGCGCAGGCCGATATCCTTTTCCGTTGCCGAACATGAATAAACAAAAGTACCTATGCAACCAGATTGCATACGCAGCATGATGGAGACAGTGCTTGAGTCGCTCATTCCCTGTATGGCGGTCACTTGATCTACCTCACCAAGCAGATATCGGATCAGGTCGACCACGTGCGTGGCCTGCTCATTGAGGGGACCGCCCGATTGGGCGGGGTCAGCCCACCAGGGCACCATGTAAGGTTTGCAGATCCAGTGGGCTTGGAAGCCGAGGATCGGCATGCCTTCGATACGTTTTCTAACTTCCTCGATTGAAGAACGATAGCGATTCATATAGCCTACCGCGAAGATGCGATCGCGCGGTAGCGTCATGCCAAGCAGCGACAAACTGTGTCGGGCAGAAAGGTGTATGGGCTTCTCAACGAAAACGTGCTTATCCAGTCGAGTGGCGATTTCCATTGCGGCCCTGTCGCTGGGTGGAGTGCATACGAACACCGCGTCCAGTCCGGACCAATTCATTTCGGCAAGTGAGGCGACCGTCCTACTGTTGTGGATGCCAGCAACTTGAGATGCCCGATTGCTGTCTACGTCAAAGACACATCGGACACGATGGCTCACGCACTTTAGAGCTTGAGCTCGGACGAGGCCCATGCGGCCGCAACCCACAATGGCAATAGCTGGCTTCATTATGTCTATTTTAAACGTCAATCAAGTCAGCAGCGATCTGTACTTGATCGCAACGCAAGAGAGGGTCTAATTTTAGAGCAGCGACCACAGCGGCTCGTGTACGGCATCGTGTGGCCCACCCGAACCACCACCCGAGAACATGCCGGTGCCATCGGCCATGTGCTGGGAGGCTGCTTGAAAATCAGACTTGAGGGCTGATGCGCCGCCCGCTGCACTGGTTACTCCAGCCATCGCTGCCGCGCCGGCAGCAGCGGCCGCGCCCACAGTCACACCCATCGCGGCGGCTCCTGAGCCAGCACCAAAACCGCCAATCGATCCAGTGCCTCCACCACCAACAATCGCTCCGATCTTCGGCGGAATCTTGTTCGTGAGGTACACCAAGACCACCGAAGCCATGAGCATGATCCCCATTTCATTGAGGTTGATGCCTGCACTCATTCCAGTGTAGTACCCATTGATGAACGTCTTTCCGATGCCGATGATGAGAAGCATCGTCATTAGCTCCGCACCTGTCGCCAGGATGTGCTTGTAATAGCTGATCGCGATTTCTGAAGTCCACCGAGCGCCGCCAAAGCTGAGGAAGAACACACCGCCGTAACAGAGAATCCATGCCGCAATGAACACGAGCAGCAAGTTGATGCCGACAATCGCTAAAACGAGCATGATGATTACGGCGATGAGGATGCCGGCGAAACTGTCAACGGGGGACCAGACGGTTGACTGCGTAAGCACGTTCGAATAAATCTTGTAGCCGATTTGGACAATACTGCCCGGCGTGAAAGACCCGCTTTCGCCGATAGCTTTTGAGCCAATCTGCCACATGGACTGCACGATGGCGTCGCCTATCTGGGGTCCATTG
>JAQFVI010000245.1 GCA_029439495.1 Caballeronia sp. BR6202001590007
CTCGCCGGGCGCGAACCACAGGAAACCAGCAGAGAATCAAAGCTCTCGTTGAAAGAGCAAACCACATCGCTCTAACGCTATTCGGCCCTACCTGCGCGAGTGCTTCTAGCCTCACTGACGCACTGGTATCACCACCGTAGTGTGAGGTGGCGCTTCAATCTTCGCGAAACGGTCACGCTCGTCCTCCCTCATCGCTTCGCGGGCTTTTATATCGCTCGTAAACGATCAGCGCACCGAACACCATTCCCGCAGCGAGGCTCGTGCATCCGCTGTAGCTGACGAGGCCCAGCGCCCAGCCTTCGTCGTCGACGATGAAGCGCAGCGCAAGCACGAGCACGCACCAGCCCGCAATGCGAAAGCCGCGCGTCTGTCCGGCGTTCAGCATGCGCCCGAACAACGTGCCCTGATGACGCTCCACCGACACCACCAGAAACGCAAAGGCCACCACGCAGAAAATCAAAGTAAGGAGATGCGTCATGCGTCCGCCTTTTCCTTCTGGATTTCCCGCTCGCGCGCCTTGTCGGCGGATACCGCCTTCACCTTCTGACGCGGACGGTGACGCGCCGTGTGAATCGCGAGGGTCGCATGCAGCGCGGCGAACGCCCACATCATCAGGTCGAAACCCGCGAACACCCAGTCGCCCTGCGCGATGCTGCGCCACAGCGGGCGCGCGGTGGTGAGCGCATCGAGCACTGGCACGCAAACGAGCAGCGCCGTCGCGAGCCACAACAGTTCGATCCACGCGCGCTTTGCCGGACGCACGAGCGCATAGAGCAGCGTCGCGGCCCACACCGCGAAGAATACGTTGATCTCGGCATTCGCGCGCTCGGCAATGCCCAACGGCAGCAGCCGGTTCGCATACAGAAAGCTCGTCATCGCGACCGACAGCCCCGCAATGCTCGCAATGTTCAGCCGCTCGACCACGCGAAAACCAAAGTGCGGCCTCAGCGGATCGGGCAGCTCCTGGCGCCGCTTGACGGTCCACATGACGAGACCGGTGCCGACCATCGCGGTGCCCGCGAGACTGACGATGAAGTACAGCCAGCGCAGTTGCAGATCGCTGAAACGTCCGAGGTGCAGCGCGTACGGCACGCCACGCGTTTCGGCCGCGCCGCCGACGTGGTCCTTCACGTCGAGCAGCTTGCCGGTGACGCCGTCGAACAGCATGTATTGCAGGCTCATCGACACGCGCGCCGACTCGCCGCGCGATACCGCGACGCGCGCGTTGGCATCGCCCGGCAGCGTGATCGTCACACGGCCGACGTTGTCGCGGCCCCAGCGCGTCTGCGCCTCGCGCACCATCGCATCGACCGGCGCGAGATCGGCGTGACGGCCGCTCGGCTTGCCTGGCTGGATGAACGCGCTCAGTTGCGCCATCGCGACCTACCGCTCGGCTGGCGTCTTGTACGCGATCTGGCCGCCCCAGGGCATGTACATCACCATCAGCGTGACGAGGCCGGTGTAGGTGATCATCAAATGGAACGGCAGGCCGAACACCGACAGCGCGTTATGCGCATCGAGCCACGACCGCTGGACCTTCCCCCATCGGAACGTGAAAAAGTCGACGAAAATCTTCTTGTGCGTGATGACGCCGCTGATGATCGCGACGAGCATGAACATAGCGCAGAAGGCCGCGAGCCAGCGTCCCCACAGCACCGGCATGTAATAGAACTGGAAATGGAAGCGGTAGAAGAACTCGCCGCCGAGGGCGTCGCGCGAAGTCGCGCGCCCCCGTCGCCGGATCGAAAGTGCCTTCCTGAAACCCGCGCACGCCCTTGCCCGCATTCGGCGTGCGCCAGAACGAACTGACGATGTCGGTGCGCCGGTTCGGCAGCTCGAAACTCCATTGCGTGCTGCCCGCCGCGATGCCGCCGAGCGTATCCGCGACGCGCTGCGCGACCTGCGCGGGATCGGGCGTCTCGGCATGATGCATCACTTCGGAACGCGCCCATTGCGAGGTCTCGTCCTTGAAGTAGCTGACGGTGCCAGTCAGGAACATCGCGTAGAGAATCCAGCCGACCAGCAGGCCAACCCACGTATGCAGGTCGGACATGGTCTGGCGGATGCCGCGCGGCTTGATGTCGCCGCTCTGCTTCACGATGCAAGCAGCAGCGGTACCGCGAAGATCGCGAGGCCGATCCATGCGCGCTGCGCACGGCGAATACCAGATCACCGCGCACGCATAGACGACGAAACTCAGCAGCATGCCGGTCAGCACGGCCTGCGACTTGTCCATCGGAAGGGCGAGCGTCGCGACGCTCGTCAGCGCAGCGAGCGCGTAGCCGCCGAACAGGGCAGCGACGATGCACGACATCAACAGGACCACTTTCATGGCCGCGCCGTCCGTGGGCGACATGGGGGATCGATCGGAAAAGTGCGGGGCATCAGCTTGGTCGGGTTCATCGACCGGCAGGCGGCACGATGCCGATCGTCACGCGCCGTCGAGCGGGAAAGCTGTAGCGGACTCTGCGCCGCGCAAGCCGGGGCGCGTGAGGATCGACGGCATCAGACAGCGGCCGGTCGAATCGTGTAAATAAGAATGGTTATTATCCGCGAAAATTGGCCGATCGTGTCGCAAAGCTTGCGGCGCTGCATGCCTACTCGCCCGGGGCGGCGGGCGGGCGTCGCACCGCTTCAGTCGAGCACCTTGCCGCCGGTTTCCTCGAACATCGACACGGCGACGAGCGAGATCACCACGCAGCCGATCATGTACCAGGCGGGCGCCATCTTGCTGCCCGTCGTGCGTATGAGCCATCCGGCGACGAGCTGCGCCGTGCCGCCGAACGCCGATACCGCGATCGCATACGCGCTCGACATGTAGCCCGCGCGCAGATGCTTCGGGAAGTTCTCGGGCATCAGCGCGTAGGCAGGCGCGGAGCCCATCGTGTAGCAGAACATCAGCACGATCAGCGCGACGCGGCCGATCAGCGTAAGCGGCTTGCGCTTGCCCATGCGGTCGGACCACGCGCCGTAGATCGGGCACATGACGAGCGAGATCACGCTCGACGCAACACCCGCGAGCATCGACATCTTCGACGGCAGGCCGAGGTACTGGATGCAGTAGGTCGGCATGTAATACATCATCACGTAGGTCGAGACGGTCATGCCCATGATCTCGAGAAGATCGTCAGGAACCAGTTGCGCACGTAAAGGCCGCGCTTCGGATCGTCGCGCGTCGCGGTCGCCTTTGTGGCGGGCGCTTCCTCGCGAATGTGGCGGCGCAGATAGATGCCGACCGGCGCGATCAACGTGCCCATCAGGAACAGGATGCACCAGCCCCAGCTATGCATCGTCTCGTCGGAGAGCAGGAAGCCCAGGCTCGCCGCGAGACCCGAACCGAGCAGCGCCGCCGCGCCCTGGCTCGCGAGCTGCCAGCTTGCGCGAAAACCGCGGCTCGCCGTGCCACCCATTTCGAGCAGCGTCGCGGTCGCCGCGCCGAATTCGCCGCCCTGCGCGAAACCCTGCACCAGCCGCGCGACGACGATCAGCACCGGCACGGCCAGCCCGATCTGCGCGTAAGTCGGCGCGAGACCGATTGCCGCAGAGCCGAGCGCCATCAACAGGATGGTCAGCGTGAGCGCAGGCTTGCGGCCGGCGCGGTCGGCATAGCGACCGAGCACGATGCTGCCCAGCGGACGCATCACGAAACCGACCGCGAACACCGCGAAGGCGAGCAGCGACGAGGTAACCAAATCATTCGCCGGGAAAAACTGCTTGCCGATGGTCAGCGCGAAATACCTGTAGACCGTGAAATCGAAAAACTCCAGCAGATTGCCGATGACCGCCGCGAGGACGATCTTGCGCTGCTGCGTGGGCGTCATGTCGTCGCCCGCGTCCGCGCGGGAAAGCGATGGCATCGTGGCGTTCATGCGCGATTCCCCGCGAGGAAGCGTTCGACGAGCCGCGTCCAGAAGGCCGCGCCGATGGTCAGGTTAGTCGTAGCGCACGTTGTGCAGCATCGGACGGCCTTCGCCGTTGCCGAGGCGCACGAAGGTAGTAGGCGAAATCCTCGCTGCCCGCGATCGACGGAAACGACGGAAACGACGGAAACGACGGAAACGACGGAATGACATGTTCCGGACCAACGAGTTCTTTCGCGACCGAGCGCGCGAATTCCGTTTCGGCGGCGCTGTTGACGAGCACCGGATAGCCGCGGATGAAGTCGATCTCGACCGTCGCGCCATACGCCTCGATCAGCGCGCAAATGCGCTTTTTGAGCGTTTCGCGCACCGCCGGCGAAAACGAGCGCACGCTCATCTCGAGCGTCGCGTCTTCGGGAATGACGTTCGCCGCGTGGCCCGAGCGGAAAGCGCCGACCGTGACGACGGCGGCTTCGTTCGGATCGATGTTGCGCGCGACGACCGTCTGCAGCGCCATCACGATGCTGCTGCCGACCACGACTGGATCGACCGCCAGATAGCGCGAGGGTCGAGATCTTCGATGGCGGCCTGGGGATACTTCAGGCGAGCTTGCTTGAGCAGTCGGGTGCGACGGCGATCATCGCGCCAGCTTGCTTCCCGGTCGACCAGCAACGACGGGCGTTCCTCGAAGCTCAACGTCGCCGTGCCGGGCTGCGTCAATTGCTCTTCCAATCCGTCAGCGAAGCCATCCAGCTTCAGGGTGCGTAGTTGCGTCAAGGTTTGTTGC
>JAQFVI010000246.1 GCA_029439495.1 Caballeronia sp. BR6202001590007
GCTCTACTTCACGCAGTATCAGAACGCGCAGCCCGGCAGCCCGTTCTACGAGAAGGCGCGTCGTGGCACGAGCGCGGTGACGGGCGAAGACTGTTTCACGCAACTCAAAAAGGACGTGCAGGCGAACACGCTGCCGCAGGTGTTGTGGATCGTCGCGCCCGAAGCGTTTTCCGAGCATCCGAACTGGCCGGCGAACTATGACGCGTGGTACATCGATCAGGTGCTGCAGGTGCTGACGTCCAATCCCGATCTGTGGAGCAAGACCGCGCTGCTCATCAACTACGACGAGAACGACGGCTTCTTCGATCACCTCGTGCCGCCGTTTCCGCCGCTGTCGAAGGACAACGGCCTGTCGACCGTCGATGTCAGCCAGGAGATCTTCCCCGGCAGCGCGAAGTACGCGCGCGGCATGTACGGTCTCGGCGCGCGCGTGCCGATGCTCGTCGTGTCGCCGTGGTCGCGCGGCGGGTGGGTCTGCTCGGAAACCTTCGATCACACCTCGGTCATCCGCTTCATTCAGAAGCGTTTCGGCCGCACGCACGATCTCGCGGAACCGAACATTTCGCCGTGGCGCAGAGCCGTGTGCGGCGATCTGACGTCCGCGTTCGATTTCCGCAATCCCAACGCAAACCTTCCGACGCTGCCGAGCATCGCGAGCTATGCGCCTGCCGACAAGGTTCGTCATGCGGCTTACGTGCCGCTGCCGCCGGTCGCGCAAAGCGTGCCTGCGCAGGAGGCGGGCGTGCGTCCGTCGCGCGCGCTGCCGTATGAGCTGTTCGTGCGCTCGCATGCGGATTCGAGCAAGCATGCGGTGTCGTTCGATTTCATCAACACGGGCAGTGCGGGCGCGGTGTTCCTGCTGTATCGGCTCGCGAGTGCGGATGCGCTGCGCACCTACACGGTCGAAGCGAAGAAGCGCCTGTCCGACAGCGTCGCTGCCAACGCGGACGGCAGCTTCGACTTCGTCGTGCACGGGCCGAACGGCTTCTTGCGCCGCCTCGCGGGCCGCGTCGAGACGGGCCGCGACGGCTTGAGCGATCCGGCGCTTGGGTCCTGATCTTTCGGCCGTTCCTTTCGCGGAAACCGCGATTTAGCCAACGGCGCCAGCGACTGGCGCCGTTTTTCATTGCGCGACGATGCCGAGTTGCTGAAGGAAGGTCAGGTTGTCTTCGAGATGCCAGTTCTCGACGATCTTGCCGTCATGAATGTGATAGATGTCCGTCGCGATGAAATTCACTGGCTGGCCTTTACCCTGCACGCCCTTGAACGTGCCGGTGAAGTGGCCCGTGAAGCGCAGATGCGCGGTGACGCGATCGCCGGTGACGATCATCTGTTTGACCGATGCCTCGACGTCCGGCACCGCCGCGTGAAATCCTTTCGATGCGGCGCGCGCCCCGGCAATGCCTTGCGGGCGTCCGGGCGGCAGGGTACGATCGGTGAAGTCGTCGGCGAGCGCGGCGCGTGCCTGTGCTTCGTCGCCGGTCGTCCAAAAGGTGTCGTAGAGACGCGCGGCGTGGATTTGCGCGTCGGCCTGCTGCTTCGGCAGGCTTCGATCGACGATCAGCGTGTGCGGTTCGACGAGCTTCTGCGAAGCGGCCGAAGCCGGCAGCGCGGAAAACAGGAAAACGGCGCCAAGCGCCGTGGCGAGCGTACGAATCGACATGGTATCCTCTTCGATAGTTAAGGGTTTCCGGCGGGCGCTGCGCGACGTTCGCGTTGCGCTTCGGATTGGATGTCATTCTGCGTTTATCGACCGTCATTGATAATGGGTCGTCAGGTTGAATGATATTCAACCGAAATTTGAAGATTCACCGCTTCGCGCAGTAGGGATTGAACACGCGTCGCGTCGATGCCGGCGACTTCGCCAGCTTGCTTTCCGGCCGTCGCGGGCGCGCGACGAGTTCGCCGCCACAGTTCGGACAGATGCCCTTCAGCACGTCGTTCGTGCAGTCCTGGCAGAACGTGCATTCGAACGCTCCGGCCGCAGCGGGAGGCAGATCCTTGTCGCAGCATTCGCAGCCGGGGCGCAGTTCGAGCATCGTGTTGTCCTTGTCTCAGTGAGTTGGATTGCGCTGCGCTCGCATGAGGCGATCGATCACATGCCTTGCGCGCCGCCGCTGCTCGTCGAAGGGCTCGTCGAACCGCCCGAGCCGCCGTTGTTGTCGAGGCGCGGCTGCATGCTGCCGGAGCCCTGCGCGGTGCCGACGCCCGCGGCGCTCGTGCCGTGCGATGCGCCGCCTATCCCGTGCATTCCGGATGCCGCGCCGGCATCGGAACCGGTGCGGCTCGGCGCTGATGGATGAAGGTCGTCAGACTCCGGCTTGCGCCGGGCACGGTCTGATCGCCTGCGCCGGCGGCGAACGCGCTGCCGGCGAGCGTCAGCATGGTAAGGGAAATCGCGGATCGGGCGAAGGGTGTCATGGTGGTTTCTCCGTGGAAGAGGCGCCGAAAGGAGTGAGCAGCGCTTGACTAAATCCGCGCAAATCGCGTTCCGGCTAGTCCAGTGCGGATGGCTGTTATCGTTAACGCTCTTCGAATTGCGCGACCCTAAAGCAGTCGTTATACTGCCTCGGCAGTCTATTGGCCTAACCATTGCGAATTGGCCTGACCGCAGACGGAATTCAACGCAGCAGCTGTTTGAAAGCATTGCATCGGCTTTTCGCGGATGCGCTCACAAAGAGGCGTGCTCATTATGATGTTGATGTCGTTCCCTTCCCGCTTCGCTTCGCCTTCTTTCGACGCACGCCGTCGCGCTCTCTCGTTGCACCTGCTTTCGCATGCCGCCTCGCACGCGGCGCTGATCGTCGCATCGGCATCGAGTAAAGCAAAACAAGCAGAACAAGCAAAACAAAACGAAACATCAGGAGACACAGTATGTTCCTCACAGGAAAGCACGCCACATTCGCGTGCGCACTGTCCGTCGTCTTCGCGAGCGCGCATGCGCAGGTCGCGACCGGCGACACCTCCGGCAAGAAGATCGCGCTGTCGAACAGATTCGCGGGCAACGCCTGGCGGCAGTCGATGCTGAAAAGCTGGAACGCCGTCGCGCAGCAGGCCGTCGCGGACAAGAAGGTCGCCGCCGCGCCCGCTTTCACGACCGCCGAAAACCAGGCGCAGCAGGCCAGAACCTCATCCTGCAGGGCTATCACGCGATCGTCATCGATGCCGTGTCGCCGACCGCGCTCAACGGCACCATCAAGAAGGCGTGCGCGACGGGCATCGTCGTGGTGTCCTTCGACGGCATCGTGGACGAGCCGTGCGCGTATCGCGTCAACTTCGACTTCAAAGGCTGGGCGATGCAAGGCGTCGACTATCTCACGCAGCGTCTGAACGGCAAGGGCAACATTCTCGAAGTGCGCGGCGTCGCGGGCATCTCCGTCGACAACCTGATGCACGAAGGCGTGCTCGAAGGTCTGAAGAAATATCCGAGTATGAAGCTCGTCGGTTCCTTGCACGGCGACTGGACGCAATCGGTCGCGCAGAAAGCGGTCGCCGGCATCCTGCCGACGCTGCCGCAGGTCGACGGCGTCGAGACCGAAAGCGAGATGTCGTTCGGCATTGTGCAGGCGTTCAAGGCGGCCAACCGTCCCGCGCCGCCGATGATCATCGGCAGCACGTATCCCGAACTCCAGTGGTGGAGCGAGCAATCGAAGAGCGGTTATCAGTCGCGCTCGCTGTCGAATCCGCCGGGCGCGGTGTCGTTCGCGTTCTGGGTCGCGCAGCAAGTGCTTGCGGGCAAAAAGATTCCGAAGGACGTCACCATCAACGTGCCGCTGCTCGAAATCTCGCAGCAGGAAGCCCGCGAAACTCGCGGCGACGCCGCCGGGTGGCATCAGCGACGTCACCTACACCTTGCCGCAGACCGTGGCCTTGCTCGACAAGAAGTAACGCGCGCGAGGCCGGCGTGCGCTGTGTGTTCCAGGAACTGTCGCTGTGCGCGAACCTGACGGTCGCGGAGAACATGACGATCGTGCATCCGCAGATGCGCGGAGCAGGCTGGGGGCGCGCGGCCACCGAAGCGATGCGCGCGAAGCTCGAAGCGATCTTTCCGGGCAACGGACTCACCGGCAGCGAACTCGTCTCCGACTTGACGCTCACGCAGCAGCAGATGGTGGAAATCGCGCGCGCCTTCACCGTGACCGACACGCCCGTGCGCCTCGTGATCCTCGACGAGCCGACGTCGTCGCTCAACGCGCATACCGCCGATCAGTTGCTCGCGTTCGTGCGCCGCGCGGCGCAAGACGGCATAATGTGTCTGCTCATCACGCACATGCTCGGCGAGATCGAACGCGTCGCGGATCGCGTGATGGTGATGCGCGACGGCGCCGTCGTCAGCGTGCTGCCACGCGAGCAGTCGCAGCGCGCGTCGATCATCCAGGCGATGGGCCAGCATCTCGAAGCGGAGCAGGCGCCGGGCGCGGCGCGCGTGAGTTCCTCGCTGCTCATTTCGGGCATCGAACAGTCGGTCAGGATCGCGTCGATGCGGGCGCACTCCGATCGCCAGCACGTCAACGCGGCGCGGCCGTTCTCGGCGCACAGCGGCATCGCGCCGAGCAGGCGGATCTGGCCGTCGAGCACGATGCGATTCGCCGGATGATTGATTGAAAATCATCTAGCGGGCGGGCCTTCCACCGCCGCCCTTATGGGCGACG
>JAQFVI010000247.1 GCA_029439495.1 Caballeronia sp. BR6202001590007
AGGTCGAAACTGAGCACGACCATCGAGCAGAACAAACCGAGCAGCAGATTGGCGAGCCGATGTCCGACGTCCTTATGCTTCGTCAGAACGGCGCCCGCGAGAAACGCGATTTCCACGATTACCTGCATGCAGAACACGGCAATCATCAGCGCGAATTCATAACCCATCGCGCTGAAATTCATGAAGTTGAAGCTGTTGACTGCAACGTAAGATCCAACACGCCAGACTTCGTATGCCAATAGCAGCAACGGGAAGAAATAGCTGGCGACATAAGTCGGCACTGTGGCGTGCCGCAGTTCCATATTCAAGTGTCGTGCAACTTGCATCGCGTACTCCTCATCTGATTGCCCTAATGTACAGGGCATTTAACTGCACGGGTGGCGCATGAATGTGCTTAAAAAACCAATGGCACACGCGCATCGTGTTTTTAGAATAGGACAATTTGTCGCAAAGCGAATCATCGTTATCCCGATGATCGCATTCACCAAGGCGGCGAACGATGCATTGCTGCGATGCAGCTTAATCAAACGCTTATTTTCTAATCCGAATCAGGCACGCACGTACGTGCCTGATTGGTTTTCCGCTTTAACGCTTTATTCCTTTGCGTAGAGCTTGATGATGCTGGAGAAGTCGAGACCACCGAGTCCCTGCTGGCTCATCGACTGATACAACTGTTGTGCCAGCCCCCATGAAAACGGGTTGCTTCACGCTGCGCGCGGCATCGACGGCGAGGCCGAGATCCTTGAGCATCAGATCGGTGCCGAAGCCGCCGCTGTATCCGCGCGAAGCGGGCGCCGTTTCGACCACGCCCGGGTACGGATTGCACGTATCCGAACTCCAGCAACGCCCCGTCGACGTATTGACGATACTCGCTAGCACCTTGGAATCGATGCCGAGGTTCTCACCGAGCTTCATCGCTTCCGCGACGCCGATCATCGAAATGCCGAGCAGCAGGTTGTTGCAGAGCTTCGCGATCTGCCCGGTGCCGGTGTCGCCGCATCGCACCATGTTCTTGCCCATGCCCACGAACACCGGGCGCAGCGTCTCGAAGAGCGCTTCGTCCACGCCGACCATGAAGGTCAGCGTGCCCGCCTGCGCACCGACCACGCCGCCCGACACCAGCGCATCCGCGAACGGATTGCCCTTCGCGCGCACCGCGTCGCCGATCAGCCGCGCGGTGGCCGGATCGATCGTGCTGCTGTCGACGAGCGGCACGCCTGGCTTCACGCCCGCGAGCACGCCGTCGTCGTTCAGATAGACCGCCCTGACGTGCGCGGCGGCGGGCAAGCATCGTGATCACGACCTCCGCGTGTTCCGCGGCGTCGCGCGACGATGCCGCGAGCGTCGCGCCGGCGTTTTGCGCGGCATCGAGCGCGGCGGGCACGAGATCGAATGCCGTTACCGCGTGTCCCGCCTTCAGCAGGTTGGCAGCCATCGGACCGCCCATGTGTCCTAGGCCGATAAAACCTATTTGCATCGCCGTCTCCCGTTTTTATCGAAGCGAAATGGTCGTGTTCACGCCGTCGTTCACGGTTGCGTCGTCGAACCAGCGCGCGGTGACCGTCTTCGTCTGAGTGTAGAACTGCACGACCTGCTTGCCGTAGGGGCCGAGGTCGCCGAGCTTCGAGCCGCGCGATCCGGTGAAGCTGAAAGTGAGCACCGGCACGGGAATCGGAATGTTGATGCCGACCTGCCCGATGTCGATCTCGCTCTGGAACTTGCGCACCGCCGCGCCGCTTTGCGTGAAGAGCCCGACGCCGTTACCCATCGGATTGCGATTGACGAGCTCGATGGCTTCATCAAGCGTGTCGGTTTCGAGCACGCACAGCACCGGTCCGAAGATCTCCGTCTTGTAGATGCTCATGCCGGTGTCGACCTGGGTGAAGATCGTCGGGCCGATGAAATTGCCGTNCTCTTCCACACCCCGGCCGATCAGCCCGAGAATGCGCTCCTTGGCGGCCTTCGATATGACCGGCCCGAGTCCGTGCCCGCCTCGACGCCGGCGTTCACCTTGAGCGTTTTCGCGCGTTCGACGAGTTCCGGAATCCAGTCCTTCGACGCGCCGACGAACACCGCGACCGAAGTCGCCATGCAGCGCTTGCCGTGCTGGCTCGCAAGGTTGTAAACATGCGTGCCGACGGCCGTCGATCAGACGAAGGAAATCGCCTTGATGTCCGGATGCGTGCAGATCGCGTCGACGACTTCCTTGCCGCCGTGCACGACATTCAGAACGCCCGGCGGCACGCCCGCTTCGAGCGCGAGTTCGACCAGTTCCATGGTCGAGAGCGGGTCCTATTCGGACGGCTTCAGCACGAAGGTGTTGCCGCAGACGATCGCCATCGGGAACATCCACAGCGGGATCATCGCGGAGAAATTGAAGGGCGTGATGCCCGCGCATACGCCGATCGGCTAACGCAGCGTGTAGGTGNGCTCGACGACTTCGAGCCCGCGAAAAATGTCGCCTTCCGCATCCGCGAGCGTCTTGCCTTGCTCGGCCGTCAGCGTCTGCGCGATGCGCTTCTGGTTCTGACGCACGAGATCCTGAAACTTGAGCTTCAGCCGCATGCGCGCGCCGAGCGGCGTGCTGCGCCAGGTCTTGAAGGCCGCCTGCACGGCGGCGACCGCGGCGTTCACTTCGTCCATCGTCGCGAAGGGTACGCGGCCTACGACTTCCTGCGTCGCCGGATTGACGATGTCGCGCCACTGCGTGCTCGTCGAATCGACGAAGCGGCCGTCGATCAGCAGTTTCGCGGTACGCACGGACGCACTCTGCGCCGGATGTTCAGCAGCGATATTCACGAATGTCTCCTTGTAGGACGGTGATGCGGAGGAAATGCCGGGAAAGTGCCAGAAGCATTCCGGGAATGGCGAAGACGCGCGCCGTGGCGGCAGGGTGAAAAGCTCGTCTCCGTCAGGGTTTGGCCCGATCTTTTGCAGACTCTGCCAGTGAGTATAGTTATGTTATGTAAAAGTTATGTTATGCAAAAGTCCATCATGACACTAGAAAAACACCCGATCGATATGCAGAAAAACGCCAAGCTGGATCTCGCCCGCCTCAATTGGGACGATCTTCGCTACTTTCTCGAAGTCGCGCGGACGCAGCGCGCGAGCAGCGCTGCGAAGCGCCTGGGCGTCGATTACACGACGGTCGCGCGGCGCGTGCGCGCGCTCAAAGATGCGCTCGGCACGCTGCTGTTCGACAAATCGCGCAGCGGCGGATTCCTGCTCACGGCGGAAGGCCAGCGCCTGCTCGCCTTCCTCGATTCGATGGAAACCACCGTGCAGGAAGCGACCGAGCAGATCGCCAACACGGGGCACGCGCTGTCGAGCCATGTGCGCGTCGGCTCGACCGAAAGTTTCGGCTGCTTCTTTCTCGCGCCGCAGCTTGCGCGCTTTCAGGACGCGCATCCGAACATCTCCGTCGATCTGCTGCCGGTGCAGCATTTCGTGTTGCTGTCCAAGCGCGAGGCGGACATCGCGGTAACGCTCGAACGGCCCGAACAGGGCCAGTACGTCTATACGAAGCTGTGCGACTATCGCCTGCAGCTCTACGCGACGCGCGAATACCTCGAATCGCACGCGCCGATCCGCAGCAAGGACGATCTGCGCGGGCATCGCTTCGCGAGCTATATCGACGATCTCGCTTTCAGCTACGAGCTGCTGTATCTCGATCGCGCGGTGCCGGGCGCCGTGTCGACCTGGCGCAGCACGAACGTCATCGCGCAGTATTTCGCGGCCTTGCAGGGACGCGCGCTCGCGATCCTGCCGTGCTTCATGACCTCGCTCGATCCGCGCTTCATGCCGGTGCTGCCGGGGGAAATCGTCGTGACGCGCGCGTTCTTCCTGTCGTGCCGCGAGGACCTGCGCAAGCTGAGGCGCATCACGACCGTGTGGGACTACCTGCGCACCGCCGCCGAAGCCAACCGGCGCTTTCTGCTGGGCGACGCACCGGCGATGGAATGAATCGACGCCGAGACCAGGCCGGGTCTGCATTAACGGATCGCATTAACACAGCGCAACAAAATTCCACGCCCGAGAATCCGTATTATTTTGTTTCGATATCTGGATCAACCGTGATCGCGGGCCGCAGTGTGCGGCATAATCGCCGGCCACAACATTGTTCTGTCCCGCCGCACGCCGGGTGCCTGTTTTCCGTGATCGTTCCTCGTTTTTTTCCGATCGTTTTCATCGTCGGTCGGCCGGGCCGTGCTCTCGTTTGCGGCGCGCTGATGGCTTTCGTCATCTGGTCGCGCAAGTCGGTGTCGAGCCAGCGGATCCGCTTCGTCGAAGCGCGGACCGCGCTCGGCATCGCGATCGGCACGACCTTCGCGCGCAGCCATCTCGGCGAGGAACAGGCACTGGCGCAGCGCCGCACGTACGAGATCGAGCAACTGGGACGCATCGATGCCGCGCTGATCGAACTCGCGCCGCGCGTGGCGCGTGGACACGCTGTCCGCGCAAGTCGGCGAACTGCGCGATTTCGATATGCGCCTGAAGGCCGCGAAAGGCTGCGGCACGACATCCGGCGTCCACGACGTCCTGCCGCTTCCCGACGGCGACGACGCGTCGGCATCGCTCGACGGCGCGGGCGGCCCCGGAACTTCCGCCGCGCGGCTGCGCACACGAGCACGGACGGCCGGCGACGGCCGCGCCGCGCCAGCGCCTGAAGGCCGCCG
>JAQFVI010000248.1 GCA_029439495.1 Caballeronia sp. BR6202001590007
GCAACGTATGTTCCCGATAAGTGGTTCGGAAAGCACGCGTTCAAGCGCTGCATACGCTTCGCTTAACCGGTATATCGAGGAAGAGCCGGGTTGCGATCCTATCGGCAATCGCCTAGAGTTGAAGTCTTCATGTAACGGATGAGCTTTTCCACGCCATGCGCATGCGCCGCATGCGCGCTCAACGAGGTCCGAATAATGACGAAAGCCTGTGCGAGTTTGCTTCTGATGTTAGCGTTATGGGCGGGCACGGCATCGGCAGCTACCTGCTATAGCGATGGCGATGTGGTCACGCTCGAAGGAACGGCCACGCGCCAGGCGACGTACGACACCGACCCGTCGGCCAAGCCTGCCTGGGTGCTTTCGCTTGCCAGTCCCGTATGCGTGCTAAGCGCGGCCGCTGGGCAAGGCGCACGTCAGCAAAGTACCGTCTCCGCGGTGCAGATCATCGATGCAGTGCTGACCGAGAACGCACGCATCCAACTCACCGGCAAGCTGGTGACGGGCAACGTAAGTGCGTACTATGCGGTGCCCACCGCCATTTGGGTGCTCAAAGAGCGAGTCTTGTCCGGGCAGTGAGTGCCAGAGCTTTGCTTAAGCGGCTTTGGCGCGACATCGACTGTATTCGGCGACGACGAACTGCAATGTCCGGTCGTCGAGCTTGCGTTCTTCCGCAAAGCGGAGGATCGCGTCGAGTTGCTGGCCGGTGAAGCGAAAGGCTTCGCGTCTGGGCGTCGTGTGATTCTTTTTTATGTGTGGTCATGGCAATCTTTTTTAGGACCTTCCCCGATGAGGGCAAGCGGTTGCACAGAGCGACCTGCGCGTGCGCTTGCTTGCTCCCGGTATTAAGCTGGAGAGTCATCGTCTGGCGCACATAGTCACTCAGACGCCGTCTCTTAGCGCAAAGCGCGGGCCAGCCCTATTTACAGGCGGCCGCGCGCTTACTCTCTTGCGCCTGAAAGTCAGTTGATCTGTTCGACGGGTGTCACGTCGAGTTCGATCTTTTGCGTGCCGCGCAGTACCGCGATCCTGACCACGCGATTGATACGCGAAGCATCGAGCTTGCGCTGCAAGGCATCCACGCTATCCACGCTCGCTTCGTCGACCGCGACGATCCTGTCGCCGATGCGCAGGCCGCCGAGTGCCGCCGGACTGCCCTTGACCACTCCATCACATGCACGCCGCTTGCCGAAGGCAAATCGAAGAAACGCTGCACGTGCTTCGAAATGGGCGACGTGGTGCCCGCGACGCCGATATAGGCGCGACGTACCCGTTCATGCGCGAAGATTTGCATGATGATCCACTTCGCCGTATCGATCGCGGTTGCGAATGAAATGGCTTGTGCACATGCGGCCCGATGTCGAACGCAAAGAACGTCCGAGCGCGGAGACGACGCCTGTCGTCACCGTCTGCGCGAGGCTGAGCGGATTGCCGACCGCGATGGCGATCTGGCCGACGCGCAGGTTGCCCGACGTGCCGAGTTCGACATGCGGCAAAGGTTCGGGCGAACCGATGCGCAGCACGGCGAGATCGCTGTCGGGGTCGTCGCCGACGAGGTCCGCATGAAAGCGCACGCCGTCCGCGAGCGTGACGGTCATGCGCGTCGCGCCATGCACGACATGGCTATTCGTCAGCAGATAACCGTCCGTCGTGAAGATGAACCCCGAACCCGTTCCGCCGGCGGCGCGTCGCGTGCCGCGCGCATCGGCGAGTTCGCGTTCGACGGAAATGAAAACGACCGCTTGCTGCATGCGCTCTAGCGCGCCGATGACCGTGCGCGAATAGGCGTCGAGCAAGGCGGTATCGTCGAACAGCGGCATCCTGCGATCCGCGCGTTGCGGCTTGACGCGATCATCGACGTGCTGCCCGTAATAGCTATAAGGCCAGCCATAAAACGCGCCGTCCTTCACGCTCGTCAAATAGTTCGGCACGAGGTCGTTGCCCAGTTCGTCGCGCTCGTTGACGACTGTCCAAAGCGCGCCACTTTGTGGTTGCCACGACATGCCGTTTGGATTGCGCAAGCCGGTCGCAAAGAGCCGGGACTGCTTCGACGCGATATCGCTCCCATGATCGCCGCGCGCCCTTGCTCGGCGTCAATGCCGTTTTCTGCCGCATTGCTGTTCGAGCCGACGGTTACATAAAGCTTCTTGCCGTCCTTGCTCGTGATGACATTCTTGGTCAGTGATGATTGATCGGCCCGCCGGGCAGATCGATGAACTTCTCGCCCGGCGTCGTCATCTGCGTATCGCCAGCGCGATACTTGAAGCGAAGGATGGCATCGGTATCGGCGACATACAGGTCGTCACCGACCAGCGCCATGCCGAACGGCGAATGCAGCTTGTCGATGAACACGGTGCGCGTATCGGCAACGCCGTCGCCGTTGGTATCGCGCAGCAGCACGATGCGATCGGGGCTTGGCACGCTCGCTCCGGCACGCTTCTGCACCTTCTTCATGACGAAGCCCTTGACGCCGGCGTTCTCGTCATGTTGAGCGGGCGCGTTGCTTTCGGCGACGAGCACGTCGCCGTTCGGCAAAGTGGTGATCCAGCGTGGATGATCGAGCCCGGTCGCGAACGCGGTCACCGCAAAGCCCGCCGCAGGCGTGGGCTTTTGGCCTTGCGTCCACGGTTTGGCGGGCGCGATGTTCACGGTCGGCATCAGCGACTTATGCGGCGCATCGAGAGAAGGATTCGGGCCATAGCCCGACGCATAGTCGGCGGCGAATGCCGTTGCGGCCGAGGTGGAAAAAACGATGAGCGCTGCGATCGATCGTTGCCGTGTCTTCAATCTATCGATTCCCGAAGCGTTACGAAGCTTGACCCGAGCGTGCCGGGGCTCATGCATAACGCGTAGCAATCGACGTTCCATTACCCCGCGCAAGCCCGACACCGGGCAAGGGTCACGGCTTGTGTCCGAACGCTTCGCGCAAGCGACCCTTGGCGCGCTCAAGCGTATTGCGGCGGTCCTTGGACAGATTGCGTCCCGCCCGATTGATGTAGAAGTTCAGCATCGACATCGCGGATTGAAAAGGCGTGCCCTTACGCCGTTTGCTGCGCGTCAAAGAACGCTTGAGCGAATCCGCGATCTCTTGCGCCGTGCCTGTCTTGAAGATGTCGTGTTCGATATCCATCGCATCGCTGGTTTCCGTCACATGATGCGACCAGCGCTTGCCCGTGCGCTTCGGTTTGCTTTGGGCAAGCGTGTGGCGCTGGCGCGTGCTGGATTTACCGCTTCGCCTGGGTGAAGCTTTTTTCGGGCGGGTCGGCATGTCAAATCCTCGCAATCTTAGTCCGCTTTTTGCGCGGTGCTTCGCGCGCTTTCCAGCGTGAGTCCGGTACGCATCGCTTCCGCGAGCCTGCACACCGCACGCTGGTGTTCGCATGCGACGATCGCGCGCACCGCACCGTCCTTGAGCAGATAGGCGATGAACTTTTGCTGGCCCAGATCGCCGTCGATCTCGACGTAGTCCGGGGCATCGACATGCCCGAGATAGTCAAAGTTCTTGCCGTAGTGATAGGTCCAGAAATACGGCACGCCGTCGTAAGCGCTTTCGATGCCTGCCATGTTGAACGCCGCGATCCGCGCCTGTTGCTGCGCGACGCGCCAATGCTCGATACGCAGGGCTTCGCCATAGCCCGGCTTCACGCCGGTGCCTACGATCACGAGATTGGCCGTGATGCGTTCGCCCGAGTCAAGCATGACTTCGCTGACAGCATTGCCGCCCCGCAACGCTTTGACCTGCGCATTCATATAAAACGTGACGCCGTTCTTTTCGTGCAGCTTCCTGAACATCTCGCCGATGCGCGTACCGAACGATTTCTCGAACGGAACCTTGCCCGGCGCGACGACGCTCACCTCGACTCCGCGCTTTCTCAAAGACGACGCCACTTCGAGCCCGATGAAGCTCGCGCCGACGATCACCGCGCGCGTATTGCCCGATAACGTATCGAGCGATTCGACGATCGCGCGCGCATCGTCGATGCGACGCAGCATATGAACATGCGCGAGATTCGCACCGGGAATGTCCAGAGGCTTGGGCGTGCCGCTGGTGCAGACGAGCGCGATGTCATAGTCGATCTTCCGGCCATCGACCAGCTCGGCATGCCGGGCAAGCGCATCGAGATGCACGGCGTTCGAATCGATGCGTTCCACGGCGTGACAAGCGAAGAAATCGTCGTCGAGCAGCGGGGGCGTGTCGTCCACCGGCATCTCGCCCGAGATGACGAACTTGCTGAGCGAGGTTCGATCGTAGGGCATCGGTGCATCGTGACCGGCCATCACGATGCGTCTGGCAAAGCCCGTTTCGTGCAAGATGGCGCAGGCGGCCGCACCCGCAGCACCCGAGCTGACGATCAGCATGGTCTTGTCAGCAGCATGCGGCGCTTGCGGCTCGAGCCCGACGAACACCTCGCCGTCTTTGAGTGTGACCGGATAACGCGTCAGGCCCTTCAAGGGCAGCGGTTCGATCAGACTGCCGTCCCGCAGATCGAACGTGCCTTTATGCCAGGGACATACGATTTTTCCATCGCAGACCGCGCCTTCCTCCAGCAGCGCGCCCGCATGCGGACAATCGGCGGAAAACGCGTGCACGGCTTCGCCGTCGCGCACCAGCAGAATCGGCGTTTCCTGATCGCCGCACTTGATGCATACGCGCATGCCGCGCGATTCCGACAGGTCGTCGATGCGTGCAGCCTGATGCAACTCATGAAGCGGATCTTGATGCGAATCGGGGGACATTGTTTTCTCTCTCGTGACTTTTCACGAGCGTTGCGCAATATCCGGACCGCATGACCGTGCTTATCGCGTCGGTCACCGCACGCAGAAACTGGCGCGTGCGTTCGTGTTGCGGGGCGGAAAAGAATTGCCGCGGCGGCGCCTGTTCGACGATCTTCCCCTGCGAAAAG
>JAQFVI010000249.1 GCA_029439495.1 Caballeronia sp. BR6202001590007
AAGGCCGCTGCGAAGACGTCGAAGAAATCGGTCGACAAGGCAGCGGACAGCAAGTCGAACGCCGCAGCGCCCGTCGAGAAGAAAGTCGCGAAGAAGAACGTGACGAAGGCTGCCAAGCCCACGACCAAGCCTACCACGAAGTCCACGACGAAGCCGAACACCAAACCTGCAGCACAGCCCGCCGTCAAGGCAGAAGTCAAACCCAACAGCAAGACCAGGCGCGTGAAGAAGGAGAAGGTCGTGCGCGACAGCTTCACGATGCCCAAGTCGGACTACGCAAAGCTCGCGTCGCTCAAGCAGAAGTGTCAGGATAACGGCCTGCGCGTGAAGAAGAGCGAACTGCTGCGAGCCGCGCTCGCGATGCTCGATGCCGCGCCAGACAAACGCATCGTCGCGGCGGTGAAGGCGCTGGAAACGGTCAAGACCGGCCGTCCGTCGAACGCTTGAACGCGACGCGTATCAGAAGACGTTTCTAAAAACCCAGTAGAGACCCGTTGCCAGCGTGATCGACGCCGGCAGCGTCAACACCCACGCAAGCACGAGGCTGCGCACCGTGTTCCATTGCAGCCCTGAGCCGTTCGCGGCCATGGTTCCGGCGACGCCCGACGACAGGACGTGCGTCGTCGAAACCGGCAGCCCGTGGGCANGCTGCTTGCCAATCTTCTCCCCGACCATCACGACGATGCGCTNTCGCGTGATCGAGCTGTCGCTTGTAGTTGTCGATCACGGCCTTGTCGCCCAACGTGAACGCGGGCTCATTCGCCTTCTCCATGAACCGGATCGCCTCGGATACGAGGTACATGTTGTTGCGCACGTTGTCGACGATGTTCTGCGGCACCGCCGCGAGCGATCCCGACGCGCCGACCTGATCCGCGATCGTATCGGTAGCTGCTTCACGGCCGGCAACGTCGCCGACGACATCTACCGCGTGCGCACGAAAACCTGCGTGTCTTCGTGTGCATCGGCCGAGCGCGGCGCATTCGCCGCATACTTCGCGAACACCGCCGACGCCTCGTGCGCAACCGCTATGAAGGTCTGGGTTTCCGACGGGCTCACCGCCTTGTTGAGCGCATACGCGGTCGGCACCGTGCCGATGAGGATCAGCATGATGAGGCCCATGCTCTTCTGGCCGTCGTTCGAGCCGTGCGCGAACGATACGCCCGTGCAGGTGAGGATCAGCAGCGCGCGAATCCAGAACGGCGGCGGNGCAGCAGCAGACCCGCGCACAGAAAACCAACGATCGGCGAAAACAGCAGCGACTTGCCGATGCCCATCGCCTGCGACCAGTCGACGCCGCTCGTGCCGGACGGCCCGCGCATCAGTTGATTCATAAGGCCCACGCCGATGATCGAGCCGATCTGCGAACTCGACGACGGCAGGCCAAGCCACCATGTCGCGAGATTCCAAATGATCGCCGCGATGAGCAGCGCGAAGACCATCGCGAAGCCCGCGCTGCTGCCGACCTGCAAGATGAGTTCGACGGGAAGCAGTTGCAGAATGCCGAACGCCACCGCGCCGCTCGAAATCAGCACGCCGATGGAGTTCCACGCGCCCGACCAGACGACCGCGAAATTCGGCGTCAGCGAATGGGAGTAGATGACGGTCGCCACTGCGTTCGTCGTATCGTGAAAGCCGTTGACGAACTCGAAGCCGAGCGCGATCAGCAATGCGACGCCCAGCAGAAAATACAGCATCGCGGAGCTTTGCCTGACCGGTTGAAGGTCCGATGCGAGTTGCATCGCGACATACACGAGACCGACGACGAGCACGATCACAAATACGGCGAGGCTCGAGCGGCGCGTTCGCGCGCCCGAGCCGGATGCCTGAGGAAATGCGATATCCGGCATGATCGCCTCACAGGTTGTCCGCGGCGTACACAGAATAGGCCGCGTGCGAGCACGTCGGCGACATCGCTTCCGGTGCCGTGCCGAACCCGCTCGCACGTCATGCCCGATGCATCGTGACGGTATGCGGTCACGCGCCCGTCGAAACCCTCTTCTTCGATCAGACGGCCCCGCGGCATCGTGAACGAAACGGTGGCGCGCGCCGTTCTCGTTGACGATCGCGCTCATGCGGCGCGCCGCGTCGTATTCGTACCCGATGCGATGCCCCAGCACATCGATGCGCGCCGCCACCAGACCGTTCGGCGTCTACTCCCAGCGCGTCGTCGCGCCGAGCCGATCGATGTATTCGATCAGACGGCCATACACGTCATAACGATAGTTTTCGCGACTCGCGTCAGGATAGTGCGTCAACAGCACGCGTCCGGCGCGATCGCGCTCGTGGCGGATCGTTTCGCCGAGCGCGTTCGTCACCGATCGCAGGTGCTCCCACTCGTCCCAGGTGAAGCGCGTCGGCTGTTGCGAGCAGTCGAAATGCGCGGTCATGAGACCGGCGGCATCGTGCTCGAAGCGTTGCCGGTTGCCATGCGCATCGACGATCTCGCGCAGCAAGCCGCGCTCGTCATGGACGTGTTCGGTGCGATGCCCGAGCGCATCCATCGTCGCGGCCAATTCGCCGCGGGCGTCGTATTCGTAGTGCGTGGCAGAGCCCATCTCGTCCGAAACGAAAACGGGAAGCTGCCACTTCGCATCGTGCATGATTTCCGTGCGATGCCCCGCCGCATCGGTCATCGACGTGGTCTTGCCGTAAAGGTCAAGGGTGCGTCTGCCCGCATCCGTGCGCATCAGCACGTTGCCCTGTCCATCGACTTCCGATTTCATCAGGCGGCCCGTGCCGTCGACATGCCCGGTCAGCATGTTGTCCGCGTTGAACAGATACGACTCGATATGCCCGAGCGGATCGATCATTTCGGTGCGATCGGTCAGATAGCGAAACTGCCAGCGCTGCCCCGCGTTGTTTCCGATGCAGAGCACTTTGCCTTTTGGCGTGTACGCGTCGTATTCGTAGCGCGCAGTGAGCGTGCCGGGCTGGCTGTGCTTGATCAGCATGTGGTTGCGATAGCGGAACTCGCGGACGATCTGCCCCTGCGCGTTGCGCACGCTTTCGAGGTCGCCTGCGCCGGAATAGCCATAACTCACGAGCGCCTGCACGCCCAGCATCACGCGATGCAGGCGCGTGACCGATTCGCCGTCAGACACCTGCACCGACACGTAGTCGAGTTGCAGCACGCGCCCGGCCGAATCGTGAATGGCGACGGGAAGGCCCGCGTCGTCATAGACGATGCGAATGCAGTTGCCATGCCGGTCTTCGATGCCGACGAGCGGAAAACGCATCGCGTTCGGAGTCACGCTCGCGAAGAGATGATGCAGGCTGCCGTCAATCGACGAAAACCGGAAACGCGACGCCGTCTCCCGCACCACATCCTGCGCGTTGCCCTCGGCGATATACAAGCCCGCGTTGATCCCGTTGAACAGCGAGCCGATGACAGGGATGTTCCCGAGCATGTCGAGAATGTCGTGAATATGCTGACGCCATTCAGGATCGGTGTACTTCAGGTTGACGCCCGACGTCTGCTGACCGAAATGACAGAAGTCGTGAGACGTCTTGTTGGGATCGACGACGCGGCCACCGATAACGACGAAATTGGCCGTTCCATTGGCGCCCTGAGCCTGTTGTGCGGGAGCATTCGGGCTCGCGGTGCTGCTGGCATCGCCGCCCGACATCTGCGTCTTTGCAATCCAGTCGAGATAGGCTTTCTGATGAGTCGATAGCGTGACCATGTGCTTTCGTCGTCTTGTACTGTGAGTGTTCGGCGAGCCGAAACGCGGGCAGAATCGCAGGCTTCGTCAACCGGCGATGTCGTTGCTCCACACCGTATCCGAGTAGCGAACGATCTTGCATTGTTCGATGTTCACGGTGCCGCTCCACGTCATCGGCCATGCGTTGGCTGTCTTCGTGCCGCTGATGATGCCGTTCTCCGCCGCTTCGTCGCCCTTGACGGACGGAACGAGGCTCTTACCGGCGACGAACGCCGGATTGCCCTTGATCAGCACCGTGTTCGTGGTCCCCGTGGCCTCCCCAAGATTCGCGACGTTCTGATAAGGCACGACTACACGCGCCCCGCCGATGGTCTGCCAGTACAAGCTCGGTGTCGGACTGATGGCGAGCGCCGCGCCGTCTTTGCGCGCGATAAGTGCGGATGCAACCACGCTTCCACGCTCGCCATGTCCCGCTTCTCGATGAACGGGAGACGATGCGTCAGCGTGAGCATCATCGCGTCGGTATCGACGATCAGCGTGTCGGCCGTCATCGGAATCGGCAGGACGAGACCGTCATACAGGCGGACGTGCAGCATCGGCCAGTCGTCCGGCAGATCGACGCACAAGTAGCCATCCGCCGTCGCCGATGAATCCGCGAGATTCCAGAGTTCGATCCGCGCGTTAGGCGTGATGAAGTCCAGTTGCTGATCGCGCGGCGCGCAGTTCCAGTAGCCGAAATCGAAATCGTCGGGCAGCGACGGACAACGTTGCGCTTTCCACGCATCGTCGTAAGTGCCCGCGAGTTGCAGACGCGGTACCCACCGGTCTGGCAACGCCGATGCCCGAAGGCGTGAAGAGCGCCGTGTCGAGCCTCGCGCGCAACATGAACCGGTTGCTCACGAAGATCGCGGAGCCCAGCGCGAAGGCCGATTTTTTCGGTCATCCATATAGCCATCCGATCGCGGATGCGTACTTCACCAGGCGCCGATGCGTTTTGGCGACTATGTCGCGAAGCTTGCGGTCTTTCCGGTGTCGACCGCTCAGGATGACCTCAAGGAATGGACGCTCGATCCGAAACAGGACGAGAACGGTTTCCGTCATGCGGCAGTCGACTACTTTGCCGCGCATGACGCCGTGTTCGAATTGCGCGCGCAGTTGTGGACCGACGCGGATTCGCAACCGATCGAAGACGCATCGGTCGAATGGCCGGTCGACGAAAGCCCGTATCGGACGATCGCCACACTGCG
>JAQFVI010000250.1 GCA_029439495.1 Caballeronia sp. BR6202001590007
AGTCGTCCATCTTCTTTTCCATCAGCAGCGCGTTCGTGCAGAGATAGACGAACTTCTTGCGCGCCATGATGCCCTTGACGATCTGCGGCATTTCCTTGTGCAGCAGCGGCTCACCGCCCGCGATCGACACGACCGGCGCGCCGCATTCGTCCACCGCGCCGAGGCACTCTTCGAGCAACAGGCGCTGGTTCAGGATCGGATCCGGATAGTCGATCTTGCCGCAGCCGTTACACGCGAGATTGCATCGGAACAGCGGTTCGAGCATCAGCGCGAGCGGATAACGCTTCGTGCCCGTGATGTGCTGCTTAAAGATGTACGCGCCGACGCGCGCTTTTTGAAGCATCGGGATAGACAATTGCCTGCTTTCCTTATTCTTCGCGAACCGCCGCCGTGGCCGATTCGTCGGCGAGCGGCTGCATGAGTTTCGCGGGGAGTTTGAATTCGACCTTTTCCTCGCGGCCGGCCATCGTCGTGACTTCGACGTGGCCGAAGGCGCGCATGGCATCGATCACATGTTTGACCATTTCCTCGGGCGCCGAAGCGTCCGCCGTGATGCCGACGGTCTGCGCACCCGCAAACCACTCGGCCCTGACTTTCGAACCGTCCGCGACGAGATAGCTCGGCACGCCGCTCTCGGCGCCGCTCTCGCGCAGCCGGTTCGAATTGGAACTGTTCGTCGCGCCGACCACCACCAGCAGCACGTCGATCTGCGCGCTCAGTTCGCGCACGGCGGCTTGGCGGTTCTGCGTCGCGTAGCAAATGTCGCGCGTGTCCGGGCCGACGATATCGGTGAAGCGCCGGTGCAGCGCATCGATGATGCCGCGCGTGTCGTCCACCGCAGCGTCGTCTGCGTGCATAGGCGACGGGCGCATCGGCGGCCAGCGACAGCGTATCGACTTCCGTTTCGCTCTGCACGAGCACGACCTCCCGGAAATCTGACCGATCGTGCCTTCGGCTTCCGGATGCCCCGCATGGCCGATCAGAATGAGCGTGCGTCCCTGCGCGACGTACTGGCGTCCCTGCGCACCTTCGTCACCAGCGGACACGTAGCGTCGAGCACGTCGAGCCTGCGCGATTGCGCATCCTGTTCGACCTTCTTCGCGACGCCGTGCGCGCTGAAGATGGCGACCGCGCTGTGCGGCACTTCATCGAGTTCCTCGACGAAACGTGCGCCCTTGCCGCGCAGATTGTCGACGACGTGCCGGTTGTGCACGATTTCGTGACGCACATAGACGGGCGCGCCATGTCGTTTGAGCGCGCGATCAACGATCTCGATCGCCCGGACCACGTCCGCACAAAAGCCGCGGGGTTGAGCAAGGATGAGAACGAACTCCGACTGGCGCGGGTTTCGGGGTAGGCCGGGTATGAAGCGCGCAGTGAGCGCGTTCGATCGTCGGCGTCGCCTTATTACGATTGCCTGATTACAAAACTATTACTGACAACGGTGGGCACGCATCGGGCAAACTGGCAAAAAGACGAAATGTTTCATTCTGCGCGTCCAGATTGACCGCGTATTCTATCGCGTTCCTTTTGGGTGCTTGTTTGGGCTTTCTTCAGCGGCAGTCTGCGAAGGCGTGATGAAGGCCGAAATACGGCGCGAGGAAGAACCCATTACACTCTCGGATTCCCCGAGCCGCTCATGCACCCGTCGCCCGGCGATATCCGCATCCGCTTGCGGCAACGTGTGTGTCGGACGTGCGTGAGCGGCACGCATCATCAATTCATCTGCGCACTGCGGCGGATCCGCCGATATCTCGACATCCTCGACATCCGGCCGGGCCAGGCGCGACCGTGCGGACTCCGTTTTCAGTACATCGTCATTTTTATGTTATCGATCGCCTGGCTGTCTTTGCTGATCTGGATCGTGCTGCTGCTCGCGCGCGGCGGCTTCTGGCGCGCGCAACCCGCGCCCGCGCTGTCGTCGACGACCATCCACGCGCTCGGCAATGTCGAGATCGCGCGTCACGGCGCATGGCCCGGCCTCGTCGCCGTCGTGCCCGCGCGCAACGAAGCCGATGTGATCGGCCACGCGGTCGGCTCGCTGCTCAAGCAGGATTACGAAGGCGCGTTCCATGTGATCGTCGACGACGATTACAGTACCGACGGCACGGCCGCCGCCGCCCTCGCCGCCGCGCGCGATCTCGGCCTCGAAGACCGTCTGACGGTGCTGACCGCGCAGCCGCTGCCGCCCGGCTGGTCGGGCAAGGTGTGGGCGCAGTCGCAGAGCATCGAAGCGATCGACAAGCTCGGCCTGCCCGCCGAATTCCTGTTGCTGACCGATGCGGACATCCATCGTGCGCCGCTCGGCGCTGGCCGAGGCGGGCGGCATCGAATCGATCCGGCGCGAACTGATCGACGATTGCAGTCTCGCGCAGCGCATCAAGCATCGCGGCGGCGCGAACGATGCGCGGCCGATCCGCCTCGATCTGGCGGACGCGAGCGAATCGCTGCGCCCCTATGATTCGTGGCGCGACATCTGGAACATGATCGCGCGCACCGCCTTCACGCAACTGCGCTATTCGCCGCTGCTGCTCGCGGGCACGCTCGTCGGCATGTTCGTGATCTATCTCGCGCCGCCCCTGTTCGCGCTGACGCTGGGCGCGCGTGGCCGGCCTGGCTCGCGTGGGCGGGGATGTGCATCGCGTATGCGCCGATGCTGCGCTATTACCGGAGATCGCTGTTTCCGCCGATCGACATCTCGATCGCATCGCGATCCGGCCGTGATACGACGAGCGTGAGCGGACCGTCTTGCACGGGCGCGTCGGTGAGCGGCGGCGGTTCGACGGGCGCGGGCGTGTCGGTCGGAGCGGGAGCGGTGGCGTCGGCAGTAGCGGTGGCAGAAGCCGAAGCCGGAGCCGAAGCCGGGGCGGCCTGAAGGAGCACGGTCAGGCTCGACTCCAGCACGCCGAGCTGGTCGTGTAGGTTCATGCGAATGTGTCTTAACTTGCGAGCGGGCAGCGAGGTAACGATTCTACCCGCTCGATTTTCGGTGCGGTCGGCACAGGTTTAATCAATTGCACCGAGCGTGCGGATTCCACGAGGGTTTCGCGTCCACGCGCGCAAACAAAGCCGGCATTTCGTGAAGGCGATGCCGGTTCTGCGAGGGGCATCGGATGCCCCGTCACCGTGTTACTTCACGCTTGCCTGAGCGGCGTCGATCGCGGCATTGAACGTCTGGCTCGGACGCATCGCGGCGGCGAGCTTCTTCTCGTCCGGCTGGTAGTAGTCGCCGATATCCACTTCCTTGCCCTGTACCTGCGCGAGTTCGTCGACGATCTTTTGCTCGTTCTCGGTCAGCGTCTTCGCGAGCGGTGCGAACTGCTCGGCGAGCGCCTTGTCTTCCGACTGGTTCGCGAGTTCCTGCGCCCAGTACATCGCGAGATAGAACTGGCTGCCGCGATTGTCGAGCTGGCCGGTCTTCGGCGACGGGCTCTTGTTATTGTCGAGCAGCTTGCCGGTAGCGGCGTCGAGCGCCTTCGCGACGAGCTTCGCACGCGCGTTGTCGCGCTTGATGCCGAGTTCTTCCAGCGACACCGCAAGCGCTAGGAATTCGCCGAGCGAATCCCAGCGCAGATGGTTCTCTTCGACGAGCTGCTTGACGTGCTTCGGCGCCGAGCCGCCCGCGCCCGTTTCATACAGGCCGCCGCCCGCCATCAGTGGAACGATCGACAGCATCTTCGCGCTCGTGCCGAGTTCCATGATCGGGAACAGGTCGGTCAGATAGTCGCGCAGGATGTTGCCCGTGACCGAGATCGTGTCCATGCCGCGAATCACGCGTTCGAGCGTGTAACGCATCGCGCGCACCTGCGACATGATCTGGATGTCGAGGCCCTTGGTGTCGTAATCCTTCAGGTAGGTTTCGACCTTCTTGATGAGTTCGTTTTCGTGCGGACGATACGGGTCGAGCCAGAACACCGCCGGCATGCTGGAGTTCTTTGTGCGCGTGACGGCGAGCTTGATCCAGTCGCGGATCGGCGCGTCTTTCACGAGGCACATGCGCCAGATGTCGCCCTGCTCGACTTCCTGCGTCAGTGATTCGATGACTTCGTTGGTCGCGTTGTCGACGATGCGCGCCGTGCCGTCTTCGGCGATCTCGAAGGTCTTGTCGTGCGAGCCGTATTCCTCGGCCTTCTGCGCCATCAGGCCGACGTTCGGCGCCGTGCCCATGGTCTTCGGGTCGAACGCGCCGTTGGTCTTGCAGAAGTTGATGATTTCCTGATAGATGCGTGCGAACGTGCTTTCCGGAATCAGGCACTTGGTGTCCTGCGGGCGGCCGTCGGCGCCCCACATCTTGCCGCCCGCGCGGATCATCGCGGGCATCGATGCGTCGACGATCACGTCGTTCGGCGCGTGCAGGTTCGAGATGTCCTTGGCGGAATCGACCATCGCCAGCGCCGGACGATGTTCGTGACACGCGTGCATGTCGCGGATGACTTCCTCGCGCTGCGATTCCGGCAGCGTTTCGATCTTCGTGTACAGATCGACGAGGCCGTTGTTCACGTTGATGCCGAGGTCTTCGAAGAGCTTCGCGTGCTTCGCGAACGCGTCCTTGTAGAACACCTTGACCGCGTGACCGAAGACGATCGGGTGCGAGATCTTCATCATGGTCGCCTTGACGTGCAGCGACAGCATGACGCCGGTCTTGAACGCGTCTTCCATCTGTTCTTCATAGAACGCGACAAGCGCCTTCTTGCTCATGAACATGCTGTCGACGATCTCGCCCGCCTGCAGCTTGACCTTCGGCTTGAGGACAATGGTTTTGCCGCCCTTGGTCACGAGTTCCATGCGGACTTCGCGCGCCTCATCGTTCGTGATGGACTTTTCGCCGTGATAGAAGTCGCCGTGCTTCATGTGCGCGACGTGGGTGCGCGAGGCCATGCTCCACTCGCCCATGCTGTGCGGATGCTTCTTCGCGTAGTTCTTGACCGCGAGCGGCGCGCGGCGGTCCGAGTTGCCTTCGCGCAGCACCGGATTCACGGCCGAGCCGAGGCACTTGCCGTAACGTGCGCGGATGGCTTTTTCCTCGTCGTTCTTCGGCTCTTCGGGATAGTCGGGCAGCTTGTA
>JAQFVI010000251.1 GCA_029439495.1 Caballeronia sp. BR6202001590007
AGCGACGGTGGATCAAATCATACTTGGAGTCTTTACGTGTTATCGCGACGGTCACGATGCGTTGCGTGCCTTGCAACTCGCAGGCTTGAAAAAGACGACGCGCATTTGATTTGTATTGCGCAAGTCGCGCGGCGAACGATCTCGATGCGTGCCCGCTTCCCGCTCATGAGGAAGACGACGCGGAACATGTGGCGCATGGCGAGCATCAAGGGGTTTATTGGCGCACGCAATCGCTATGTCGCGAACGAGCCCATCTCTCGGCAAACGAAAGCGTGCGATTCTTTGGACGGATCGCAGCCTGAACGCACACTGCTGGTTCTTAAGATCACCGAGGACATCAAAGCCGGCGCCGTAAGCGATGTGCTGCATGAGCATGCCGCGGTGGCCGTCAAAGACGCTTCGGGCCAATGGCGCTTTTCGCCCTATCGCAATGCGGCGCGAGTCTGACACGCTTCTGCCGCACGTCAATGTGAACGCTTATGCGTCTCTTCAGAGGACGGTGCTCTTTCAAGGGTATCGTCTTCGTTGAGATCGTCGCTGCTTTCTTCGCGCGCCTGCTCCATAGCTTCGCGCGCTTTAGCGGCACGCAAGCCTCTGCAATGTGCCGAATGTCTGAGTGTCGCAAGCATGCGCACCATGTCGCGTGGCCGTGTTCTCATTGCCATCCCCTGCCTAGCTGTTGAGAAAACACTTTAAGTCTAGGCGGCGATAGCAGACTTTCAAAGGCGCTTGCGATGCATAACGACGCCTATTCATTCAGGCTTCAATCGAACTTCGATCGGCGCGCAGTCTGCTAAACATTTCAAAGGCGAACCGTCTAGTACATTTTTTATCCGTGACCGTCGCACCACACGGCGGAAAAGAACGGTTTGCGCCATTCGCCTTCCGGTCTTCGCGATGCCGTGAGCCGTTACGCTTACGCCGCCGCTTCTTCCACCGATGTGCGGATCAGGTGATCGAACGCGGACAGCGATATCTTCGCGCCTTCGCCGACCGCGATCACGATCTGCTTGTACGGCACCGTCGTTACGTCGCCGGCCGCGTACACGCCGGGGAGCGACGTCGCGCCCTTCGCATCGACAACGATTTCACCGTGCTTCGACAACTCGATGGTACCCTTGAGCCACTCGGTATTCGGCACGAGGCCGATCTACACGAACACGCCTTCCAGTTCGATACGCTTTTCTTCGTTGGTCGCGCGATCCTTGTAGACGATGCCGTTCACCTTCTTGCCGTCGCCGGTGATCTCGGTCGTCTGGCCTTGCGTGACGATCGTCACGTTCGGCAGACTGCGCAGTTTCTTCTGTAGCACGGCGTCCGCGCGCAGTTCCGCGCCGAATTCGATCAGCGTCACCGCGGACACGATACCCGCGAGATCGATGGCCGCTTCGACGCCCGAATTGTCGCCGCCGATCACCGCGACGCGCTTGCCCTTGAAGAGCGGGCCGTCGCAATGCGGGCAGTAGGCCATGCCGCGTCCGCGATACTCGCGCTCGCCCGGCGCACCGATTTCACGCCAGCGGGCGCTGGTCGACAGCACGACCGTCTTCGCCTTCAGCACGGCGCCGCTCGCCAGATGGATCTCGTTGATCTTGCCCGGCACGAGCTTCTCGGCGCGTTGCACGTCCATCACGTCGACTTCATAGCTCTTGACGTGCTGTTCGAGTGCGGTCGCGAACTTCAGCCCTTCGGTTTCCTGCACGGAGATGAAGTTTTCGATGGCCATCGTGTCGAGCACCTGGCCGCCGAAACGCTCCGCGACGACGCCCGTCGCGATGCCCTTGCGCGCCGCGTAGATCGCTGCTGCCGCACCCGCCGGGCCGCCGCCGACGATCAGCACGTCAAACACCGGCTTCTTCTCCAGTTCCTTCGCCGCGCGCTCGGCAGAACCCGTGTCGAGTTTCGCGAGGATTTCCTTCACGTCCATGCGGCCCTGGCTGAAGCTTTCGCCGTTCATGAACATCATCGGCACGGCCATGACCTGGCGCGACTCGACTTCTTCCTGGAACAGCGCGCCGTCAATCGCGACGTGTTTGATGCGCGGGTTGATGATCGCCATCATGTTCAGCGCCTGCACGACTTCCGGGCAGCTCTGGCACGACAGCGAGAAGTACGTCTCGAACGAGAAATCGCCGTCGAGATTGCGAATCTGCTCGATGGTCGCGTCATCCAGCTTGATCGAATGGCCGCCGGTCTGCAGCAGCGCGAGCAAGAGCGAAGTGAATTCGTGGCCCGTCGGAATGCCGGCGAAGTGGATGCCCGCTTCCTTGCCCGGCTCGCCAATCGTGAACGACGGACGGCGTGCGCCGACATCCGCTTTCTCCTTTCTCGATGACGCTGATCCGCGTGCTGAGCGACGCGATATCGTCGAGCAGGGCTTGCAGCTCGCGCGATTTGTCGCTGTCGTCAAGGAAGGCGACCAGCTCGATCGGGCGGCTGACCTTTTCCAGATAGGCTTTCAACTGCGTTTTGAGGTTGGCGTCCAGCATGGCGATGTCCGTTCCGTGATTCGTATGGGCGTGCCTGGATGCGGCGCCGAAATGTTTCGGCGCCGCATCGAGAGCGTGAGGGGTATTACCGGTGTTTCCGAATCTACCGCGGGCCTGCGGCAGATTCGTTGCAGCTCACAGAGGGTACGAGCCTCGCGTTTGAGTTAGATCTTGCCGATCAGGTCGAGCGACGGCGTCAGCGTTTCTGCGCCCGGCGTCCACTTGGCGGGGCAGACCTGACCCGGGTTCTTGGCGATGTATTGCGCTGCCTGAACCTTGCGAAGCAGTTCGCCTGTGTCACGGCCGATGCCGTTGTCGTGGATTTCGCACAGCTTGATCTCGCCTTCCGGGTTGATCACGAACGTGCCGCGCAGTGCCAGACCTTCTTCCTCAATCAGCACATCGAACGCGCGCGAGATGGCCAGCGTCGGGTCGGCGAGCATCGGGTACTTGATCTTCTGGATCGTGTCCGACGTATCGTGCCATGCCTTGTGCGTGAAATGCGTGTCGGTCGACACCGAGTAGATTTGCACGCCGAGCTTCTTGAATTCTTCGTAGCGGTCAGCCAGATCGCCCAGTTCCGTCGGGCACACGAACGTGAAGTCGGCCGGGTAGAACACGAACACCGACCACTTGCCCTTCAGGCTTTCTTCCGTAATGGTCACGAAATCGCCGTTGTGGTAGGCGGTTGCTTTGAACGGCTTGACTTGGCTGTTGATGATGGGCATTACCAGGTTCCTTTTGGAGTGGTGTTGAAGAAGTGAATGAACTATACAATAAATCAATAAATCTATCGTTCGAGAGAAGTGGATTGATTTTATTGTATGGATAGGCGGTGCCTATTGAGTCGATATTGCTCGCTTTCCCGATGCGGGTTTCTTCGGTCGCGGCGGCAAACAGAAGCTTCGGCGCGCGGCAGGTTCTATCCGAAAACTGTCTGCGTCATCGAAAATCTGCCTTGGCGCGGCGGCGCCGGCGAGAAAAAGCGTCCGCCATACGACAATCTGCAAATTTTCCCGATGGGCTTTACCATGATGTGCCGGACAAGCCCGGCCGTCATGGCTTTGCAGATTGACTATGAAAACCGCTTCTCCCCCGCAGGACGTGCAGGATCCGCAACACCGTTTCGGCGAATGCGACGAGTGCGCGGACGTCGAACTCATTGCCACCGCCACCATTCCCACGCGCTACGGTACGTTCGGTTCATACGCGTACCGCGTGAAGCACACGGGCGTCGAACATATCGCGTTCGTGATGGGCGACGTCGGCAACGGCGAGCCGGTGCTGACGCGACTGCATTCCGAATGCGTGACGGGCGATGTCTTCGGCTCGTATCGCTGCGATTGCGGAGAGCAGCTCGATCTGGCGCTGCGCTATATCGCCGCCGAAAACCGCGGCATCCTGCTGTATCTACGCGGCCATGAGGGACGCGGCATCGGACTGGCCAACAAGATTCGCGCGTATGCGCTGCAGGAGCAGGGCCTCGATACCGTCGATGCCAATCTGCATCTCGGCCTGCCCGACGACGCCCGCGAATACGATTCCGCCGCCGCCATCCTGCGCGCGATGAACGTCCGGTCCGTGCGTCTGATGAGCAACAACCCGTCGAAGTTCGACACGCTGCTCAGGCATGGTATTCCCGTGTCCGAGCGCGTCGCGCTGGCCATTCCGATGCGCGAGGAGAACGAGCGCTACATCAAGACGAAGCAGGCTCGTTTCGGGCACTACTTCGATGAGAACGAATAAGACGCTTATTGCGCGTCATGAAAGATGACGCCGAGCATGTGCCTGCGACCCGAACGCAGGCGGCTCACGCCATGCCGCATGTTCACGCGATACGCTCCGCGCGTTCCCTGCGCGGGCCGATGATGCACCGCGAAGAACACCGCATCGCCTTGCGATAGCGGCACTACTTCCGCGCGCGATTGCATGCGCGGACGCTGTTCCATCATGACGAATATGACGAATTCGCCGCCCGTAAAAAAGTCGCGCGCGTGCGCGGACAGCAGCACGGCCACCTGAATCGGGAAGATGTGTTCGCCGTAAAGGTCCTGATGCAGGCAGTTGTAATCGCCAGGCACGTAGCGCAGCAAGAGCGGTATCGGACGCGTTTGTCCTGCGCGATACAGATATCGATGAAGCTCGCATGATCGCGCAGATAACGCGTATCGATGCGCATGATCTCGTTCCACCGGTTCGCGATAGGCGCAAGATGCGGATAGACGCGCGTCGTAGCGCCGCGATCGCATCGGGCAAAGGATAAGCGAAGTACTGATATTCGCCGCGTCCGAAGCCGTGCCGCTCCATCACGACGCGGCTGCGAAATTGAGCCTTTGAGCCTTGTCGTCATAGCGCGCGTCAAGCGCTTCGCATTCGTCTTGCGCAAACATGCCCGGCGCGATGCCGGCGCCGAAGCTGTCGAGCTGCGCTTCGATCCCGGCCTAGTCGAGCGCGGCGATACGCGCGTCGATATCCGTGGCGCTTCCCAGCACTGTCATGTCGATCCTCCGTGGGTTCGCATGCAGTGTGCTTAAGGCCGGCTGCCGGCGCATCCCAAAGCTTGTGCTGCAATCAGTGCGGCGGGGCGACCTCGGTCAGGCGGCTTTGCAACGCGTCCTCGCGCGCAGCGATCTTCTTGACCAACGCATCGAGATCGATGGAAGCCTTGCGAATTTCGGGGAAGAGCTCCGATTCTTCTTCCTCGACGT
>JAQFVI010000252.1 GCA_029439495.1 Caballeronia sp. BR6202001590007
TCGCGCGCGCGGCCTTGGCCCCGGCGAGTTTGACGGGTGTTGCAACAAAGGGACAAAAGGGGCGGCCGGCGTCAGCGCCCGCCGCCGCGCTGCCGGCCTCGTCGCCGGGCCGCACAACCCGCGCCGACGATGGTTTGCGGCAACGAAAGCGACGTGCGCACCTACCTATGCGCCGACCGGCGGCATCGACGAATAAAGGACACCGTCATGCAACTGCACATGCAATTCGACAAGCGCGAGTGGATCGACCGCGCCAAGCGCATGTTCGCGGGCTTCGACAAGCCGCTCGCGCTGATCGTCTTTCTGCTGTTGTGCGTCGGCATCGTCACGCTCTACAGTGCGAGCCTGGACATGCCGGGACGCGTCGAAGATCAGTTGCGCAACATCATGCTGACCTTCGGCCTGATGTGGATACTCGCCAACATTTCGCCGCAGACGCTGATGCGCTTCGCCGTGCCGCTCTACACGATCGGCGTGGCACTTCTGGTCGCCGTCGCGATGTTCGGCCTCACGCGCAAGGGCGCGAAACGCTGGCTCAACGTCGGCGTGGTGATTCAGCCTTCGGAACTGATGAAGATCGCCATGCCGCTGATGCTCGCGTGGTACTACCAGAAGCGCGAGAGCAATATCCGCTGGTGGGACTATCTCGTCGGCTTCGTCATCCTGATGCTGCCGGTCGGCCTAATCGCGAAGCAGCCCGATCTCGGCACCGCCGTGCTGGTGTTCGCGGCGGGCGTGTTCGTCATCTATTTCGCTGGGCTAAGCTTCAAGCTGATCGTGCCGGTGCTGGCGGCGGCGGTGATCGCCGTATCGGGCATCGCGATCTTTCAGGACAAGATCTGCCAGCCCGAAGTGAACTGGCCGATGCTGCACGACTATCAGAAACACCGCGTCTGCACGCTGCTCGATCCGACCTCGGATCCGCTCGGCAAGGGCTTCCACACGATTCAGGCCGTCATCGCGATCGGCTCGGGCGGCACGCTTGGCAAAGGCTGGCTGAAGGGCACGCAAGCGCACCTGGAGTTCATTCCGGAGAAGCATACGGACTTCATCTTCGCGGTGTTTTCGGAAGAGTTCGGACTCGCGGGCGGGCTCGTGCTGCTCTTTCTCTACATGGCGCTGATCGCGCGCGGGCTGTACATCGCGGCGAACGGCGCGACTTTCTTCGGGCGATTATTGGCGGGATCGCTGACGTTGGCGTTTACCTACGCGTTCGTGAATATCGGCATGGTCAGCGGCATCCTGCCGGTGGTCGGCGTGCCGCTGCCGTTCATGAGCTACGGCGGCACCGCACTGACGACGCTCGGTGTCGCGACCGGACTCATCATGAGCGTCGCGCGGCAGAAGCGGCTGATGCAGAGCTAGCGCCGCATCGTGTGCTTGGGGATGAAGAAAATCGCGGTCTCGCCAGAACCGCGGTTTTTCATCCCGCGACGTACTGCGCGGTCATGTCGCCGCCTTCGGCCGCCTTTTTGTACCAGACGAACGCCTGCGTGTTGTCGCGCGGTGCCGCGACCGTCGAGGAACTGATTGGCAAGCGCGAGTTGCGCCTGGACGTGTCCCTGGTTCGCCGCGCGCAGGAACCAGCGATGCGCTTCCGCAGGATCGCGGTCGATGAATTCGCCGTCGTCGTACATCTTGCCGTACACGTATTGCGCGTGCGACATGCCGGCATCGGCGCGGCGCCGCGCAGCCACTTCTTGCCCTCGGAGACGTCGGCCGGACCGCCTTCGCCGTTGAGCAGCATCATCGCGTAATTGAATTCGGCGAGCCGGCTGCCCTTCTTCGCGGCGCGCGCGAACTGCGCGAACTGCAAGTGCGCCGACGCGAAATTGCCGGCGTTGTAATCGGCGACGGCATTCTGCGTCGCGACGTCCGGCGCTTTCTGCTTGCCCTGCGCATGTGCCACGCCGCCCGACGCGAGGCCAAGCACGACCGACGCCGCCGCCAGCGCGCCGCGCCATGCGGGCTTCATGATCGCGCCTCCTGAAGCGCGGCCCGCGTGGCCTTCATTAGCCACATCACGTCCGCGCCGACCGCGATCACCTTGATGCCGGTTTTCGCGTATTCGCGCGCGCTCGACGCATCGAGCGCGAAGATGCCGCTCGCGATGCCCGCACGATGAGCCGCCGCGCCGATGCGTTCAATCGCCGCCAGCACGTCCGGATGCCTGCCGTTACCGAGATGACAGAGACTCGCGGCGAGATCCGCGGGGCCGATGAACAGGCAATCGACGCCGGGCGTCGCGGCGATCGCATTGACGGCTTCGAGCGCTTCAGCCGACTCGATTTGCACGATGGTCGCGATCTGCGCGTTCGCGCCCGTCACATAATCGCGACACGCCGAATGCCGCTGCGCACCATGCCGGCGACGCCGCGCAAGCCTTCGCGTGCTTCGGCGGTCGGATACTGCGTCATCGCGACGATACGCGCGGCTTCTTCAGCCAACTGCACGTTGGGAAACATCAGCGTGCGCGCGCCGGCGTCGAGCACGCGCTTGATGAGCCAGGGATCGTTGAAGGACACGCGCACGATCGGCTCGCTCGGCAGATGCGCCGTCGCGATCGCGCGCAACTGATCGACGACATCGCGGCTGTTGTTCAGCGAATGTTCCATGTCGATACACAGCCAATCGAAGCCCGCGTGCGCGAGCGCTTCGGCGGCATCGGCGCTGCACATCGACAGCCACAGACCGAACAGCGGTCCGGGCTCCTTGAAGCGTTGCTTGAAGGGATTGGTGAAGGTGCTCATCGCGCGTCTCCATGCTGGACGGTCGCGCGATCGCGGTGAAGCATACAAGACGGCATGCTCGCGCTCCGTTTCTCGTCGTCGGCCCGGGCGGGCGGCTTATCCCGCGATCATACCGTGACAAAAACGCGGACGTCGGCCGCGCCTTCGGCACTCAGGCAGGAAGTTCGACGTCCGCCCAGCAGTTCGGCGTTTCGTAGAGACGCACGCGCTTAAGCATCAGATTGACGCCGTAGTGGGCATCGTAGACATCGGCCAGGATGTTGAACGCGACGGCCGCGAGGTTCTCGACGGTCGGAATGCGGTCGAGCACGACGGTTTTATGATCCGCTATCGTTTGCAGAAATTCGCGCACTTTGACGTCGCCTTCGTAGACGATGAACGCGTGATCCCACTTGTTGACGAGATGCTCCATGGCCAGCGCCTTGACGTCGGCGAAGTCCATCACCATGCCGCGATCGGGCGCGTCCTCGACGTCGACGAGTTCGCCCTGGAGCGTGATTTCGAGCACGTAGCGATGCCCGTGCAGATTGCGGCACTGGCTGCGGTGATCGGGGATGCGGTGGCCCGCATCGAATTCGAGTTTTCGGGTAATCGTCTGCACGTCGGCTCGACTTTTTTCAGGGGATGTTCAGGTATTTGTGCGTCTGCATTGACAGACGCCATTTCGGATGCCGCTTGCACCAGTCGATCGCGAGTTTCGTGCTGATGTCGCGCGACGGGCCGTCCATCGGCTGGACCAGAAAATACTCGAAATCGAGCTTCTCCAGTTCGGCGAGGCGTTGATTATCCTGCGGCACGACCACTTTCAGTTCGTGACCCTTCGTGACGACGAGCGGCGCGTCGGCTTTTGGGCTCACGCAGATCCAGTCGATGCTGTCGAGCACCGGCAGCGATCCGTTTGTCTCGATCGCCATCTCGAAGCCGGTTTCGTGCAAGGCATCGACGAAGGGCTGATCGATCTGCAGCATCGGTTCGCCGCCGGTGCAGACGACGAAGCGATTCGCTTCGCCTTGCGGCCACAGCGACGCGATCATCGCGACCAGTTCGGCGGGCGTACGGTACTTGCCGCCGTTCTCGCCGTCGGTGCCGACGAAGCTCGTGTCGCAAAACTTGCAGACCGCGTCCGCGCGATCCTGCTCGCGGCCCGTCCACAGATTGCAGCCCGCGAAACGGCAGAACACGGCCGGACGTCCGGCGTTCGCGCCCTCGCCCTGCAGCGTGTAGAAGATTTCCTTTACCGCATACGTCATAACTGACTTGTGTCTCTCGATGAATTCGTTGAATCAAACCGGCGCGACATCGACCTGCTCGTCCGCGCGATAGGCTTCGTAGCCACGCTTGCGCAGCTTGCATGCCGGGCATTGACCGCAGCCGAAGCCCCATTCGTGCAGTTCGGCGCGCTCGCCGACATAACAAGTGTGCGTCTCGACGCGGATCATGTCGACGAGCGCATTGCCGCCGAGCGTTTCCGCGAGACGCCAGGTGTCGGCCTTGTCGAACCACATCAGCGGCGTCTCGAGCGCATAGCGCGTTTCCATGCCGAGGTTGAGCGCGACCTGCAGCGCTTTCATGGTATCGTCGCGGCAATCGGGGTAACCGGAGAAATCCATTTCACACATGCCGCCGACCAGAACCTTCAATCCACGCCGGTAGACGATCGCCGCGGCGATCGTCATGAACAAGAGATTGCGGCCGGGCACGAAGGTGTTGGGCAGTCCGTTCGCCGTTGCCTCGATTTCGATCTCGCGGGTCATCGCGGTATCGCTGATGGCGCCGAGCACGGATAGATCGATCGTATGGTCTTCGCCGAGCCGTTCGGCCCAATGCGGAAATTCGCGGGCGATGGCGGCGCGAAAGCCATCGCGGCACTCCAGTTCGACGCGATGCCGCTGGCCGTAATCGAAGCCGAGCGTTTCGACCGTCTTATAACGTTCGAGCGCCCAGGCGAGGCACGTCGCCGAATCCTGGCCGCCTGAAAACAACACGAGCGCGCTGTCCTTCGCGTCTGTCCGAGTCACCCTGAAAACTCCGTCTTGAGATTGGCGCGACCGCCGCGAAGCCAGTCGATCCGACCGGCGCGCGAGCGGCACGGCTCGGGCGTCGCCCGGCGGATTCAGTATAGGCGGACGACTCCGCGACGACCGCGCATGTGCCTTATACCTTCAATAGCGCCCGGGCGGCAAATTCGACCGGCGCGGACAGCGATGCGAGCGCGCCAAAAAGAAAAAGACTTGCTGTCCGCAGACAAGGCAAGTCCTTCAATTGACAGAGATTTTAGCATGATGCCGGGTAAACCTCTAGCGCATGACGATCTGTTCGCAGGGATTTCTGCAGACTTTTCGTGAAGCGCGAACCGCCAAGCCAGAATCAGTAAATACGACCGGTAACCTCGACAGCCTTACTGGACAATGAATCGGAAATTTCGTTGTCAGAACATCAACCATACAGTGATTATGGATAGTGAGCTTGTTCGCCATATTTTTCACAGAG
>JAQFVI010000253.1 GCA_029439495.1 Caballeronia sp. BR6202001590007
AGCGCCGTCCAGCGCGAGCGCGGCGCCCGCGCGTGGCATCCGCTCGTTCGACCGCTTCCAGCACCAGCCCGACGTATTCCTGCTGCAGTTGCGCCGAGAAGATCGTGCGGACCTACAACGCGAGAACGAGCAATCCGATCAGCAAGCAGAGCAGGGCCCGGCATGGGCACGCGCTGCGCGTGCGTGCGGACGTAGTCGAGCGCGTGTGAGACGCTCGCGCGGAACGTGCCCTCAGGGGCGGGAATATTCCTCTCGCTGGCGGGTCGGGACATTGCGTTGATAACTCACACGATGAAAGAACGCCCCCATGCGGGCGAAAAGTCCGGATCCGTTTTTGGCACGCACGGGCGTGGCGGCGGGCGGCCAGCGTGGCCTGATACGAGTTGCCCGATGAACGCGCGGCACGGCTGGCGGTCGTCTCGCTTGCGCGCCGCGGCGGATTGTGCACCGGTGCCGTCCGTATTTTGCGTCGCGGCTGCAGCGGTGAGGGCGGCAGCCCCCGCGGCCGTACTCGCGCCGGTGCCATCGGTGCCATCGGTGGTCTCGATGTCGACGTCGGTTCCGTTCGATGAGGCGTTGTCGGCAAGTGACGTCGTATCGATCGATCCGGCCGCATAAGTCGCAAGACCCGCCGGGATGGACAGCGGCGTTTGCGTGATCGTCGGCGTGGGCACGGCCGCTNCGGCGTACTGACAGGCGCTACGGCGGATTGTTCGATGCCGNCACATGCTGTAAGCAATCGTACCGAGCACGCCGATGCCGAGCGCGCTCGCCAAAGCCATCCACAGTGCGAGGCGCCCAAAGCGCAGCGGCGTGTGCGTGGGCCCATTGTTGTCGTCGAAATCGAGGCTGGGGGCAAGCTCGGCAGCGGGGACGCTCGGATCGTTCGCGGGGCTCGCACGGTCCGCGATGCGCTCTTCTGGTAGCTCAGCAGGTTGAGGCATGACAGCGCTCTCCAGAAAGCGTTCATCGGACGGCGGCGCGCGGTTGCAAGCGCGTTTCCGCCGATAGCAGCGAAAGCGAAGCTGCATGCGACCGCTTAGCTTGAATCATGAACCGCGGCCCGCGCAGGGCGGGCGCTTTCTATGGGCGTCTCAGTCACCCACGCCGGCTGATTCGGCAACATGAGCACCGCGGCCACTGACTGCGTTCAAGTTGACTGCGACATGTAATTCGCACCAACTCGTGGCAGTTTTTTGCCAGGCGAGATGGCATTCAGAATGCATTGTTGAGTTTCGTGCGTGCCGGCACGCTGATTGACTTCGGGAAAGCCCTGAAACCAGCGGGTTTGCAGCGACGCACGTTGCAAGGTTCACTGTCTGTCCAGACATCGGAACGCGCGCCGACGACGCACCCCCAATGTTACCGTAGCAGTCTTCGTGCTCGCATTCCGAAACGGCGTTTCATGAGGCTTTTGTCAGACATGATTCGACCGCATATGTGGGTTGCCGCACAGACGACTCTCTCGGCGACCCGCGTTCTGGAAGGTTGCTCGTCAAGAATTCCTCTAATCACCCCTGACGCAAACCACAAACGTTTGCATTAAGCGTTCAATATGCCGCATGCAAAATGCGAATGTGTTGCGTCAGTCCGTGCGAAACGGTTCCGGCGGGCCGAATCGCTCGAACTCGGAGATGATCTGCGCGCCGAACGGCAGTAGAGTCGCGAGGGCTTCGAGGCTGAACAGCACGACGATCGACGTCGTCAGGGAACCGTACACGACGCTTACTTGAGAGAGGGTCGCGAAGTACCAGACAAGAAAGTGACGGGTGATCTCCCAGAGCACTGCCGCCGTCACGCTGCCGATGAGCGCCAGACGCAACGATGGCCGTCCGACGGGCATGACCAGATAGATCGACGTCAGAACAAAGATTTCGCCTGCCACGCCGAGCAAGTAGAGCAGGAGTCCGGCGACTCCGGGGAGCGGCACTTCCGTACCGAGCAACACGACGCTGCTTGCCCCCATCGCCTCGAGGCCGTTCGACACAATTGGCAAGTTCGCGCACGATCGCGCGGGCCTGACCGGGCACGAGCCATTCGAGCAGACGGGCGAGCGTGTCGAGCAATTCCTGTTGCGCGACGAAGTTGGACAGGACGATGACGATCAGAATCAAGAGCAGCACGATCGACAGCAACGCATAGTACGCGACCGCGACCGCGAGCAGCACGCCCTGGTTCACGCGAAACGCCTTGATCGTCCGCACGACGAAGCCGAGCGGATTGCGAGCAACGCTCTCGATTTGCGGGCCCAGCACCGGGCCGAGAATCTTCGACATGGAACCTCCGCCGCGCGCGAGGCGGTCGGATGCACGAAAGCTGGCTCGCGAGCAGGATGAGGGTTCACGTCGTTGAGCAAATTCCGCACCCGTGGCGCGGCAAAGGGCCGCGGCAGCGGAACAGGGGGCTCGGAACAATCGGGACGTTCGGGCCGATCAGTCTATGTCGCGTGCCTCCACGCAGCTTGCGGCTTGTTGTGCAGCTTCCTCGAACGCGATGCCGAGCAGGGCGTCGACGCCTTCGGCAGGCAGGTCGGCTGCATCGATGTCGCGAAGTCGGCAGAAGAGTGCAAGCGCTTCGGCGGCAGCAGCGAAGGCGGCATTCATCTCGGGCAGGGGCAAGCGGTGTTTTCTTATGATGAATGCAATAACGGCATGGCCGTGCGGCTCTTTAGGCGCACGGCCATGCATCAATTCGAGGAAAAGAGGGCGAAAAGGCGGATCTGTTACGGACGCACATGCTTCGAGTGTTGCGAGGCAGCGCCAGAGATAAACGCTTATGAAACGGGCGGCTCGCTGCAGACTGTGATCTTCGGGGCCGAATTCTTCATGCATGCCTCATAGGCACGAATCTGCGCACATTGACTGGGTCTGTTCATGCGAGCGACGTCTCCTACTCGATCGCAGCTGACGATTGTATCGCCATGATCCGGCGCCTATTATCGGCTCTGTTTGCCGCGCGTATCGAGTTGTCGCCCGCATTGCCTTTCAACCCGGAGCACCGATGAAACTGCCTTCGCTGGTTCGTGTCGTCCTGACGTATGTCGCGTGTCTGGTTGTCGCATTCTTTTCGTTCGATCCGACCGTCGCATATGCCGACGATGTTTCCTTCGGTGCAAATCAGCTATGCGGACTCGATACCACGCGGCCCGATCGCCAAAGCCTCATTCGGCAGCAGGTCGTTCACGGCAGGAACGGTCCGATCGCCTATGTGCGATTCGGCCGTGGTACACCGCTGCTGTTGATCACCGGCTATCGTGCAACGCTAGGCGAATGGAATGGGTACTTTCTCGGCGAACTGGCCAGACATCACGATGTCATCGTGTTCGACAATCGCGGTGTCGGCACCTCCGCGTTGAAAGCCGATCATGGCGACATTGCATACAGCATGCACGACATGGCCGCCGATGCCGCCGATCTGATCGCATCGCTCAAGCTTTCGCGTGTGAATGTCGTCGGGTGGTCGATGGGCGGAATGATCGCGCAACATCTCGCGCTCGATGCGCCCGAAAAGATCAATTCCATGACGCTGATCACGACCGCACTGCCAGGTCCGGATGCAGTACCGCTCACGCCGCACGTACAGGACGTGTTGTCGAGTTCAGGTGCGAACGCCTTCGGCCAGATCATGGGCATACTGTTTCCCGAAGACGCGCGCGCCGATGCGATGCAGTGTTTCGTCGGCGACATGTTCAAGCCGCGAGGCTACACGGCGGGCGCGGTGCCCGATACGGTCGCCGCGCAGCAGAACCGCGCAATGTCGTCCTGGTTCGCGGATCGTGCAGCCGTCGATGCTTTGCGTCGCTCGCCGGTGCGAACGACGATGTCCTCGTCGATGCCAATTCGCGCCATCTCGAACGACTAGATTCCACGCGCAGCACTGTAGGTGGTCGCCAATGCCGGACATGCGCAGATGTTCCAGTATCCGATCGAACTGGCACGCTGTATCGATGCATTCGTGTCCCGGTGACCTTGCATGCAAAATCAGAAATGCAATCGCAGCCACTGCCATGCGAGCGGGCCGCCGATCATACCCCATGTCATCGCGGCGATGAAAATGGCAACCGTGACCGCCGCGCTGCCGCAGTCTTTCGCACGCCGCGACAGTTCGTGATGTTCCGGCAAAATGGGATCGACGATGGCTTCGATCCCCGAGGTTGATCAGTTCGACCAGCAAGACGAGCAGAGTCGAGGCGGCGAGCAGCACACGTTCGACCGCGCTGACGTGAATAAAGAATGCAATGGGCAGCAGCACGGCGGCGAAGCAGACCTCCTGACGGAATGCGCTTTCCTCGCGCCACGTTATGACGATGCCGTCGCGGAAATGACGCAGGGCGAAGAGGCCGCGCATGAGGCCGCGGCGTTTGTCCCTTCCTGACGACGATGCCGAAGAATCGGGACGAAGCATGACGCACGAGTCCGAGACGGTGATCGTCGCAAGGATAGCAGCGTGCCTCGCGGAAGCCCGCGCGATTTGAGACGATCGAGCAGCCGTTCGAGACGCCGCGACATTCGCCGCGCGGTCCTTTATCGCTAATCTTTCTCCAACGACGGACGAGTACGATGCTTGGTCCCACCGGTAAAGGAGAAAGGCAATGAACACTCAGGATCGCTCGAATCATCGCGGCCCGATGCCGGCAGGATTCTTCGGCATTGCGGTCGGCTCTTTGGCGCTCGCGGGCGCTTGGCGTACGGCGGCGCGTGTGTGGGTGATTCCGCATCATTTGCCGGCGCTGTTGACGTCGGCGGCGCTGGCGGTATGGATCGCGTTGCTGATTGCGTATGCGCACAAGTGGATTGCGCGTCGAGACGATGCGATCGCGGAGATGCGTCACCCGGTCCAATCGTCGTTCGTCGCGCTGGCGCGCCTCCTTCCGTGGATTCGCCGGCAGGCGTTCGCGCCGTCCTACTGGGCTTTCAGCTTCAGGATCGCCGCGCTGCCGACGATGGCCATCCGCATGCTCGAATGCGGAGCGCGGGGACCCGTCGAGTGGCTGGCGCTCGGCCTGTTCGCAGTGGCAAACGTGGCGATCGGATTGCTGATTGTCGCCACGGTGAAGGCGATGATGAGCGGCCACTTCCTGCCGGCTGCGCCGCAGATCGAAAGAGCCTGACGGAAGCGCTTCTGTTAACGCAAAAAGCCGCGATGTCAATCGCGGCTTTTACATGCAGAGTACCGGCCGTATGGATGCAAAATGCCGAACGCCGGTGCCTGATCCGGTTCGGCGATGGTCAGCGCTGGTCGTTTTTGAGCGTCGATTCTACGAAGTCGCGCAGGAACGCGACCCATGTCTTGATCTTCGCGTCGAGGTACTGGCGCGATGCATACATTGCGTAGATCGTCATCGTCTGCAGTTCCCAGTCGGGCAGTACGCGCACGAGTTCGCCACTCTTGAGCGAGGGCAGTGCAGACAGCATCGGCAGCGGCGCGATGCCCAGCCCGTCCGTGACCGCGACGGCGAGCGCATCGGCGGTATTCACGCGCAGGCGGCCCGGCGGTAGTTCCACCTCGATGCGTCCCTGCGGGCCTTCGAACGTCCAGCAATCGACTGGAAAGAAGGTCGTGACGATCTGCAGGCAGGCGTACTTCGACAAATCCTCCAGCGTTTTCGGCGTGCCGGCTCGCTCCAGATAGGCCGGCGATGCACACAGCACGCTCGTCATC
>JAQFVI010000254.1 GCA_029439495.1 Caballeronia sp. BR6202001590007
CCGAAATACGCAGCTAGCCCGCGATCACCTTGCGCACGGCAGCCTTCCGATACCTAAGCTTCTGTCCCGGACGCAGCATGGCCGATGCCGGATTCAGGCTTCTCAGCACGTCGACGGTCGGCCCTGCGCTCGCGCGATCCGCTCCAGCGTGTCGCCGCTTCGAGCCTCGACTTCGTACTCGCGAACGTCGCCGTCCATGACGCTGCGGTATTCGAACCGTGCCATGCGCATCAGCAGATAACCGACGCCAGCGAACCGACGCCAGCGCGGATGTTGTCGGACGGGTTCGATCTGATAGACGCCGGCGTCAGGCGCCCTCGCCAGAGCGGCGGCGTGACGAGTTCGCCGCCTTCGTCGTCCGCAAGGAATATGGATATAGACCCGGATCGCCGGGCACGCCGATCTGCATCGGCTTGCGCTCCACTACTCGGAACTGCCCGCGCCGGTTTCGACCCACAGCATGGCTTTGACGAGCCGCCAGTCGAGTTGCCGGTAATCGGACGTGCCGGCGAGATGGCAGTTATAGGCCTCGACGGTCAGTTGAATGTCTGCGTCCCAACCGTGCCACTCCGCGTGGTCCTGCGCTGCCGCAAGCCCTTTCTGCCATCTTTCGAAGCCGCTTTGCTCGGTAATGCCGCTCGCCATGATCTGCCTGTCCTCGTCCGATCGAAAAATCGGATGAGAATGCAGGAAATCATTGTCGACTTGAACACGGAATTTCCGAATCTGCCTGCCATTCAGACGCATGCTGCGAAGGCATCGCTGCAAAAGAAAACCGGCTCTTTCGAGCCGGCTCTCGTGCTTCCAACTTCATCGCATGTTCATCGCGTGTTCGGCGCCGTGTACCGGCATTCGAAGCGCTTCCTGACAGTGCCGTTTTCATCGACGCTTTCCAGATACACGTCGAATTGCCACAAGCGTGCTATGTGCTTGAGCACCTCGTCGCTGTCGTTCGACAGATGCCGGTTGTCCGTCATGTAGTGTCGCAACGTCAACGCGCGGTCGCCGCGCGTGTTGACGGAATAGACCTGGATATTCGGCTCGCGATGATGAATGTCGTACTGTCGCGACAACGCCTGGCGGACATAACGGTATCCACTGCCGTCATGGATCGCCGATACTTCGAGCGCATCGCGCATGTCGTCGTCGAGGATCGAGAACAGACGCATCTCACGGATCAGATGCGGCGACAGATACTGCGCGATAAAGCTCTCGTCCTTGAAGTTGCGCATCGCGTAATGCTGCGACTCGAGCCAGTCGCTGCCGGCGAGTTCGGAGAACCATTCGCGATCCTCGTCCGTCGGGTTCTCGCAGATGCGGCGAATGTCGCTCATCATCGAAAAGCCCAGCGCATACGGGTTGATGCCGCTGTAGTACGGCTTCGTCACCGGCAGCTGATACACGACGTTCGAATGCGAATGCAGGAACTCCATCATGAAGCCGTCTTCGAGCCGGCCTTCGTTGTAGAGCGTGTTGAGCAGCGTGTAATGCCAGAACGTCGCCCAGCCTTCATTCATCACCTGCGTCTGGCGTTGCGGATAAAAGTACTGTCCGACCTTGCGCACGATGCGGATGACTTCACGTTCCCACGGCTCGAGCAGCGGCGCATTCTTTTCCGCGAAGTACAGCAGGTTTTCCTGCGGCTCCGGCGGATAGCGACTCTCGGTTTCCTCCGCGGTCGCTTCCTTTCCCTTGTTGGGCAGCGTGCGCCACAGTTCGTTGACCTGCGATTGCAGATACGCCTCGCGCTCGCGCCGCATCGCCGCTTCCTTCGCGAGCGACAGTTTCTGAGGACGCTTGTAGCGATCGACGCCGTAATTCATCAGCGCATGGCAGGAATCGAGCAGTTCCTCGACGCGATCGAGCCCGTAACGCTCCTCGCATTCGGCGATGTAATTCTTCGCATAGACGAGGTAATCGATGATCGCGTGCGCATCCGTCCACAGACGAAACAGGTAATTGCCCTTGAAGAACGAGTTGTGTCCGTAAGCGGCGTGCGCGATCACGATCGCCTGCATCGTCATGGTGTTTTCTTCCATGAGATATGCGATGCAGGGATTCGAGTTGATGACGATTTCGTACGCGAGGCCCATCTGTCCGCGCCGATAGCCCTTTTCCGTCGAAAGAAAATGCTTGCCGAACGACCAGTGGCGATAGTTCACCGGCATGCCGACGGACGCATAGGCATCCATCATCTGCTCAGAATTGATGATTTCGAGCTGGATGGGATACGTGTCGAGGCCGTACCGGTTCGCGACGCGCGAAATCTCCGCGTTGTATTCCTCGATGAGTTCGACGCTCCAGTCCGACGGGCACGGCAGGGGTCGCCGTTTTTCTGCAACGTTCATTCTGCCTTCCTTGTGCGCCTCGAGAATCCTTGCGGACGCATTGCGTTTATTGCCTTGGAGCGAGGCTGCGCTTCACCGCACAGGCGAGCGGAGCACGATCGTCCGTGCGTCCGCTTGCTACGCCGCCGCCTGCTGCTTCTCGAACAGTTCGCGGAACACCAGATAGATGTCCGTCGCCGAATCCACCTTCTTCATCGTGAGTTCGGGCGCGCCCAGCGCGAGTTGCGCATACTCCAGCCAAAGATTCTGCTCTTCCGGCGCGACTTGTATATAAGCAAAATACCGCACCTTCGGCAGGATATCGTCGGCCAGCAGTTTGCGGCATTTCGGCGAATCGTCGGTCCAGTTGTCGCCGTCCGATGCCTGCGCGCCGTAAATGTTCCATTCGCTCGGCGAGTAGCGCTCGTCCATGATCTTCTTCATCAGTTCGAGCGCGCTCGACACCACCGTGCCACCGCTTTCGGTCGAATGGAAGAACGTGTCTTCGTCGACTTCTTCGGCGCGCGTGTGATGGCGGATGAACACGACCTCGATCTTCTCGTAATTCCGCTGCAGAAAGAGATAGAGCAGAATGAAGAAGCGTTTCGACAGATCCTTGCGCTGCTCGTCCATCGAGCCGGATACGTCCATCAGACAGAACATGACGGCCTTGCTCGACGGCGTCGGTTGTTTGACGCGATTCACGTAGCGCAAGTCGAACGGATCGATGAAGGGAATGCGTGTGATGCGCCCGTGCATGATCACGATCTCCGCTTCGAGCCGCGCGATTTCCTCGGCATTGCCCTTCTCGTCCTTCAGTTGTTCGAGCTGACGCTCCATCTCGCGCAATTGCGCGGACAATGGAAAGCCGAGCGCGATGCGGCGGCCGAGCGCGNCGCGCACGTTCTTCCAGGTCGGCACGGCGAGCAGTTGCGTCTTGACGAGGCGCGGCAGTTCGAGATCGTCGAAGAAGTACTGCATGAATTCCTCGCGCGACAACTCGAACACGAAGTCGTCCTGGCCTTCGCCTTCGTTGCTCGCACTTTTGCCGCCACCGCCTGCGCCGCCCGGCGGACGCGGAATCTTGTCGCCGCGAATGTAATCGGCGTTGCCCGGATGGACATACTCGCGCCTGCCGCCCGGTCCATGACGGAACGACGGCTCGGAGATGTCCTTTTTCGGGATGGTGATGCTCTGCGTGCTTTGAATGTCCTTGATGCTGCGATCGCGCACGGCGTCGGACACCGCGCGGCGAATATAGCTCTTGACGCGTCGCAGAAAGCGCTCGCGATTGGCGATGCTCTTGTTCTTACCGGCTAACCTGCGGTCGATGATTTGGTGCAGCACATCCAGTCTCCCGCGTAATTGGCGAGGTGGCGTGGCGCTCGAGGCGAGCCATCGGCTATCGCGCTTTCGGCCTGCCAGCGTCCGCCGTCTCGCAAAGTGCTCACTTACCGGCCGGGCGAACCGCAATCGTCGCGCCCGGTCGGGGTCAGCGCTCTCAAACACACTACGGATATACGACTCAAGACTACCCGCAATTCGTCACGACGACTTGCGCACGCGCAGATACCAGTCGCACAGCAGGCGAACCTGCTTGGGCGTATAGCCCTTCGCGACCATGCGATTGACGAAGTCTTCATGCTTGCGCTGTTCTTCGGCCGATCCTTTCGCATTGAACGAGATGACCGGCAGAAGTTCTTCGGTATTCGAGAACATCTTCTTCTCGATCACCACACGCAGCTTTTCATAGCTGATCCACGCGGGGTTCTTCCCGCCGTTGGCTGCGCGCACGCGCAGCACGAAGTTGACGATCTCGTTGCGGAAGTCCTTCGGGTTGCTGATGCCCGCGGGCTTTTCGATCTTCTCCAGCTCAGCGTTGAGCGCTGCGCGATCGAAGCTTTCGCCGGTGTCGTGATCGCGGAATTCCTGGTCCTGAATCCAGAAGTCCGCATAGGTCACGTAGCGATCGAAGATGTTCTGCCCATACTCCGAATACGATTCCAGATACGCGGTCTGAATCTCCTTGCCGATGAAATCGGCATAGCGCGAAGCCAGCACGTCCTTGATGAACGACAGGTACTTCTGCTCCGTTTCCGTTGGGAACTGCTCGCGTTCGATCTGCTGTTCGAGCACGTACATCAGATGCACCGGATTGGCCGCGACTTCAGTCGAATCGAAGTTGAACACGCGCGACAGAATCTTGAACGCGAAGCGCGTCGATACGCCGTTCATGCCTTCGTCGACGCCCGCGAAGTCGCGATACTCCTGATACGACTTCGCCTTTGGATCCGTGTCCTTGAGGTTCTCGCCGTCGTAGACCTGCATCTTCGAGAAGAGGCTGGAGTTCTCCGGTTCGGCAAGACGCGTAAGCACCGCCATCTGCGCCATCATCTTGAGCGTGCCGGGCGCGCACACGGCGTCGGCCAGCGAAGAATTGCGCAGAAGCTTTTCGTAGATCTTGATCTCTTCACCGTAGCGCAGGCAGTACGGCACCTTCACGACGAAGATACGATCCAGCAGTGCTTCGTTATTCTTGTTGTTGCGGAAGGCCTTCCACTCCGACTCGTTTGAGTGCGCGAGGATCACGCCGTCGAACGGAATCGCGCCGAAGCCTTCGGTGCCCTTGAAGTTGCCTTCTTGGGTCGCGGTCAGCAGCGGATGCAGCACCTTGATCGGCGCCTTGAACATTTCGACAAATTCGAGCAGACCCTGATTGGCGAGGCACAGGCCGCCCGAATAGCTGTAGGCGTTGGCATCGTCCTGCGAATAGGTTTCGAGCTTGCGGATATCGACCTTGCCGACGAGGGACGAGATATCCTGATTGTTCTCGTCGCCCGGCTCGGTCTTCGCGATGCCGATCTGACGAAGGATCGACGGATAGCGGCGCACGACGCGGAACTTGCGGATGTCGCCGTTATATTCGTGCAGGCGCTTGACGGCCCACGGCGAAAGGATGCTCTTGAGATAGCGGAGCGGAATGCCGTACTGCTCTTCGAGAACGGGGCCGTCTTCGTCGTAGTCGAAGAGCCCGAGCGGCGATTCATTGACCGGCGAACCCTTGAGCGAATAGAACGGCACGCGTTCCATCAACTGCTTCAGACGTTCGGCGATGGACGACTTGCCGCCACCGACCGGACCCAGCAGATACAGTATCTGCTTCTTCTCTTCGAGGCCCTGCGCGGCGTGCCTGAAGTACGACACGACGTTTTCGATCACCTCTTCCATTCCGTAGAACTCGCGGAACGCAGGATAGACCTTGATGACCTTGTTCGCAAACGTCCGCGACAGCCGCGGATCGAGGCGCGTGTCGACCATCTCGGGTTCCCCGATGGCCTTCAACATGCGTTCTCCCACCGTGGCATACGTGGCCGGATC
>JAQFVI010000255.1 GCA_029439495.1 Caballeronia sp. BR6202001590007
GTCGGAGGAGCGGTTGGCCTCGAAGTAATTGCCTTCGCCCGTCGTCTGACCGTTGATGCGGTAGGCGCGGCCCGACGTGCCCATGACCTTTTCCACGAAGTCGTAGTGCGGCTCCAGTTCATCGTAGGTGACGCCCCAATCCTAGATCGTCATGTCGTTAGGAATGGACTGCTTGCCGTAGCGTTCCTCGTAGTGGCTACGGATGCGAAGCTCTTCCAGCAACACGCGCCACTGTTGATCGGACCAGTGCAGTTCCGCGCCGCCGACGCCTTCGCCTGGCTTGAACGCGCCGATCTGCCGATAGGGCAGCGCGGTATCGCTGACCTTGTGGCGGAACGTGAACGACGACGCCGACATATTCTGGAACAGCTTCCAGCGCTGCAGATACGTGAGTTCGTCGATGGTGTTGGGGTACGCGCCGTTAGGATACGTATCGCGATACGCGCCACGCTACAGCGCAACGACGCGCAGTCCCGCTTCGGTGAGTTCCTTCGCCATGGTCGCGCCGGTCCAGCCAAAACCGACGATCGCTCATCCACTTCGGGCATGATCGTATCCGCCATCTGCCGCTTTCTCCGCAAATAGTGTGGGGCGTGTTGTGCTTGTTATGAGCGCGAGCTATCGTCGCGAGACGGGCGGCAACGGATACTTCACGCCGTACTGATGGACCCAGTCCATGTAGTCGGCACGTGCGCCGGGGAAGCCGATCATTTTCCACGCGGCCATGTTGCGATTGCCGCCATGCACGGGATCGCAGAAGTAGCCCTCGTAGGTGTTCTGCAATAGCTGCCCGAAGAACACGCCCGATGTACTTTGCCGATGTCGAGCTCGTTCTTCTCCATCTGATGCAGCAGCGCATCGCGTTGGGCGGCATCGAGCGATTTAGGAAGTTGGTTGTTGTGCGCGCTTCACGGCATTGTCGATACCGGCCAGCGCAATGCGATAGAGATCGCGGGGCGCATAGGGCTGCTGGTAACCGAAGAGCGGATCGGCATCCGGCATGAACTGGGCTTGCATGTACCAGAGATTGCCATGGCCCCAGGGCTAATCCATCTGCATGTCGATGAACTCGGGCACGCCGGCTTGCAGTGCGCCGGGGCCGGTGTCATCGGCGGGAATGAGGCGGTCGACCAGCGCGGTGAGCGTGTCCCATTCGGCCGCGTTGAAGTAACGCGGGTGATAGGACTTCGCGTTCGCTTCGTCCGCTTGCGCGGACAGATCGCCGCCGACCAGCGCCGCGACGCCACCTACCACAGCGGGCGCCGATCCCGCGACAACGCGAATGAATGCGCGTCGCTCCGGCGAGATGCCGATGTTCTTCACGGAGAATTCCTCGAAGCAATGGTTAAGAATGAAAGCATCATTCAATGCGCGCGGGTATCGCCGCACGATGTCCGTATCGGACGCGATGCGTGCCGCTGCTCGGATCGTTGTCACGCAGCGAGATGAGGCCGTTCGCTTCGGGATAGTAGGCGGCGATCGAGCCTGGTGGAATGTCGAACGCCACCGCCGTCAATCCGCACAGACGACGCTGGCCACCGACGCTGACCGTGCTTTCGATCGTCTCGAGATCGACGATATCGCCATGCTGCAAGCCGCGCTCATCGAGATCGCGTTCGTTGACGAAGACGATGTCGCGCCTCTCGGTGATGCCACGATAGCGGTCGTTGAAGCCGTAGATCGTAGTGTTGTACTGGTCGTGGCTGTGGATGGTCGCAAGCATGAGCGCGTCGCTGCGATCGACGCGCGGGTCCGCCATCACACCTTTGTGGGCGATGAAGCGCGCGCGTCCGCCGGGCGTGTTCCATTGCCGCGCGGCTGCTGCGTTAAAGAGCCTGAAGCCGCCCAGGATCCTGAATGCGTTCGTTGTATCGCTCGAACTGCGGAAACACGGCTTCGATCAGATCGCGGATACGGCCATAGTCGGCGATCCACTCGTTCCATTTCATCGAGGGATCGACAGCGAGGAGATTCCGCATGCGCGCTTCGGCGTGTTGTATCTGCTGTCCAACATCACGGTTGAACTGAGCGCGTCGAACTATGCGGCGATGGCGCTCGAAGGCCTGAACGTCGCCGGCACCGTGGTCTCGCTCGGCACGGCCTTCGACATCTCGAAGAACGATCCGCGCAATCTCGCGCCGGACAGCGGCAATGCGATCTTCAGCGCGACCGGCAACAAGATGACCTCGAAGTCGGTGTCGATGGGCAAGCTCGGCAGCCAGGATGGGTCGACCTTCATCGGTGTCGGCGGCAAGGCGTTCGGCGTGGGCCAGTCGGNGCTCGCGAGTGCGCAATTCAGGACGCTCGGCGCGTGGCAGATCACGACGGAGTGGGGAGAAGCTCAAGCAGAGCGTGCACAATAAGATGCGCGAACTGGTCGACAAGGTGCGCACCAAGATGCTGGCGGACGGCGACTGGCCGGCGTCGCTCGCGGGCAGTGCGATCAAGTCGCTGATCGAGAAGGCCGTCGTGGCGATCTGCCAGGCGTCCGCGCCTTATGTCGGTTCGGGCATCGAGGTGGCGAACGGGCTTGCCAAGACCATCGCGGCGGCGAAGAAGTTCTCGATGTATTCGCTGCGCAAGAAGTTCGAACTGCGCGAGGGCCATCCGGCGCGAACTCGCGCGCCATCGAGCACGAGATGGAGATGGATATCGGGGCGGGCGTCAAGGACGTGCTGAAGGGCGTCGGCGGCCTGTTGGCGCAGATCTTCCTGCCGGGCGCAGGCGCGCTCGTCAGCACGGTCATGACGGCGATCGAATGGCTCGTGAAAACAATCATGCGGCTGGCCGAGGCGCATCGTATCGCCGATTTTCTCAAGCATGCGTGTCAAATCTACGATCGCGAGCCGCGCAGCGATTATCAGGCGGGCAACTTCAAACCCGCGGGCAAGGACTGCAACGGCATCGTGCACGATACGGCGCGCTTCACCGAGTTCTTCAAGGAGGGCTGCAAGGCCAGTGCGATCATCCCGATGCTCACGCTCAACACCGGCATCTGCGGCAGCCTGATGACGATGATCCGCATGGTGAACGATCTCTGCGACACCTCGCAGCGCAGCTACGATGCCGGCACCGACTACTTCCTTGCGCTAAAGACGTATGCTGCGAAGTACATGCGCGATTCCGGCTTCACCTTCAAGGCGCGCGACCGCAAGGAAATCATCCTGCACACGAGCGACGAAACCACGCAGCAGAAAGCGGCCATCAAGAGCGTGCAGGGTCTGCTGAACCACGTGCTCAATTCGCATCAGACGGCGTCGAACTGGAAGACGAAGGTGGGCACGGCGGTGCTGGTTTGAGCGATGCGTGCAGCGGGGTTCATTTCAGTGGGGAGCAAGCCGTAGCCATGTTATCCAAACGTAAGACGAATCGATGCGGATACGTTGACTAACGCACACCCGCGAAGCCAGACCGTGGGTAACGTCTTGCCTGATCGCCTTTCTAGCAGGCGAAGAAACCACGAAAGGCTACGGGGATAAAGATGAAATCACGACTGGCGGTTGCGTTAAGTGTCCTGCTTGCTGCATGCGGCGGCGGTGAAGGCGGTGGAAGCAGCGCGACATCTGCGGCGTCGGCCGTACCGGCGTCGGGTGCCACTGCCACGGTATGTCCGGGAGGTCCGTTCACGACGGACGCCACAAAGATCTGTACCGATGCGTCGGGCAAGGTCGTGACCGCGTATGTCTATGCGCAGCCGCAGACCGTTATTGCCGATGGGACCGTCATCTCGTCGGACACTACGTGGCCGGCAAGCGGTTCGCCGTATTACATCGCGGGGACGATGCAGGTTGCCAAGGGCGCCATGCTCAGCATCCCCGATAACGTCATCGTGGAAGGCATGAAGCCCGTGCCTTCCACGGCTGACTGCATCGGGCAAATCCCCACGCAGGGCATCATCAACGGTTGCCGGGCAACTGAATGTGGGCGGCAGCAGTCAGTCTCAGTTGCTCGGCGTAACGGTCAGCAACGTGGATCCGAACGTGGGCGGCGGTACGGTCAGCATCCAGCACACGCTGCTCCAGGACGCTTTCGTCCAGATCAGTCCCGTCGCGCCGTTCTCGATGACCTACAGCCAGGCTTATCGCCTGAACGTGACGCCGATCGTTCGCGCAGGGGCACCACTTATGAAGCGGGAACTAACGGCTACCCGAGCTTCAAAAACGCGACGCTGACTCACAACACGTTCGTGGATTCGGCTGCCTTCGCGTTCGACTATTCCATCGTGATGCAGAACAACTTGTTCGTCAACATGGTCGATTCGCTCGTGCTGATCGACGATTTTCCGGCTAGCGGTGCCCCGACGGATATTGCGAAACAACTCGTTCCTGTTTAAGCAGGATTCGCCCAATATGAACCGGATGGTCATTGCGGCGCACGGAACGTACAACTCATCGACGGTTCATATGCTGGATTTCTCGAATAACTTTTGGGGCATGACGGACAACACGACGATTCAGTCGCGTATTCTCGATAGCATCAACACCAGCAATCCGAGACTGCCCAACGTCGTGAACTACGCGCCGGCCGCCACGAGTCCGGATCCCGCAACGCCCGCCGATCCGCAGAGCGGCACGCCGAACGTTTAGTAAGCGGTTTTTTTTGGACCGATGGGCGCGGCGGCCAAGTCATGTTCATCGGTTTCATGCCGGATGTGGATCGGGAAGTTTTGCTATTCAGTGGTGGGATCTCTTAGCGGCTTCGTCAGGGCACATTCCTTGCGTGGTAAGGGCCACTGCAAGGAGATTTCACCATGACCCAAGACCCTCCAAGACAACCCCAAATCCCACCCGACCTCGAACGCAGAAAAAGACCCCGCCGACTAGACGACAGGCGACGAGCCGATGACCGGCGCGCAAGCATCCTACCTGAAGACGCTCTGTGAAGAAGCCAAGGAACCCTTCGACGAAAACCTGACGAAAGCGGATGCGTCACGCCGCATTGATGAACTTCAGGAGAAGACGGGGCGCGGTAAGGGGGGTGAATGCTCACCGCGTGAGCGTTGCATCGGCTGTTCGCGGCGTACCTAGAAATTCGAGGCGGAGACCTGCCAATAAGTCCTTCTGCACCGAGTCGGCGTGCGTGTTGAGGGTTTCCGCGCCGAACGGCTGTCCCACGACGACACGGGCCGGACGCTGACCGCTCGGCTGTTCGACAAGGCGGGCGATGGCCTTTGCGACATCGCGAGGGTCCGGCGCGTCTTCGCTTTGAAACAGGTCCATCAACGTATCGACCATCTTTCCCGGGATGGCACCGATCTCACCATATCCGCTTCACGATCGCGATCTTCGGGGTGCTGTGCGCTCGCGAATATGTTGGTCGGGTAGTTGCTCGGTTGCACCAGGACCACGTCGATGCCCAGTTGCGATAGCGATCGCTCAATACCTCCACAGCAAACTTCGACGCGCCGTATAGCCCGAAGAACGGGAAAGTCACACGATCGAGAATCGAGCCGATATTGACGATCAATCCCGCGCCCGCACTTCGCATGACCGGCAAAACAGCCCGTGACATGCGCTGAATGCCGAACACGTTCACTTCGAACAAGCTGCGCATCTGATCTACCGTGAACGCCTCCGAGATGCCGGCCGATCCGATGCCCGCGTTGTTGATCAGCACATCGAGGCTTCCGGCGCGCTCGAATAAGACGCCGACGGCTCGGTCTACGGAGACGTCATCGGTTACGTCGAGTTCGACGACCCGAACGCCATGTCCCGCAGGGCGTCCGCATGACGACGGTTGCACCCGTTGTCGTCGCGCATCGAGGCAAAGACCTGGTGGCCTGCAGTGGAGAGATGTTCGGCGATGTGCCGTCCGAAGCCGCTGCTTGCGCCGGTGATGAGGATCTATTGCGACCGATGCAAAGTTAATTCAGG
>JAQFVI010000256.1 GCA_029439495.1 Caballeronia sp. BR6202001590007
ACAGACCTCGTAGGTGCGTGCGAGATTTTTTTGAAACCCCATTCATAAAACAAACACCACCACCCGATCGCGCGCATCGAACATGGACTCCGAGATTTCACTGCCACCGTCGTTCGAGCAACGCACCATGGCCAGGTACAAGGGAACCCAGAGAAAATGAAGACTGAATTGCGCCGCATTCTTGCCGAGTCCGCCAAGCTGGACGTGTCCATCGACACGCTGTCGGACAGCGACGATCTCTATGCAGCAGGCTTGTCCTCGCTTGCGATCGTTCATGTGATGCTCGCGATCGAAGACGAATTCGGTGTCGAGATTCCCGATCACATGCTCACGCGCCACCTGTTCTCGAGCGTCGATTCGCTCGCGGCTGCCGTCGAGGAACTGCGTCGTTCGCAGGCTGACGCATGAACGCGCCCGTGCAGGAACTGGACGCGGCAAGCGGCGTCGTGAATGCGCCGCGATTGCCGCGAAGCACGCCGCCGACGTCGATTGCGCCGCACGCTTCCCGAAGGAAGCGGTCGATGCGATACGCGCCGAACGCCTCTTCTCCGCGATGATTCCGGCTGAGCACGGCGGCGACGGCCGCGCGCTTACGGGCATCGCGCGCATGTGCAAGATCATGGGACAGGGCTGCGCATCGTCCGCGATGATCTACGCGATGCATCAAAGCCAGGTCGTGTGCATCGTCAATTCTTCAATCACGGTGCGAACGCATGGCAGCGCGCTTTTCTCGCGCGCATGGTCGACGAACAACTGCTGCCCGCCTCGGCGACGTCGGAAGAAACCATCGGCGGCAACATGCGCACGAGCGCATGCGCGGTCGATCTCGTCGACGATGCGTTCAGCATCGAGAAGCTCGCGACGACGATTTCCTATGGCCTGTATTCGGACTGCATCCTCGTGACCGCGCGGCGTCATCCGGACGCGCCGGCATTGGATCAGGTGCTGATCGTCGCGCCGCGCGATACGCTGACGCTCGAAACGCGAGGCACCTGGGACACGCTCAGCATGCGCGGTACGTGCAGCGAAGGGCATCGTCTCGTCGCGAAGGTCACGGCCGAGCAGATCCTGCCCGATCCGTTCTCGAAGATCACCGACGAAAGCATGTTGCCCGTATCGCATACCTTGTGGTCATCGGTATGGACGGGCACTGCCGGCGATGCGGTCAATTGTGCGCATCAGTTCTTTCGCAATCAGGCACGCGGCAAGCTGGGCGCGTTGCCGCCCTCGGCATCGCGTCTCGCGCAGACCGTGACGCTCGTGAAGATGATGCAGGCGCGTCTGCGCGAAGCGCTCGCGAACGTCAAAACCGCGAGCGCGCAACGCGCCGCGCGCCAGGTGACCAAGGGCGACGACAACGACGCGCCGCTGACGGCATCGATCAGCGTGAACGCGGACCTGAACATGCTCAAGCTCGCGATCTCGCAATCGGCCGTTCAGGTCGTGCAGGAAACGCTGATGATCTGCGGCATGGAGCGCACCACGCTCGCGCTCTTCCGCCATCACGGACTCGATGTGAATGCGCGGCCCGAAGGCGTGCGCCGCCTGCTGTGGGGCGATGCGAAGCCGCTGATCGACGACGGCCTCGCCAAGCTGAGCGCAGACGCATGAACGCACGCTCGCCCGCCGATGCGCCGGCGAACGCCACGACGCCGGTGCCCTCGTCCGACGAAGCGAACCGTCACGCGCTGCATCACGGCAAGCTCGTGTGGATCGAGACGAACTGCTATGTCGATCTGTGGATCGAACTGCTGCATCACTTCGGCTGCGATCCGCATGCGGCGCTGAACTTCACGGTGACGCAGGCGTTCGAGGGCGATCAGTTCACGTTCCCGAAGTTTTCGCTCGACGATATCTCGCGTCTCTATGGCTTGCAGACGCAGGAGCTTGCGATCTACGACTCGCTCGAAGGGCATGTCGTCGAGCAGACGAAACGCGGGCAAGTGGTGGTCGTCGAAGTCGATTCGTTCTATCTGCCCGACACGCGCGTACCGCATATCGGCAGATGCATACGAAGACGACGATCGCGATCGCTTCGATCGATCCGGCGGCAAAGCACATTGCGTACTTCTACAACGCCGGCTTCTTCAAGCTGTCGGGCGAAGACTACGACGGCATCTTCCGTTGTTTGCTGCCCGATCTCGCGGGCGACGTGCAGGCGCTCTTTCCTTATGTGGAATTCGTCAAGCGCGCGTCCGCCGCTCGAAGGCGAGGCCCTGACGCAACGCTCCGTCGATCTGCTCAGGCTGCGTCTGATCGACCGTCCCGCCGCGAATCCAATCTCGCAATGGCGTGCGGAATTTCCCGAGCATTTGCGCGCGCTGCTCGAACACGACATCTCATACTATCACTTGTACACGTTCAACGTCATTCGCCAGCTCGGCTTCAACTTCGAGCTGCTGTCGAAGTACCTTGCATGGCTTGACGAACGTGGCGTCGCGGTGCCGATCGGAGATCGGGATCAACGCGCAAAAAATCGTCAGCGAAGCGATTGGTGATGTAGTTCCGCCTGTTCCGTGCGCGCATGCGTTCGCGCACCGATCCCTGCAACGACTGCCTCGATACCCTCGAAGCGGCTTACGGCCAGACCATCGCGCCGCTCGCCGCGCGCTTTTCCTGAACGGCTAAAGCCGCGATCGCGTCGTCGAAGCCCGGCGCGTCGTTCGACATCCCCGTTCTTCATTCCACACATCAGGAAGGCCCATGCCCAATCCGCAGGACGATGCACGCTATGCCGATGCGACCACGTCCATGATCCTCGACAGCGGATGGCAATGCGTGNNCGAAGCGCTCGCCCAGCCACATGCGCACGCGGACCATTGGTATCGCCTGAAGCTCGACGGCATCGGCCAGCGGCGCTTGCGCTTTCATGGCCTCACCACGATCGCGGAAGTCTGGTTCGACGATCGCAAGGTGCTCGACTCCGATTCGATGTTCGTCACGCATGACGTCGATGTGGAACTCGACGGCAAACACACGCTCTTCCTTTGCTTTCGCTCCATTGCGGGCGTACTGGCGGCGAAGCGCGGACGTGCGCGCTGGCGTCCCCGGCTCGCGCAGCCCGCTACCCTGCGCAACGTGCGCACGACCTTGCTCGGTCATATGCCCGGCTGGTGTCCGACGATTCAGCCCGTAGGTCCGTGGCGCGCAATCGAAGTGATCGGCGCGTCGCAAGAGAGCATCGATCGCGTCGATATGCGCACGCGCATCGAAGGCGACGACGGCGTGCTCGATGTGAGCGTGCGCTTCTTTCATCCGCAAGCGCAGTCGGCCCGGCAGTTGCACTGCGGTGAGTCGTCCGTGCCCGTACAATGGCGCGACGCGCATACCGCGACGGCAAGCGTTCGTGTCGAGCAGGCGCGCCTGTGGTGGCCGCATACGCACGGAGAACCGGCTCTTTACGATGTCAGGCTCGACGATCGGCCGCTGGGCCGCGTGGGTTTTCGCAGTATCGACATCGAGCGCAGATCGGACGGCACGAAGTTCGGCATCGTCGTCAATGGCGTGCCCGTGTTCGCGCGCGGCGCATGCTGGACGTCGGCGGATATCGTGTCGCTCGATGCCGCGCCCGACAAGCTCGACCGCGTCTTCGGGCTATGCCGGAACGCCGGACTCAACATCATTCGTGTGAGCGGCATCACGCTTTACGAATCGGATGCCTTCTACGAAGCGGCGGATCGTCACGGCGTCATGGTGTGGCAGGACTTCTCCTTCGCCAACTTCGATTACCCCGTCGACGAAGCCTTCAGGCAAAGCGTGCGGCACGAAGCCGAGCAGTTTCTCGCGCGCACGCGCCGCTTTGCGGCGCTGGCCGTGCTGTGCGGCGGCAGCGAAGTGCATCAGCAAGCTGCGATGCTCGAACTGCCCTTCGACGCTTATCGCCAGGCGCTCTTCACGGAGCAACTGCCGTCGATCGTCGCCGCGCAACGGCCCGACGTACCCTACGTCGTCAACTCGCCGAGCGCCGCACCCGGCGACGAACACGCGATGCCCTTCGGCACGCGCGGCGGCGTCACGCACTACTATGGCGTCGGCGCGTATCAGCGTCCGTTCGACGATGCGCGCCGCGCCGAAGTCCGCTTCGCCTCAGAATGCCTCGCCTTCGCCAACGTGCCCGACGATGTCGCCCTGCGTGCGATACCGAATGCATCGCGCGCGCACGAACCGCGCTGGAAAACAGGCGTGCCGCGCGATCCGGGTTCGGCGTGAGACTTCGACGACGTCCGCGAGTATTACCTGAGCACGCTGTATCGAATCGACATACCGCGACTGCGCTATGAAGATCCGGAACGCTATCTCGAACTGTCGCGCGCCGTGGTGCCGAAAGTCATGCAGGCAGTCTAATCGGAGTGGCGGCGCGCGGGATCGACCTGCGCGGGCGGCATCGTATGGAATCTGCTCGACGTGCGCCCCGACGCGGGCTGGGGCGTGATCGATGTAACGGGCGTGCCCAAGAACGCGCTGCAAGGACTTGCGCATGTCTGGCAACCGGTACAGGTCCTCATCACCGACGAGGACCTCGACGGTCTCGACATTCATCTCGTAAACGAGACTTCGCGGGAAATAGAGGCGAAGGTTGAACTCGCGTGCTTGCGCGACGGATCGGTCAAGGTCGCGGGCGGTCAGTGCGATATCGTTCTGCCTGCTCGCAGCGTGCAGCGGCTGACATCGTCGACACTCATCGGCGCGTTCTTCGACATCGCCTATGCGTACCGTTTCGGCCCGCGTGCTAACGATGCATCGCATGTCGTCCTGCGTAATGCGCACAGCGGACGGACGCTATCGGAAGCGTTCCATTTCCCCGATCTATCAGCGGGCGAGCGCCGCGATATCGGGCTGAGCACGTCGATCGAAAGAGACGGCGAGGCCTGGGCACTGACGGTAAGCACCGAGCGGCTCGCACGCTGGGTGCATGTCGTCGACCCGCATTACTACGCAGCCGTCGAATGATTTCATCTCGCACCGGGACAAACGCGGCGCATTCCGCTCGTTGCGCGCGATGGTGCACGGAATGACGCACGAAATGCGTCGCCCGAAGGCGACGTGGTGGTGATCAACGCATCTCAGGCAGCCTCCTATCGCGCCTGAAGCGATCGACAGAGGGGAGCCGCTCGCCTCTCATGAAACCGCGTGCGCTGCCACATGCAGGCCGGCGTCAGCGTGTCGCGTATCGGGCGCCTTGATCGCGCTTTCGCATAGCGCGATGACCTGCGCGGCATGCGTCGCGTTGAAGAGCGCGTGATCGACGTCGTCGAAGATTGCGACGCGTATGTTCGTCAGTTTCGACAAGCGAGCGCCGTGATGGCCGAAGTGGGCTGCTAGCACATCCATGCTCGCATCGTAAGCGCCGTACACGAGGATCGTCCAGATGCAAGGCATCGCATACGCGCGAGCGAACGCGCATCGCCAGATTGCCCACGACGAAACGAATCATCGGCACGATGTTCTTTTCGCCGCGCAGGACGGCTTGCCATTTCGCCACATCGAGCATCGAGATCGCGTAGCCCGCCATCGAGTTGCGCGCCGCCTTGCGCGGCGCATCCGAGGTGCGCGTCTCCGGCCGCTTGAAAGTCGGCAGATTGACCGCGAAGACGCCCGTGATCGACGCTTCGATCATGCCTACCTTCAATGCGTGATAGGCGCCCGAACAGATGCCGAACGTGAAGATCGTCTTGTAGCCCTGAGCCGACAGCCAGCGTGCCGCACAAGCGGTGTCTTCGGTCGCGACCGGATCGTAGATGCTCGAGAAGGGCTGCGTCGAACGCGTCGCATTCGGCCCGAAGGTGTTGCACAACACGACGCCGCGCGCGCTCGTGCTCGCACCAGCATGCAGCCATCCGAAACGTCCTCCGAAGACGACAGGTTTCATGTTTCTCCCCGATCTCTCATGCAGCCCGCGACACGCATCGCTC
>JAQFVI010000257.1 GCA_029439495.1 Caballeronia sp. BR6202001590007
CGCGGCGGGCGCGAGGCGCGCGGCCACGGCAGCCGCCGAGCCACCCGACGATCCGCCGGGCACCGCCTTCGGATCCCACGGATTCTTGACTGCGCCGAAGTAGGAGTTCTCGTTGGACGAGCCCATCGCGAACTCGTCCATGTTGGTCTTGCCGAGCGTGACCATGCCCGCCTGCGCGAGACGGTCGACGACGGTGGCATCGAACGGGCTCGCGTAGTTTTCGAGCATGTGGGATCCGGCCGTGGATGCCCAGCCGCGCGTGACGAACACGTCCTTGTGCGCGATCGGCAGGCCCGTCAGCGCGCCTGCGCGGCCCTGCGCGATGAGCGCGTCGGCGACCTTCGCCTGTTCAAGCGTGAGCGCGGCGTCCACGCCGATGAACGCGTTCAGGTCCTTCGCGGCCTCGATGCGTTGCAGATACGTCTGCGCCAGTTCGACCGCGGAGATGGCCTTCGAATCGAGCGCGGCGCGCAGTTCGGTCAAGCTTTTTTGATGCATTTCAAATCCCTGATGAGCGCGGTTCGACGTTTATTCGATAACCTTCGGCACGAGATAGAGCCCGTCCTGCACGGAAGGCGCCGAACGCTGGAACTCTTCGCGATCGACGCGCTCTGAGATAGCGTCGTTGCGCAGACGCAGCGCGACTTCCTCGATCTGCTCGATCGGATGGGCAAGCGGCTCGATGCCGATCGTATCGACGGCCTGCATCTGCTCCACCAAACCGAAGAAATCGTTTAGGCGCGCAAGCGTGGGTTCGGCTTCGTGATCGGGCAATTCGAGCCTCGCGAGATGCGCAATGCGTTTTACGTCGGTTAGGGTCAAAGACATGGGTTCACCGGAGAAAACGTGGACAACTCCGAATCGTAAAAAGCGCTTTTATGACAGCCGGTTACGATTCAGGCGAGAAGCCGTCAAGACTGGGTTGGGAATGGCAAAAACTGCCATCCCTTTCCTATAGATACTCCAAATTATAAGGTATCATTACACATTCGACTCACCCCGGGAACGACCTGTCGGCAGCTTTCTCCCCGAACCATCGCTCTGCGAGAAACGTTAGCGCAGTACGTTCCCTTCTGCGATAGATTTCTTCCCGGTTTGGCTCTTCACGGCGTACTTGCGCCATCCCGGTGAACCGTTATTTTTCCGCTGCCGTCCCCGGCGCTCCGAATCGAGGCACGGCTACTCAGCGAGACAGGATTTTTGAATGTTTGGCTTTTTGCGCAGCTATTTTTCCAACGACCTGGCGATTGACCTCGGCACTGCCAACACGCTGATCTACATGCGCGGCAAAGGCATCGTTCTCGACGAACCGTCGGTCGTTTCGATCCGTCAAGAAAGCGGCCCGAATGGCAAGAAGACCATTCAGGCGGTCGGCAAGGAAGCCAAACAGATGCTCGGCAAAGTGCCGGGCAACATCGAGGCCATCCGCCCGATGAAGGACGGCGTGATCGCCGACTTCACCGTCACCGAACAGATGATCAAGCAGTTCATCAAGACCGCTCACGAATCCCGCATGTTCTCGCCGTCGCCGCGCATCATCATTTGCGTGCCGTGCGGTTCCACGCAGGTCGAGCGCCGCGCCATCAAGGAAGCGGCGCACGGCGCGGGCGCATCGCAGGTGTATCTCATCGAAGAACCCATGGCCGCCTCGATCGGCGCTGGCCTGCCGGTGTCGGAAGCCACCGGCTCCATGGTCGTCGACATCGGCGGCGGCACGACGGAAGTCGGCGTCATCTCGCTCGGCGGGATCGTGTACAAGGGCTCGGTGCGCGTCGGGGGCGACAAGTTCGACGAAGCCATCGTCAACTACATCCGCCGCAACTACGGCATGCTGATCGGCGAACAAACCGCCGAAGCCATCAAGAAGGAAATCGGTTCGGCCTTCCCCGGCTCCGGAGTCAAGGAGATGGAAGTCAAGGGCCGCAACCTGTCGGAAGGCATTCCGCGCAGCTTCACCATTTCGAGCAACGAAATCCTCGAAGCGCTGACCGACCCGCTGAACCAGATCGTCTCGTCCGTGAAGATCGCGCTCGAACAGACGCCGCCGGAACTCGGCGCGGACATCGCCGAGCGCGGCATGATGCTGACGGGCGGCGGTGCGCTGCTGCGCGACTTCGACCGCCTGCTCGCGGAAGAAACCGGCCTGCCGGTGCTCGTCGCCGAAGATCCGCTGACCTGCGTCGTGCGCGGATCGGGCATGGCGCTCGAGCGCATGGACAAGCTTGGCAGCATCTTCTCCTACGAGTGATGATCCCGCTTTCGGCGTCCGGGCATCGATCCTCGACTCAGCGCGCACTCGCATCCGAAAGTGATCGCGTAACGCGACGCGCGGAACCATCTGCAAGCAATCGATCCATCCGTTCACGCCCTCGGCGCCGACCATGGAATACAGTCCGCCGCCCCTCTTCAAGCAAGGCCCGTCCGCACTCGCGCGCCTGATCTTTTTCGTCGTGCTCGCGATCGCACTGCTCATTTCGGATGCGCGGTTCAACACGCTCGAAATCGTGCGCGGCATTCTCGGCGCGGGACTGTACCCGCTGCAGCGCGCCGCGCTGGTGCCGCGCGACATCTTCATGGGCGCTGCGGATCTCGCCGTGACAAGCGCCACGCTGCGCAGCGAAAACAGCAAGCTCAAGGAAAAGAATCTGGAATTGTCGGTCAAGGCGAACGACGCTGCCCAGCTCGCGGTCGAGAATTCGCATCTGCGCGCGCTGTTGAATCTGCAATCGCGCGCGACCACCGACGAAACGCCCGCCGAAATCCAGTACGACACGCGCGATTCGTTCACGCAGAAAGTCGTCATCGGCAAGGGTTCGCAGCAAAACATCGTCGATGGCGCGCCGGTCGTCACCGAAGACGGCGTCATCGGGCAGATCACGCGCGTGTTTCCGCTTCAGTCGGAAGTCACGCTGCTCACGGACAAGGATCAGGCAGTGCCGGTGCAGATCGCGCGCACCGGCCTGCGCAGCGTCATCTACGGCACACCGAAGGGCGACACGCTCGATCTGCGCTTCGTGCCGATCAGCGCCGACGTGCAGACCGGCGACGAACTCGTGACGAGCGGTCTCGACGGCATCTATCCGCCGGGGCTGCCGGTCGCGAAGGTGCTGCGCGTCGACAAGCAGGCCGATACCGCCTTCGCGCGCGTCGTCTGCGTGCCGATCGCCGCGGTGCGCGGCGCGCGCCAGTTGCTCGTGCTGCACTACAACCAGAACGTGCCGCCCAATCCGATCGAAGTCGAAGCCGCCGCTGCCGCGAAGGAAGCGAAAGACAACAAGGGCAAGAAGAAGGCACCGGCGAAAGCGGCGCCGGCGTCCGGCGCGCCTGCGACATACTCGGTGGCACCCGCAGCCGCGGCACCGGCCGACAAGGCCGTCGCTGCCAAGCCGGCTTCCGCGCCGGCCGTCAAACATTCGCGCAAGGCGCATGTGCCGAAGCCCGCTTCGTCGCAGGGAGCCGCGCGATGAACCGCCCGCAATACATCCTCCAACCGGTCAATCCGTACTTCATCGCCTTCAGTCTTGCGGCCGCGTTTCTGGTGAATCTGATGCCGTGGGGCCGCATCCTGTTCATCCCGGATTTCGTCGCGCTCGTGCTGCTGTTCTGGAACGTGCATCAGCCACGCAAGGTCGGCATGGGCATCGCGTTTCTGCTCGGCCTGCTGATGGACGTGCACAATGCGAACTTGCTTGGCGAGCACGCGCTTGCATACACGCTGCTGTCCTACGGCGCGATCACCATTCACCGGCGCGTGTTGTGGATGTCGCTGCCGGTGCAGATTTTCGCGGTCGCGCCGCTTCTGGTAGGCGCGCAACTGGTGCCTTTCGTCATCCGGCTGGTGACGGCGGCTGCGTTTCCCGGCTGGAATTATCTCACCAATGGTTTCGTCGAAGCCGCGCTGTGGCCGATCGCGAGCTTCCTGCTTCTGATCCCGCAGCGCCGCGCCGCCGATCCTGACGACACGCGCCCGATCTAAGCGCCGACATCGCGCCGTCCGGCAGCCGCCGGGGCGCGGACTACACTTGAATCGCCAACTTCGCATGACATCGTGAAAGCGATTGCGAAAGCTGCATGACCGAAATAAAGAACACCAAGCAACAGTTGTCGAAGTTTCGCCTCCGTGTGGCGGCGGCAGGACTGTTCGCGTTCGTCTGTTTCGGGCTGATCGGGCTGCGCTTTCTGTATCTGCAGGTCTGGCACTTCAGCAAGTATTCGCTGCAGGCCAACGAAAATCGCATCTCCGTCGCGCCGATCGTGCCCAATCGTGGCATCATCACCGATCGCAACGGCGTCGTGCTGGCGAAGAACTACTCCGCCTACACGCTCGAGATCACCCGCTCCAAGATCAACGGCACGCTCGACGAAACCATCGACGAACTGTCGCAGGTCATTCCGATCGATCAGCGCGATCGCCGGCGCTTCAAAAAGCTGCTCGAAGACTCGAAGAATTTCGAGAGCCTGCCGATCCGCACGCGCCTCACCGACGAAGAAGTCGCCAAGTTCACCACGCAGCGCTTCCGCTTCCCCGGCGTCGAAGTGCGCGCGCGGCTGTTCCGGCAATATCCACTCGGCACCACGGCTGCGCATGTGATCGGCTATATCGGCCGCATTTCGCAGCGCGATCAGGAACGCATCGACGACGCGAGCGACGCCAACGACGAAAACTCCGATCACTACGATTCGCGCCTGGACGCGAACGACTACAAGGGCACGGACTACGTCGGCAAGATCGGCGTCGAGCAGAGCTACGAAACCGAGCTTCACGGGCTGACCGGCTTCGAGGAAGTCGAGGTGACGGCGGGCGGGCGGCCGGTGCGCACGATGTCGCGCACGCAGGCGACGCCGGGCAACAATCTTCAGTTGTCGCTCGATATCGGCCTGCAGCAGGTCGCAGAACAGGCGTTCGCGGGCAAGCGCGGCGCGCTCGTCGCAATCGAGCCGTCGACCGGCGACGTGCTCGCGTTCGTGTCGGCGCCGAGTTTCGATCCAAACTCGTTCGTCGACGGCATCGACCAGCAGACCTGGGACGCACTCAACAATTCGCCGGATCATCCGCTCCTCAATCGCCCGCTGCACGGCACCTATCCGCCCGGCTCGACCTACAAGCCGTTCATGGCGCTCGCCGCGCTCACGCTCCACAAGCGCACGCCCGGCTGGGGCTTTCAGGATCCGGGCTATTTCACCTTTGGCGGCCACACCTTCCGCAACGACGTGCGCTCGGGTCAGGGCTGGGTCGACATGAACCGCGCGATCGTCGTGTCCAACGACACCTATTTCTACATGCTCGCGCGCGATCTCGGCGTGAACGCGATGGCCGGTTTCATGAAGCCGTGGAGTTTCGGGCAGATCACCGGCATCGATATCGCGGGTGAGGCGCGCGGCATCCTGCCGTCGATGGAATGGAAGCGCAAGGCGTATCGCAAGCCGGAACAGCAGCGCTGGTACGAGGGCGAAACCATCAGCCTCGGCATCGGGCAGGGCTATAACTCCTTCACGATCCTGCAACTCGCGCACGCCACGGCGACGCTCGCCAACAACGGCCTCGTGATGAAACCGCACCTCGTGCGCAACATCGAGAATCCGATCTCGAAGGACATGCGCGCGGTCGTGCGCGATCCGAGCAACAAGATTCCGGTGAAGCAGGCGGACATCAACGTCATCAAGCGCGCGATGAAACAGGTCATCACGAACGGCACGGCGGCGAAGGTGTTCGGGGGCGCGCAGTACGTGTCGGCGGGCAAGACGGGCACGGCGCAGGTCTACTCGCTGCAGGGCGCGAACTATCGCGGTCACGGCGGCACGGCGGAGCGCCTGCGCGATCACGCGCTGTTCATCGCGTTCGCGCCGGCGGATCATCCGCAGATCGCGCTTGCGCTGATCGTCGAAAACGGCGGCTGGGGCGCGGAATCGGCCGGTCCGACCGCGCGCAAGGTGCTCGACTACTACCTCGTCGATCGCCTGAAACCGGGCGCGGAAGCCGCCGCG
>JAQFVI010000258.1 GCA_029439495.1 Caballeronia sp. BR6202001590007
ATCGGCGGTCACGTTCGCCGAAATACGCAGCTACGATCCCCGGAACCCTGGTGAACAGGCTCGTGCCGCAATCGGTTCGGTTCGCTTCGGACATCCGTCGGGCAGCCTGCAGGTCGGAGCCGAAGCCGAGGAAAAAGATGGGACCTGGACCGTCACGAAGGCCATCATGAGCTGAAGTGCGCGCCGTCTGATGGAGGGCTTCGTCCTCGTGCCCTCCTCGGCTGCTTCCGAATGAGTCAGATCGAAAGCGCCTTGTGCGAGGCGTTCGCGCCGTCGGGGTCCATGCGAGCATCCATCAATTTCGGCAATCCGGTGCTGGCCACTCGGGCACAGGGCGGTGAGGCTCAGGGCATTTCGGTCGACCTTGCGACCGAGTTGGCCCGCCGGCTTGACGTTCCGCTTCAGTTAGTTCCCTATGAGGCTGCAGGCAAAGCGGTGGCGGGCATCGAGGTGGGCGAAGTCGACGTCGGCTTCTTCGCCATCGACCCGGTGCGAGGCAAGGAGATTGCCTTCACCGAGCCTTATGTGCTCATCGAAGGAAGCTATCTCGTACGTTCGAGTCACCCGTCCAGACTCATGCCGACGTGAATAAGCTCGGGATACGCGTTGCAGTCGGCACCGGCAGCGCTTACGACTTGTTCCTCACCCGGGAGTTGCGGCACGCCGAGATCGTGCGAGGCTCGACCTCGCCGGAAGTGGTGAACACGTTCTTTCGGAACAATCTCGACGTCGCGGCAGGCGTGACCCAGCAACTGGTGGCGGATGCGGCCAGGATCGGCGGCTTGCGGCTTCTCGACGGCAACTTCATAGTCATTCGACAGGCCATGGGCATCGCGAAGTCCCGCGGTGCGGAGACGACGACCTGGCCTGCCGATTTCGTTTCCGAAATGGTTCGAAGCGGCTTCGTTGCAGATGCCGTTGCGCGGCATGGCGTCGAAGGTGTATCGATTGCTGCTCGAGCAGGTCAGTAAGCGTACTTGCTTATAAAGGCGGCTTCGGGCAGCCGCGCTTGATTACCCGCCCCATTTCCATGCAAATCAGGCATATCGAAAACGACAGTCCACGCCGCGTGGCCGTTCTATATCAACGAGTCGCGCCGCCCGTGATCGACGGGGTGAGAGAGAAAGGACCCAAAGCCCGGAGGCTATTCCGACAGCGGCGCCGACATCGCGTTCTGCCTTCGGGCGAACGGTGTCGACGTCGTCACGCCGGTCGCGGAACCCGACCCGGCTCGGAACTTCGACTGGGTGTTCCCGGACACCGACGAGGGAATCGACCAGGCGATGCGCCTGGGAGCGACGGTCATTTGGGCGAATACGGTGCTGTTCTCGGGACATCCGCTCGAATCCAGACTGACGCAGATCTGAACCGTTGGTCAGCCCCCGCAGGCGCAGCAGGACATCGACGATAAGTTTGCGACGAACGCGTTTTTTCGCGAGCAAGGATTGCCCGTTGCTCCGTCCATTCTCGTCGCGCAGAAGCGACTCGGCTGCGTCCTTGCCGCTTCTGAATCAAGCGACGCGAAACTACGCGCGTCAGGCTTCGATTTTCCGCTCGTGGTCAAGCCTGTCCGTGACCGCGGCAGCCAGGGAGTGAGTCTCGTCGAGAACTACAGCGCCTTCAAAGCTGCGATCGATGATTTGTTCGAGCGCGGCCTCTTCGGCTCGCAGGCCATCGTCGAACAGTACTTGTCCTTGTCGAGCGAAGAATTGACTGTCACGGTTCTGGCGCGACCCGCTTCGCAAGACGCGCCGCAGATGTTGCATTCGCCCATGGTGTTGCCGCCCGGGTACGCCACTTCAATCACGTCGACGGGATCGCGCCTTACAACGGCGCAGTAGCGGTTACCCGCAACAGTGCTGCGCTCGGACCTGCGGAGATAGCCGAAGCCCGAGTTGGTCGAGGCATGCGCCGAGACGTTCTGAAAGATTGGTGCCATCGCTTCCATTCGCATCGACTGCCATGCGAATGACCAAGGCGTCTTTCAGGACCAGAGGACCAAGGCGTCTTTCGTCTTTCAGATATTCGATGCTACCATAAAACTGAACATGACCGGCGCGGGTCGACCGGGCCGCGAAGACCAGGACAGTCTCTCGGCGATCGCCACCCGTGCCGTCGGATGGAGTTACTTCGACTTGCTGTCGGCGATGCTCGATTCCGCGTGGAGGAAGCTTTTGATTTCGGATGGGATGGTGTCGGGAACGTGGCACTTGCGGACAGGCCCTTGCTATCACCGATCGAACCGTCGAGCACCACGCGCCTCGCACATCCGGTTCACAATGTCCGCTGACGCGCGACTTTCGCACGCAGCGCAAACGGCCCGGCGATGCTCCCAACAACCATAGCGATCGCGCATATTCCGACGTGGTGATGCGCATAAACACTTTCGCTCCCTTTTCCCTTTTCCCGCGCGGCGCGCTCGTCTGCGTGACGGCCTATGGTGAAACGCCCTGCCCCGGCTATGTAGACCGATGCCGGCAGCGCCTTCGATCTGGCTTCGATGATCAAGAATTCCGGTTCGCCGCAATCCGCGCTCGCGCGTGCGAAACGCCGTATCGAAGATCGATGCGGGCGGTGGCTGCGCAATCTTCTCCGATGTGCGCGCATGCGAGGAAACACTCGCACTCGCACACAAGGCGATCGTCGCGCTGCAAGCGTGCTCGTCGCTGAACGCACCGAATCTTCAAAAAGGCACCGCGCACGGATAAAAAAGCGCGCCCCCTTTCGAACGGCGCGCTTATCGATGCCGGTTTCCGGTTTCGACGATCGGCTAAAACGATCAGCGATCGAGGAACAGACGCAGCTTGTCCGCGCGGCTCGGATGCATCAGCTTGCGCATCGCCTTGCTTTCGATCTGGCGAATACGCTCACGCGTGACATCGAACTGCTTGCCCAACTCTTCGAGCGTGTAGTCCGACGCCGTGTCGATACCGAAACGCATACGCAGCACCTTCGCTTCGCGCGGCGACAACGCGTTGAGCGCATCGTTGATGGCGGCGCGCATGTTCGCGTGCACTGTCGCTTCGGCCGGCGACGTCGCGCCCTGGTCTTCGACCATGTCGCCGAGCGTCGCGTCGGCATCTTCACCGACCGGCGTTTCGAGCGACACGGGCTGCTTCGCGATCTTGAGAATGCCGCGGATCTTCTTTTCCGGCATTTCCATGCGCTCGGCCAGCACCGACGGATGCGCTTCCTGACCGGTCTGCTGCAATATCTCGCGCGAAATGCGGTTCAGCTTGTTGATCGTTTCGATCATGTGAACCGGCACGCGAATCGTGCGCGCCTGATCGGCGAGCGAGCGCGTCACGGCCTGACGAACCCACCACGTCGCGTACGTCGAAAACTTCCAGCCGCGGCGATATTCGAACTTGTCCACGGCCTTCATCAGACCGATGTTGCCTTCCTGGATCAGGTCGAGGAACTGCATGCCGCGATTGACGTACTTCTTCGCGATCGAGATAACCAGACGCAGGTTCGCTTCGATCATTTCGCGCTTGGCCTGACGCATCTTCAGCTCCGCCGCCGTCATCTGACGGTTGATCTGCTTCAACTGCTTGAGCGGCATCGCGACGACGGCTTCGATATCGATGAGCTTTTGCTGCTCGGCCTGGATGGCCGGTAGGCTGCGCTCGAGCGACGCGCCGAAAGCCTTTGACGTGGCGGCGGCGCGCGTCGTCCATTCGAGATCGGTTTCGTGACTGACGAAGGATTCGACGAACTTGTCGCGCGGCATGCCGCAACGATCGACCGCGATTTGCAGGACGCGGCGCTCGATATCGCGCACTTGCGCGACCTGCTGCTGCACGTCTGCGCACAGGCGATCGATGGTCTTGGCCGTGAAGCGAATCGAACCGAGCTCACGCTGGATCTCGGCACGCGCCTTCTCGACGGCCTTCGCGGCGACAGCGCCCGAACCCTTCGGATGAGCGGCTTGCTCAGCGAGTTCGCTCACGCGGGCAAAAATCTTGAGGCAGTCGGCCTTCAGTTGCTTCAGACGCGCTTCATTCGATGCAGCGGAATCGCCGCCTTCGAGATCGTCTTCGCCGTCGGACTCTTCGGATTCCGTATCGATATCCGACGCCGATAGTTCTTCCTCGACCTCGTCCTCTTCCTTCAGTCCGTCGACGAGTTCGTCGATTTTCAGTTCGCCCGACTCGACTTGCGCGGCATCCGCGAAAATGGTCGACACTGTCGACGGGCACGCTGCGATGGCCTGAATCATCTCGTGCAGGCCGTCTTCGATACGCTTCGCGATCGCGATTTCGCCCGCGCGCGTCAGCAGCTTGGTCGCGCCCATCTCGCGCATGTACATGCGAACCGGATCGGTCGTGCGGCCGAATTCGGAATCGACGGTGGACAGCGCGTTTTCCGCTTCCTCGTCCGATTGCTCGTCGGTGACGACGCTCGGCGAGTTTTCGCTCAGCAGCAACGTTTCAGCGTCCGGCGTCTGCTCGTAGACCGCCACGCCCATGTCGTTGAACGTGCTAATGACGGTTTCCATCGCGGCCATTTCCGCGAAGTTGTCGGGCAAATGGTCGTTGATTTCGGCGTGCGTGAGATAACCACGCTCCTTGCCCAACTGAATGAGCACGCGCATCTGGCGCTGGCGTTTTTCATTTTGCTCCGCGGTCAACGTGGCATCGGGCGCGATAATGCCGGTCTGGCCCTTTCCCTTGCTTGCGCGTCGGCCGGCGGTTTTGCGCGGCACGACGATTTCCAGATCCGATTCTTCCCGATCAAAACTTGCCATACTTTCTCCTCGACAATTTTGCTCGGCGATGACAGGTCCCCGGAAGCGAGCGTTATTGCCCGCAAGATATCGAAGACACTTTCGCGACGTGTTCGCGAATGATTCGAGTACGGACGGCTAGCTGAGAATCGCATCGAGCAAAGTACACAAATCGCATATGGGCAGCAATTTGTAATTTTCAATCGCCCTTGGGCACAACCTTATATTGTATCAACGTTTGTTGTGACGCAGCAGCTTTTTTTGGTGTGTTAGCCGAAGGGTTTGTCTTGTGGTTTTATGGTGAGCTGTGGGTCATCGCGTCATCACGTCGGCAGTCTTATCGCTGCAAAATTACTTTGTCTGAGCAATTGCCTCAGTTCGCTGAAGTTGCGAGTCGGTGTACTTGGACGTTTGTGGAGATCCGCTCGAGTTGCCCTTCCATGCTGTGCATCTCGCGTGGGGATGATGTGCCCGGCTCGCAATGCCGCCACGAAGCCCGTAATCCAATCGCCCGCGTGCGTCCGCGGCTGCGGTTCGTCATGCTGTCGAACTTCGACAGATGCGCCGTCCGCGGTAATCGAATATTCGTGCGTGCCATCCTGGTTGACAAAGCTTTTACCCGCGAGTTCGGGGCGCATGCGCTCGATCGAATCGTGCTTCCTTCGCTGGTCGGTAGCGGCCTGCTCGCTTGCGCGTTGCGTTCTTGCGCGATAGGCGAAATCGACGGGCTTGCGCAACAGCGCCCGCAGATAGCTGATTGGATGGCTTGTGTGGCGCAGATGTTCCCAAGATGCGTCGACAACATCGGAGAGTCGCTTGGCGTGTTCGCAAGCTTCGCGCATGAGTTTGAAAATCAAAAAATCACGAAATCCTAAGTTGCGAAGGCGTTCGAGATCCGACGGCAAGCGCCCTGGTTGTCTTTTTTGATGTTGAGGGTTTAGATCCTAGATATCCTTATATATAGTGCATATAGTGCCGTCTGCCACGGTGTCACACGGCGTGGCCAAAAAAGACGGATCTGCGTTCTCGGTAATGGATGGCCGTGCAGAGTCGCCGATATCCACCACGTCGGTTTCGACTAAACCCAGCACGGTGCCGCCTGGGTAGTCAGATGGAGATAGGCGCGTCCGAACAAGCCAGCGGAGCCATAACGCGTCTGCGGCGGCCGTGCGATGAAGCCGGCTGTTTCGAGATCGTCGAGGCTTCGATAGAACGTGCGCATGGACTGAATCGCGCGTTCGGTGAGGAGTTCTCGATGCGCGAAGAGCTGGGTATAAGGCCGGGATGCGTCGACGGTAC
>JAQFVI010000259.1 GCA_029439495.1 Caballeronia sp. BR6202001590007
GACTTGATGCCGCCCGCGAGAAAGGCCGGGCACAGCGCGACCGAATGCTCGGTATAGACATCCGCCTGCGTCGGCGCCAAGCCCGCAAAGCGCACGTTGGGCAGCGGATCGTACTGACGCACCATGCAACCATAGATCACCAGTTCCACGTTCGGCGCGACGCGCCGCCACAGATCGCGTAGATACTCGATCGACAGGCGATTTTGCAACTGGTTGATCCAGCCGATGAACACGAAGCGCAAAGGATGCAACGGACGCATCAAGCCGCGCACCGTCGCAACGGGCGGCGCGATCACATGCACCTTGCGATTGGCGCGCGCGTCGAGCCGGCTGGATAGCGCGGCCGCATCCGTCGTCGATACTAGTAGCATCACCGCATGCGCGAAATCGACCGCGTCGCACTCCTGACGCGTAAGGCAGAACGCTTCATAGCGCAGCATCGCGTCGCGCAATCCGCGCGAATTGACGAGCCGCATGATCGGCCGAGGCACGGACTTGGTGAGATAGCCGGCCGACAGCGGCAGGCTCACGCCGCGCAAGGCGGTCGCGCACCGCGACATCAGATCGTCGAAGTCGACGATGACCGGGCGTCCTTGCACAAGACGTTCGATCACCGGTAACTGATCGACGAACCGAATGCCATCGACATAGATGACATCCGGACCGAAGGTCTTGATCGCCTGCGCCAGCGCATGATGACGCCCCGAAAACATGGCCACCTGCAGCGCGCACGGCGCGCCCGTCATGACGCCACGTGCGAGGCGCGCCATCGCACTGAGCTTCGGCAACACGCCCGGCGTTTCGAACACCGAGTGGATCTTCACCTCCTGAAGCTCGATGTCACTGCCGATCGCCTCCTGAATGAATCGAAGGGTACGTTCCCGGCCGTTCGTCGCCGACGCGGGGATATCCCGCGTCATCACCATCAACACGCGTTTTGTTTTCATGTGGCACCCTGTTGTTGCGTCTTGATCGGCTTATCTCTTCTTGCTGCTGAAATCAGTACGCGTTCGTAGGCATCGGCCTGAGCGCGCGGCATGAAACGGCTACGCTCGCGATGACAGCGCAACGCGACGTCCGCATAGAACGCGGCATCGTTCGCGAGACGCGCGATCGACGCACCGAGCGCCTCGATGTCGCCGCGCGGCACGACGAGTTCCGGCAGATGCTCGAACACCTCCGGCAAGCCGCCGGCTGCGAACGACACGGAAGGCTTGAAGAGCTCCCATGGTTCGATCGCGACGATGCAGAAAGGCTCATCCCACATCGACGTCACCACGACGAGATCGACGAGTTCGTAGAACGCCTCACGTTCCATGAAGCCGTGATACGTCACCTTCAGTTGCGGATAGCGTGCAATGAGGCCGGGGATGCGCTTTTCGTTGTCCCTTCCGGCGATATGCACTTCCATGTCGAGAATGTCGGCCGCCGCGATGCCCGCAAAGAAATGCTCGATGCCCTTGGTCACATCGGTGCGGCCGATGAAGCCGACCTTGAACGGCCTGCGCGTCATGTGCGTCAGGGCGGGCACCGGACGCAGTTCGCGCATCAAGGCCGGCGCGTTGTAAATCACCACGGACTCGCGGTGCGCGAAGAATCCCGCTTCGCGATGACGCGCTTCGACGAAACGGCTCACACTCACCGCGCGATCGACGAAGCGCGACAGCCACGCCTTGGGACGCGCGACGCTGTGGCATTGTCCGCCGGCGTGGCATACGCGTGATCGCTTGCAAACATCGTCGAGCACAGGCAAAGCAGCCAATAATCGTGATTCACATGCACGACGGGAATACCGCGCAATTTGGCGGCAACCCATGAGGCCGGACCGATGCCCTTCAAGTTATTCGTGCACAGCACGTCGGGTGCGAGCGCTCCCAGTCGTCGCCACGTCTTCGCGAACATCAACGGATTGAAGATGTCGACTACGCCGAACAACATTTTCCGCAAGCGCCCGCGTTCTTCATTCCTGAACTGGTCGTACAGATTCAGGTTCGGCAACTCGTGTACGTCGAGTCCGTCGCGCATGCGCTTGCGAGCGCGTCGCCTGTTCGACAAGGTCAAGATCGAGACCTCGTGGCCTCGTCGCTTCAACTCGACGGCGAGCACGTGAACCATGACTTCCGCACCGCCGACCATGTTCGGCGGAAATCGATTCGCGCATAGCGTGATCTTCATGCGCGCTCCCGATGATGCAGTGAAAAGCCGAACGTTACCGCCCAGAACAGCACGAGCGCCACGGCCGTGCCCGTCGCGGGCGAATACATCATCAGATGCCGGGGCATCAGAAATGGCGCGGCGGCGATGGCCGCCACGGTAACGCCGCGCGGCGATGAGCCAGGTGCTCAGTCCCGCATCGGCGAAGGTCGCGACGGCGCAGAGCGTCGCGTAGATCATCACGGGCACGCCTTGGATGAACTGCGGACCATAGATCAGCAGAAAAGCGTGCTCGCCGACGAAGATGCTCGCCACCCATGCAACGACACCGACCGCCGCCAGATAGAACGCCAGCTTTAGCGCCCGCGCGCGAAGCTGTTCTTCATTGCGCGCCGCACAGACCATACTCGGCGCGAGCGCGAGCGTCGTGCCGACCGAATTCCATTGTTCGACGAGCGAGGCCGCCGCCGCATAGACGCCGAGGGCGATGCTTGCCGAGGATCGGCGCGATCACGGGCGAGCCGAAGATGAGCGCGATACTGCCGACCACATACGCGAGCGACAGCGCAAACTGCAATTCACCGAAGAGGCGCACGCCGTAGATGTTGGCGAACAATTAATTGCTGGCGATCGCCACGAGCGCACCGACCACCTTCTCGGTGACTACGCCCGAAAAGGGGAAGACAGCAGTAGCTGAAGAAATGAGTTCACGTCAGCTCCATCTGCGTTGCCGCGCGGGCGGCTCGACGGTGCCACGGCGTGCATCGATGCAGTACCACCATGCGCACGCGATCGCCGCATAGGCCAGCGTGCGAATGCCGAAGATGTTCCAGTACTCGCCTTGCTGCAAGCCGAATGAAGCGTAAGATACCACCTTGGTCGTCAGCCACAGAAGCACGATGCCGCCATGCATCGCGACGACGATCTGAAGGGCCGCCAGCGCGCCGTAGACGAGCCCCGTGAAGGCGATGAACACCGCGGCGCCCGCAAAGCCGAACCAGTAGACGGGCACGGCCATCTGACCCATCGTGAAGGTCACGTCGTTGTGTATGTAAGCGCGCAGGATCTCGGGCGTTCCATAGGCCAGCATTACGTCGCGCAGGCCGCTGACGACGCCGTCGTCGAAGAAGCTCGGTGCGTTGGGAGACGCAAGCGAAGCGAGCACGCGGCCGAATGCTGCGGAACCGCCGGCCGGCGCGCCGAACAGCGATGCATCGCCGTCCATGACGTACCAGACCTGGCTTTGCAAGAGCACTCGCGACAGCACCGTGTCGGACATGTCGAGGCCCTGCCCCTTGTACGCGTAGAAGACCGACACGCTGCCAAGCAAGAGCGCGAACAACGCACCGATACCGAGATACTTGACAACCGGTTTGCCGTTCAGCGCATGCACCGCGATGAACGGAGACAGCATCGAAAGACAAAGTCCCAGCACCGACATGAATTGCTCGCCGTGCAGCACTTCGAGACCGATATCCGCGACGCTCATCGCAAACGCAAGCGAGCGCACCCATCCGCTCGATGCCGTGCACAACGTGCCCAGCAACACGGCGACGAACAGTTGATTGTTGAGGAAGAGATTGAACAAGGGCCCGGCGCCTGCACTATCGTTGCGCAACGCAAAGCGATTCACGCCTTTGAGCAACGCAAAGCCTTCCGTCGCGCCCGCAAGCGCGCCGGCAGCGAGCACCGCTGCCGCGAGGCCGAGCCCTAGAACAAGGCTCGTTCTATCGATCGTCATGCGCGACACCATGCGCCCAAGCGTGCGCCGCCGCTCGGGCAACACGCGCTGGAAGCCCGCGAGCGCGCATAGCGTGAAGATGACGTAGAACCACGACAGCCTGCTAAACGCACCGGTCGCTTCCCCGATCCGGGCCTCTTGATGTGCCCGTTTTATTCGCTGGTGGTGGCCGATCCCGCCTCGCATGAGCGGGACCATCGTCTGGCATGACGCCATGGGTTCATGACGTCATGCTCATTCGAGTTTCGCTGTCGGCTCTTCGAGATACTTGTATGCGTCCGAGTAGTAGCCGTATGCAGCGGCGAAGCTTCGAACCCATTGAACACGAGGCCGTCGACATCGGTGCCGACCTTGTTCAGGCGCGACACCGATTCGGTGACTTCCGAATAGCTCACGGTGCCTTGACGTGCGACGAAGATCGTCGCATCGGCGACTTTGGAAAGTGCGGCCGCATCGGCCATCGGTAGAACCGGCGGCGAATCGATCACGATCATGTCGTAGTCGTTGCGCAGCGACGCAATCAGCGCATTCAAGCGTTCGAAGCCGAGCAGATTGCGCACCTGGCGAACGTGCTTGCCGGCGGGCAACGCGTGCAGGTTTTCATAGGGCTGGCTGATTGCCTTGCTCGCGTCGAGCTTGCCTTGCAGCACGCTCGACAGGCCCTCCTCGCGATTGACCGACAGATAGCGATGCATGCGCGAGCGCCGCATGTCCGCATCGATGATCAGCGTCTTGAGGCCACGCTCCGCATAGAGATAAGCCAGATTGGCCGACAGCATCGACTTGCCCTGCCTCGGCACCACGGATGTCACGAGCACGACCTTGGAACCGTCCTTCGATTCGAGCTTGTGCTTGAGCGAATGCGCGAGCGCATCCATCGCTTCGACGAGCGGCGTATCCGACTGCTCGTGACTGAGCATGAAGCGCGAGGACTTCGCCCCGCTCGCTTCGAGCTGCTGGGGAGAAATCGGCAGCACGCCAAGGGTTTGAATGCCGGCCATCGATTCGAGGCGCTTCGGATCGCGGATGCGTCCCGACAACAGCGGAATCAGTTGCGTCACTACGAAGCCAATCACCACGCCGAACGCAGCGCCCAGCAACAGCACGATGGACCGCTTGGGGCGGATCGGCTTCACCGGCACCAGCGCCTTGTCGACGAGCGCCGCATTTCCGCCGGCACCGGCCTGCGCGATCTGCAATTGCTGCGCATTGTTCATCAGGCCGACGTAGAGCTGATTGTTCACCTCGACATCGCGTGCGAGACGCAAGTATTCCTGCTGCATCGCCGGCAGACGGGCGATGCGCTTCTGCAGTTCGTTCGACTTCTGATCGAGCGCGCGGAACTTGTTCTCCGCCGCAACGAGTTGCGGTTGCCCTTGCCCCCAGCGCTGCAGCAAGTCCTGATAATTCAGCTTGGCTTCGAGGCACGACTTTTCGACGAGCGCGGACTCGTCGAGCAGGTTCCTGGCTTTGCCTTGCACGTCGATGGTGCCCTGCTTGTTGCGGTAATCGTTGAGCGCCTGTTCCGCGTTCTGCACGCGCTCCTTCACGACGGGCAGTTGCTTGTTGAGGAAGGACAGGCTGCGCTCCGAATCCGCCGCGCGACGCTTGTTGTTCGATTCGAGATACGCAGAGGCAACCGCATTGACGAAGCGCGCAGCAAACACGGGATTCTCGCTTTCGAACGAAAGCTGCATGACGCCCGACTGACGCTTTGTTTCGGTCGCGCTAAAGAGCTTTTGAATCTGTTCGAGACGCGTTTGCGTCGCTACACGCCGCACGGTGAACTCAGTACTCGGATTGGCGACGATCTCTGCAACGTCGATCTTGTAGCCGTCGCGCGATGCAGGCACGCTGACGATGCCGTTCAGGATCTCGCGACCTTCCGTGTCCTTGATCATCCACTTGTCGTCGCCCACGAAATCGAGTTCGAGCTTCTTGCCGAGCTGGCTGTCCGGCACATCGAATGCCTTGAACACGACATGTTCGCCGCCCCAGCCATAGCGCGGGCTTTCGAACAGCGGATCGACGAGACCATTCGGTTCGCGCGGCAGGATCGTCGAAAGAAAGCCGCCGACGAGCGGAACGTGATTCTTCACCGTGACTTCGGCTTGCGCGACGGTCGCATCCATCGCCTGAATGACGACCGTGCGCGAACGCAGGATATCGAGTTC
>JAQFVI010000260.1 GCA_029439495.1 Caballeronia sp. BR6202001590007
GAGCATCGGCACGGCCAGCGTGCGCCAGCCCGGCGCGACATCCTTCGACGACACCGTGGACGATACGATCACCAGTTCCGGCGTGCCGATCGCGTGCTGCGGTGTCGATTGATCGACGAGTCGCACCTCATGCCCATGCGCTTGCAGATGCGCCGCGGCTGCGCGATCCACGTCGATATTCAGTCCGTTCATCTGCACGAGCATGACGATCCCGCGCGCTTGCGCCTTCACCTGCAAAGCGAGGCCGAACACAACAGGCGCGATCATCAGCGCGCGGCGGCGCTTCGAAACGATACGATCCGTCATGCGTCAAAACTCCAGTGTCGTGATGAGCGAAACCTGGCGCGCATCGCCGACGCAACAAAATAGCGGTTGGCGCTCGACGGGTAATACGTCTTGTCGAACATGTTCTTCACGTTCAACTGGAACGTCACGTTGCACTTGCCGATCTTCGTTTCGTACGTGGCGAAGGCATCGGCGACGAAATAGGCGGGCAACTCGAAGCTGTTGGCCGAATCGCCGGGGCGCTTGCCGACGTAATGGCCCGCCGCGCCCAGACGCAGATCGCCGCCGCCGAAGAGCGTGCCGAAGTCATAGACCGCCGCGCGCAACGCCGTATGCTGCGGCACGTTCCACAAGCGATATCCGGCATACAGCGGATCTTCGGTCGTCTTCGCATCGAGATAGGCATAGCTCGCGATCGCGCTCCAGTGCTGGCCGATCTGCCCGGACACGTCCAGCTCCACGCCACGCGAACGCGCACGGCCCGAAGTGCGCCAGTCGGTGAGCTTGGTCACATCGTTGTATTGCGAAACGAGCACGTTCTTCTTGTCGATGTTGAAGAGCGCGAGCGTGCCGGTCAGGCCGTTGGGCATCGCGACTTTCGCGCCGACTTCGTACGCGGTCGCTTCTTCCGGCAGCATGTTCGAATCGATGACGACGCCCGAGCTTAGCGGCGCGATGGTGGACGTCGGCTTGAGTGATTGCGAATAGCTGCCGTAGAACGACAGCGTATCCGTCGCCTTGTACACGATGCCCGCACGCGGCAACCACTTGCTGCCGTCGATATTCGTGTTCGCGACGAAGGGGCGTCCCTTGCCCGCGAGCTGCGTGTACGACAGATAGCGCACGCCGCCCGACAGAATCCACTTGTCCGTCAGATGCAGGCTGTCCTGCAGAAAGAAGGAGTGGTCGTGCAGATCGTCGGTTTGATCGCTGTCGCTGGCCGATACTGTGCTCGATGGGCTTTCGCGTCCATACACGGGATTGAGATAGCTGAACGTGTACTTCGTCGCCTGACGCAGCAGATCGCGGCGATAGATCAGGCGGTATTCCGTATCCGCGCCCACCTGCAAGTCGTTGCGAAAGCCCGCGACGTCGAAGTGTCCATCGACATAAGCGATGGCATATCTGTCCGTGCTCAACGCGCCGTGCGTGGCGTCGTTGCTGCGCGACAGCGTGCCGGTCGCCGTGTTCATGCCCTGCACGCGTAGCTGATTCGCATCGTAGGTTTCGCGGTCGTAGCTATAGCCGAAGTGCGTTTTCCAGTCCGCATTGAATTCGTGGTCGACGCTCAACTGCGCCAGATGCGACTCGCCGGTCATGTTGTTGAACGGCTCGTCGAGGCGTTGGCGCGCGGGGAGGGCGAGCGGTTCGTTGGTGCGCGGATCGAGCGCCGTGCCGCGATCGAACGGATAAAGGAACTTGTGATACTGGTACGATAGCACGACCTGCGTATCGCGTCCGTAATACGCAAGCGACGGCGCGACCAGCGTTTCGCTATGCTCGCCGAAATTGCGCCAGTACTGCTCATCCACCTGATCGACGATCAGCCGATAGGCGAGTCCCGAATCGCCGATGGGACCGGTCGCATCGAGCGTGCCACCCGCGCCGTTGCGGCCGTGTCCATACGTCGATCCATAGAGCGATACCGCGTGATAAGGCGTGAGCATTGGCTGCTTCGTGACGACGTTGACCACGCCGCCCGGATCCATGATGTCCTACAGAAGCGAGGTCGGCCCCTTCAGCACTTCGACGCTGTCGGCGGCGGCATTATATGCGCGGCCCTGCACGAGCGGCATGCCGTTGCTCATGATCGAGCCATCGCGATTGCCGCCGAAGCCTCGCTTGAGCATCGTGTCCTGTGTACCCGCGAGCGTGTTGCCTTGCACAATGCCGCTCACGTTGGCGAGCGCATCGTCGAGATTGCGGGGACGCTGATCGCGGATCACCTGCGCGGGCACGACGTTCACGGCCTGCGCCGTATCGAGGACGGTCGTGTCCGAGCGCGTGACGTTGGCTTCCTTCGGTGCGCGGTAGGTGCTCGCCTTGAGGGCGTCCGATGTCACTTTCACGGCGGGCAGCGTCGCGTCGGACATGGCGGGCGTCGCGGCCTGCACGAGCGTGAAGCTGCCGTCGTCCTGCGCCTGCGCATCGAGACCGGTGCCGTCGAGCAGATGCGTGAGCGCATCGCTTACGCCGTATTCGCCATGTAGGCCGGGGCTGGTGCGATTCGCGGCGAGAGCGCTCGGGTACACAGCAGAATGCCCGACTCGTGTCCGAAGCGGTTTAATGCCGCTTCGAGCGGCCCGGCTGGAATGTCGTATCTGCCACGCGCCGCAGTGGTGCCCGATGCATCGGCGGCGAAGACGCTGGCGGTCGGAATCGAGGCGGCGATCATCGCGCTGACGGCGAGAGCGATGAGCCGCTGGTTGCTTCGTACTTCGCTCATGAAGTGCGCTTTGGAAAATCCCATGTTCGATGACTCGCGGAAGATAAATGAGGTGCTCTCATCTGACTTGTCCCGCGAGATTCGAAAACGGCTCACTCGTCTGCAAAAAATTTTTAGGCACGCGCGGATTGCACCGTGACCCAGTAGCGCGTCCGATAGTCGATGCGCACCGGCAACGCGTTCGCGAGCGCGTTCAGAATGCGGTCGGTGTCATCGAGCGGATAGGTGCCGGACAAACGCAGATCGGCGATGCCCGGATCGCAGCGGATCGTGCCGCGCCGATAGCGGCTGACCTCTGCAAGGAACGCGTCCAGACGCATCGAACTCGCGACGATGACGCCTTCGGTCCAGCTTGCGTCGTCGGTTTGCAATGCTTCGGGCGGCATCACATGCCGGTTGTCGAAGCGCGCACGCTGGCCTGCTTGCAGAACGACGGCGTTTTCCGGCGCATCGGCAGGTTCGATGCGGACCGCGCCTTCGAACACGTCCAGCCGCGTGTCGGTCGCATCCTAGCGCACCGCGAATCGCGTGCCGAGCACTTCGAGACGGCCCGACGCCGTATCGACGAAGAAGCGGCGATGCGATGCATCGGCGTGGCCCGTTGTGATCATCACCGCGCCTTGCACGAGGCGAACCACGCGCTGAGACTCTACGTGTAGCGGATATCGATGGTGCTGTCCGTATCGAGAACGATCGATGTGCCGTCGGCAAGCATCACCGTGCGGCGTTCGCCCACGGCGGTCCGATAATCCGCATTCCATGCGCGCCAGGGCAGACGCTGTTCCGCGACATAGGCGCCACCGCCTGCGAAGAACAAGGCCAGCAGCAGCTTGAGCGTTTCGCGCCGCTTCGCGATGAACGCTGCGTGAGCGCCGCGCGTGCCGCGTTCGCGTGATCCGGCGCACTCACCGATTCGATATGCCGCCACGCCCGCGCGTGATCCGGATGCTCGGCGAGCCAGCGTTCGAACGCGTGCCGGTCGGCATCGCGCGAATGGCCCGGGTTCAATTCGACCCACCAGTGCACCGCGCGCCGCGCGACATCGGGCGCAATCTCCGGCCGGCTCGACGATGCGTTCATGCCTGCATCGCGAAGAAACATTGCGATGCCGCGCGCACGAGATGGCGCTTGACCGTCGCGAGCGAGATGCTCAGTTCGGCGGCGATTTCCGCGTGGCTCGCGCCATCGAGTTGGGAAAGCAGGAACGCGCGTTTGACCGCGACGGGCAGGCCGTCGAGGAGAGCCGATCTCACAGAGCGTTTCGACGATCAACGCGCGTTCCTCGGGCGAGGGCGCGAGCGGTTCGGGCGCGTGCGCCAGCGCTTCCAGCCATGCCTGTTCGATCTGCTCGCGCCGCCAGTGGTTATAGAGCACACGCTGCGCGACGGTCGTGAGCAACGCGCGCGGTTCGCGGGCGTCGATGGGTTCGTCGCGCGCGAGCAGCCGCAGAAACGTGTCGTGCGCGAGGTCGCCCGCGCGATGCGCGCAGCCGAGCTTGCGTCTCAGCCAGCTTCGCAGCCAGGTGTGATGCTCGACGTAGAGCGTCTCCACTTCGTGATGCAGGACCGTCTCGTTGGACAACATCGTGGTGCGTTCCCCGGCGTCAGAATGGCTGGATGAGGTTGTGTTAATGAGAACTATTCCTATTATGGCATAGGTTGGGGTTGATTAGTGGTGTTGCTGGAGCCTGGGGGCATTATCTGGGGGCAACGTGACATCTCAATGCTGGCGCAGATAAAATGTCGCTAATTGGCATCATGTCTGGTGTGCACGGCCGTCGGCCGAGCCAAGGCNCACGAACCATCGGGTTGGTGACATAACCGATTTCGGCATTTAGCACCGGCTGATTCAACGTCGCCCCTGGCCTCGTTGCATAGTGTATGTGGTAGCCACGTTTGACCTCAAGTGGAAGCCTGTAGCCCAAGCCTTGCAGTCAAATCACTCGACCAAGGCCCAGTGCGAAGACGGCCAGATTCGCTGATACGACTCCAGACTCAGTAGTAACCCGCCACTCACCTTCAAGCGTCGACGCGTCGCCAATGAGGATAGTGCCACCGAGTTTTTCAAACAGCTTTGCGTAAGCAAGTACGAGCGCGGATGGGTCGCTTACCGAGTCTGCTGACGTATATCGGATAGCGCACGCAGGGCAGGACCCAGAGCGGGTTCGGCTTCGTGCAGAGCTTTATGGGAAAGTTCGTCGAAGAGGATGCCGTATTCATCACGCCAACGCGAAGCTTCCGCGGCAGCCTGGTCGAAAGCCTTGGTAGTTCGAAAGGCGTTAATCTAGCCGCGAGTCCTCAATAGCGACTGAACTCCCGCAGCTTCTATCATCTCACGGTGTTCCTCGACGCTATGCTCAATGAGTGTTGAGTATGCGCGTGCAATCGTCGCGCGGCGGTCCGCGCGCGAGTTGCTCCAATAGCTGAGGAGGAAAGGGGCCAGTTTCGGCATCGCCGAAGCATGGTATCGAACGTCGGTTGCGCGATTGCTCGCGTATCTCGCTATCATCGCGAAGTCCCGAGGAAAGGCATAGGGATAGACGCCTTCACGTTGAATTATTCCAGCATTTCCGAGTTATGTTTCGTTGCCGGGAGCTTTCCGGTCGACCAAAGCGACGGCGAGGCCACGACGTTGAAGTTGAACGGCAATCGACGTTCCAACGATACCGGCGCCTAGTACGATTGCATCGAAGTCCATGTGCCTTCCTTATAATTGCTCGCTTAGATTCACGTCCATTGTGGCAGCCTTAAGAATCAACTTTGAGTATAGGCACGCGGCACGGGCCCGGCAGTCTCCAACTGCACATCTGGACGCCATTCGACGTTGACTAATGGCAGTCGGACGACGGGACGCGCACACGGAAAAGGTGCTCGAAAGCATGACCGCTGTACTTGCGAACGCGTGCTGGTACTTAGATGCGCTGTGTAATTCCCGACGACACAGCTTGTCGTGCTTGCTGCATGCAACTCTGTCCACGCTAACTTAGTAGTAAACCTTGGTTGACGTGTTTAATCGTAGGTCTAGTTCTAGTATTAGCCAGCGATGTTACTCGTATTATTTTTTATGAACGAAATAAAAGCGCTTTCATTGCCTAGACAACCTTTTGCCACGAAGGAGAGAACGGATGCGCCCGCAAAACCTGTTGGTAATCGTGTCAGACGAACACAAGCGCAGTGCATTGGGCTGCTATGGACAGCCCCAAGTACAGACGCCTAACCTCGACCGGCTCGCCGCGAGAGGCGTGCGATTTACTGACGCCTACTGCAACTCGCCGATTTGTGTTCCTTCTCGGGCAAGCTTCGCCACCGGCCGATACGTTCATGATATCCGTTTTTGGGA
>JAQFVI010000261.1 GCA_029439495.1 Caballeronia sp. BR6202001590007
GAAGGCGAATGAACTGTTAAAAAAAGCCTGGGCCTTGGCCGCAACGAAATCTTTGCGCAGACCGGCAACATGGTCGCGGTCGACGACGTCAGCCTCGGCGTTAACGCGGGCGAGATCTTCGTCATCATGGGGCTGTCGGGTTCGGGCAAGTCGACGCTCGTGCGTCTGCTGAACCGCCTGATCGAGCCGACCTCTGGGCAGGTCATCCTCGAAGGCCGCGACATCGCGCCGATGTCCGTGCCGGAACTGCGCGCCGTGCGCCGTGAAAAGATGACGATGGTCTTCCAGTCGTTCGCGCTGCTGCCGAACCGCACGGTGATCGACAACATCGCCTACGGGCTCGAAGTGGCCGGCCAGAAGAAGACGAACCGCTACGAAGTGGCACGCGCGGCGCTTACGCGTGTCGGGCTCGCATCGTATGAAAAGCTGCTGCCGAGCGAACTGTCCGGCGGCATGCAGCAGCGCATCGGACTCGCGCGTGCGCTCGCGGTCAATCCGTCCGTGCTGCTGATAGACGAAGCGTTCTCCGCGCTCGATCCGCTGATCCGCTTCGAGATGCAGAACGAACTGCTGCGCCTGCAGAAGGAAGAGCAGCGCACCATCGTGTTCATCTCGCACGACATCGAAGAAGCGATCAAGATCGGCGGGCGCATAGGTATCGTGAAGGACGGCCGGCTGATCAGGTCGGCACGCCCGCCGAACTCATCCAGTCGCCCGCCGACGATTACGTGCGCGACTTCTTCCGCAACGTCGACGTGTCGCGCTTCCTCGAAGCGTCGAGCTTGCTCACGAAGGTGCAGCGCGGCGTGATCGCATGCGATACCGGCTCGCCGTCCGAGCGCTATCTCGACAATCTCATCGACAGCGGCGTGGACTGCGGCTACGTGTGCGACGAAGCCGGCCGCTATCAGGGCATGGTCACGCCGCAATCGCTGCACAAGAGCGGCAAGCGGCCGATCCGCGAAGCGCTGATTCGCGACGTCGCCGCCGTGCCGCTCGACGCCGATCTCCACCGGCTCACGGAAATCGCGCTGAATCAGGAACACGACGTACCCGTCACCGATGATGAACAAGGCCGGCTCGCGGGCGTCGTCTCGGGCCGCGCGATTCTCAGGCAAGTGATGCAACGGAGGGCAGCAGCATGAATTCGTCCATCTTCGGTAAGTTCGCTGAAGACGCAGTAACTTTCTTTTCCTGCACTTTCGCGGCGGTTTCGACGCGTTCTCGGCCGCGCTCGGCGCGGTGGTCAAGCTGCTCGAGGATGGCCTCGTCGCCGTGCCGTTCGTCGCGAGGCTGGTCATTCTGATGGCGCTCGCCGTTTGGCGGCGCGGCGTCGTGTTCGCGGTGTTCGTCGGCGCGGCGCTCTATGCGATCAACTACATGGGCCTGTGGGCGCAGACGGTGTCGACGCTTGCGCTCGTGATCGCGGTGACGGTGTTCAGTCTGATCATCGGCGTACCGCTCGGCATCCGCCAGGTGCGCGAGGAACTGTTCGAAGCGGGCCGCTTGTTCGGCAGTACCGATGCGCAACTGCTGTGGAAGATCCAGTTGCCCAACGCGCTGCCGTCGATCATGGCCGGCGTGAACCAGACCATCATGATGGCGCTGTCGATGGTCGTCGGCCTCGATGATCGGCGCGGGCGGGCTTGGCGAATACGTGCTGAGCGGCATCCAGCGCCTCGACATCGGCATCGGCTTCGAGGGTGGTTTGGGCGTCGTGCTGCTCGCGATCATGCTGGACCGCCTGACGGAAAGCTTCGGCGTGAAGGCGAAAAAGGCCCGCAAGAAGCCCGCCGCCAAAGAGCCGGCCGCCAAGGCCGCCCAGCCCGCGCAAGGCACCAAGACTGCGCAGACCTGAAGCCGCACGCATCGAGATCACCATGCGCAGTACGTCTCCAACAACGTCAACAGAGAAACGGATAACCGCTATGAAGATCAATCTTGTCAGATCGCTCGCCGCCAAAGTGCTGGCGCCCATGATCGTCGCGTTCGGCGTGGCGTCGGGACCGGCCGCCGCCGCCGAACCGATCAAGATGGCCGTCACCAACTGGGCCAACGTGCTCGCCGTCGCGAACACCGCCAAGTACGTGCTCGAAACGCAACTGAAGCAGCCCGTGCAGTTCGTGCAGGCGGACGGTATCCAGTTCCAGGGCGTCGCGCTCGACAAGATTTTGGCGCGCGTCGAAGGTCGCGGATAATCGGTCCTCATGCAGGACCGAGCGCGAAATGCGCCACAATCGACAAGAACAATCGGATGAAACCCGGCGCATACAGATGAGTACGATGCAGAAGAAACAACAGTTCGTGGACCGGCTGCTCGCGCAGATGCCTTCGCTGCGTGCTTTGCGATGCTTCGTCACCGCCGCGCGCTACGAAAGCTTTACGCAGGCCGCCGAAGTGCTGTGCGTGACGCAGGCGGCCGTCAGCCGGCAGATCAAGGAACTGGAGGACACGCTCGAAGTGGCGCTCTTCGAGCGCACGGGGCGGCATATCGCGCTCACCGACGCGGGGCGCATTCTCTACAACGCGTCGTATCTGTCGATCATGAACATCGCGGAAGCGGCGCAGGCCGTGCGGCGCGTCGATTGGCACGCGCTGACGCTCGTCGCATACGTTCTCCGCGCTGTGGTTGTCGTTCCGCCTGCCGCAGTTTCGCCAGCGCTTTCCGAATCTGCGTCTGCATGTGATGGTCACCGACCACTTCATGGAACTCGACGAACTGATGGAGCCGGACGTCACCATCACCAAAAATCCGCCGCGCGAGGCGGAATACGAGGTGACTCTGCTCTTTCACGACATCGTGTATCTGGTGTGCAGCGTGCCCTTCTTCGAGAAGCACTTTCATGGCCGTGCGCTCAAGCCGCTCGATCTGCTCGCGCATCCGCCGCTCAGCCTGCCGCTGCTCGGCCGCGCGCAGGTGTGCGAGCACGTCGACTGGCGCGTCTGGAAGAACTGGTATCAGCAGGGCGACGGCTCCGAGCGGCTCGACCAGAACGATCATCTGGAAAGCAACGACTACCGGCTGCTGGTCGCACAGGCGGAAGCGGGCGAAGGCGTGCTGCTCGGCTGGCATCATCTGGTGCACCGGCAGGTCGAGAAGATGCTCGTGCGGCCGGTCGACGACGCGCTCGTCTTTCACGACCGGCATCACTATCTGCTATCTGATGACCAATCGCAATGCGAAGCTGCGGCCCGAGTACGGACGGTTCCGCGCGTAGCTCGACGAGGAAATCGCCGAGATGATGCAAAGCTGGCCCGCCGAGCAGGCGCGGGTGGCGCAATGAGCGAGGCAATGACTCCAGCTGCAAGCGGCGCGACGGCCGCCGCGCGNCCGCGCTCGTCGAATTCGAAGCTGTCGCGCGGCTCGGCAGCTTCACGCACGCGGCGCACGAACTCGGCGTGACGCAGGCGGCCGTCGGCCGCCAGGTCAAATTTCTCGAAGATGGGCTGGATTGCCGGCTCTTTCACCGGCTGTATCGCTCGATCAAGCTGACCGACGAAGGCGAGGCGCTCTATCTGGTCGTCGCCGAATCCATGCAGAAGATCGCCGGGGTGTTCGACCGGCTCGCGACCGGTCCCGAGCAACGGGAACTGGTGCTCGCGGCGACTTCGGCGTTCTCGCATCTCAGGTTGCTGCAAAGGCTGGAAGCGCTGCGCGAGGCGCAACCCGCGCTGCAACGGCGCTTGTCCACGCACATGTTTACCGCCGATCTGCGGCACAAGGAAATCGACGTCGCCGTGCGCTTCGGCAACGGCGCGTGGGGCGACGGCACCGCGACCTATCTGTTCGACGAGGAAGTGTTTCCGGTCTGCTCGCCCGCGTGGATCCGCCGCTTCGGCATGCCCGCGACGCTGGAGGAAGTCGCCGCGCCGCTCGTCGAATCGGACTCGACCTCGGAAGGAGGTTGGATGGGCTGGGAAGAGTGGTTCAACGCGGTCGGCGTGCGGCCCGTGCGTCTGAAGTTCGCGCTGCGTTGCAGCCTGTACACGGATGCGATCCAGGCCGCGCGATTCGGACAAGGCATCGCGCTCGGCTGGGGACGGCTCGTCGCCGATCTGCTGGCGGCGGGCGAACTCGTGCGCGTGGATGTCGCGGCCTTCAAATCACCCGATGCGTACTACGCCGTGGTGCCGCACGGCCGCACCATCACGCCGTCCGTCGAGGCGCTGATCGCGTGGCTGCGGACAGGTGCGGATTCGCATAATCCAAAGTAATGTCAGACGGAAAATAAAGCGCATTGACGCTGTTTTTTAACAATCCAATACTCGGGCCCCTGAACGATTGGAACTGGAGAGAGACGATGTCTGACGCGCACATCAGGAGCCACGGCGAACTGATTCGCAGCCGCGAAGCCGGCCACGGCATGCCCGGCGAACTGTTCGGGCGCCAGGATGTTTTCGACACGGACGTCGAGGTCTTCTTTCACAAGCACTGGATTTTCGTCGGCGTGACGGCGGACGTGCCGGAAGTGGGCGATGTCTCGACGGTCGACATCGGTCGCGCGTCGATTATCATCGTGCGCACCTATCGCAACGTCTGCCGGCATCGCTGCGCGCGCCTCAAGGAAGCGGGCAAGTCAACCGTCGGCATGCTGGTCTGCCCGTATCACCAGTGGACCTACGATCTCGACGGCAGCCTGCGCCATGCCGCGCACATGGGCCGCGATTTCGATCCGACCTGCCGCAGCCTGATTCCGGTTCACACGAAGATCGTCGGCACGCATATCTTCGTCTGTCTCGACGAAGAAGTGCCCGCGGACATCGCGCATCTCGAAGAGACGATGACCCATCGCTTCGCCTCCTACGATATGCGCGGCGTTCGCGCCCGCGATGAAGGTGTCCGACATCGTGGCCAGCGCGATGCTCATGCCGCCCGACGCCGATCCGGTGATGCCCGCAGCGAGCTGACGGAGATGGCCGCGTTGACGAGCGGATTCGGAATGCTCTTGAGCGCATCGGAGACGACCAGAAAGCCGGGCAGCGCCGCGATCACGCCGCCGACGCCGTATTCCGACGCCGTGTTCATCGCCGCGAGCAGCGCGCCCGCGACCGCCGCGCGCGTGCCGGCCGCGAAGCGTTCCTTCACGCGTGAGAACGCCGTCAGCAGCACCAGCACGATGCCGAGAAGCAGCGCGCCTTCGACGGCCCAGATCGCGACGACGGTCTTGATCATCGTCGTCACCGGCGCATGCACGCCCGGCAGCACTTCGGGCGCGACCGTGTAGTTCGCGCCGTACCAGGTCGGAATCCATTTGGTCAACGCAAAGTTGGCGACGCCGGCGAGAATCAGCGGCGCGATGGCGAGCGCCGGATTCGGCAGGTGCGTCGATTCCACGCGTTCCGGTTCGTTCACGAGCGAGGTGCCGTAGCCTTCTCCCTTGGCCATCGCCGAGCGGCGGCGCCATTCCAGGAAGCTCAGCCCGACCACGATGATGAAGGTCGAGCCGATCACGCCGAGCGCGGGCGCGGCCCAGCCGGTCGTCTTGAAGAAGGTCGTCGGGATGATGTTCTGAATCTGCGGCGTGTCGGGCAGCGAGTCCATCGTGAACGAGAACGCGCCGAGCGCGATCGCGCCGGGCATCAGCCGCTTCGGGATATTGCTCTGCCGGTACAGTTCCGCCGCGAACGGGTACACCGCGAACACCACGACGAACAGCGACACGCTGCCGTAGGTGAGAAGCGCGCACACCGCGACAATCACCGCATTGACGCGCGACTTGTCGATGTAGCGGATCGCCGCGGCGACGATCGACTCGGAGAAGTCGGACAGTTCGATGACCTTGCCGAACACCGCGCCGAGCAGAAACACTGGAAAATAGAGCTTCACGAAGCCGACCATCTTCTCCATGAAGATGCTCGAGAAGACGGGCGCGACGGCGGCGGGATCGGTGAGCAGGACCGCCGCGAGCGCGGCGATCGGCGCGAACAAGATGACGCTGTAGCCGCGATAGGCGGCGAGCATCAGGAACGCCAGGGCGGCGAGTACGATGATGAACGACATTGAGTTTCCGTGGATGGTTTGTTCTTTCGCGGACTTCTCGGAAAAGTCTCCGGCACGAACGCTCACGCGCCGCGCGCACGAACGCAGCTTCCATGCCAAAGCGAAGCGCATGGCGCGCGCAGCGGCGGTCTTTCATGCGTGTATAGACTGGGGACATGGTTGACCCATTGT
>JAQFVI010000262.1 GCA_029439495.1 Caballeronia sp. BR6202001590007
AGTAGGTTTCGATTCTCGTATCCAGATCCGGGCCGGACATCGCGCATTCTCCTTCGTCAATTGAGCATTGATAGGCCGCATTGTATGCGCGTCGGATCAACTCAACCGAAAAAGCTGCGCGGCATCGGGACGTTCGTCCGCGCGCGGACGCGGCATGCGCGGCAGCGTCACTTTGAAGCTCGTGCCTTCGTTCGCGCTCGAGTGCACCCTGACATCGTCGCCATGCATCTGCACGACTTCGCGTGTGATGTAAAGCCCGAGACCGAGCCCGCTCGACTCGCTCTGACGCCGCCCGGACCGATACGGCGCGAAGATCGTCGGCAGCACTTCCACCGGAATCTCGCCCGCATTCTGCACGACGATGACGACATCCTCGTCGCGCCCTTCGAGCCGCACCTGAATGGCCGAGCCGTCGAGCCCGTGCTGCAGCGCATTGCCAATCAGGTTCGAAAACACCTGCGAAAGCAGATCGCTGACGCCGTTCATCAGCGTATCGCCGTGACGCAGCAGGAAGATGCGTCCTTTGCCGACGCGCGCCTCGTATTCCTCGATGATGTTCTTCGCCAGCGTAATCAGTTCGACCGAGCGCGGCTGCATCGTCACGCGACCGGCGCGCAGACGCGCGAGGTTGAGCAACTGATCGACCATGCGCACCATGCGCATGCCGCTCGACTTGATGCGCGTGCCGATGTTCGCGACGTTCTCGTCCTGCACGAAGCGCGCGAGATATTCCGCCGATGCGATCACCGCGCTCGGCAGCGTGCGCAGATCGTGACCGAGCACGGCCATCAGCATTTCGTTCGCATCGAGCAGTTGCTGCACGGTCGCGAGCTGCGTCGCGAGCTGCTGCTTCTGGCGCTCCATCTGAATGAAGACATCCACTTTCGAATTGAGGATGCGCGAATCGAACGGCTTGTAGAGAAAGTCCACCGTACCCGCTTCGTAATCGCGGAAGGTGCGGTTCGTCTCCTGCGCGGTCGCGGTCAGGAAGATGATCGGCATATGCGCGGTGCACGGGCTACCGCGTATCAGTTCCGCGAGTTCGAAGCCGTCCATGCCCGGCATGTTGACGTCGAGGATCGCGAGCGCGACTTCGTGCTTGAGCAGAAGCTCGAGCGCGGCGGTCCCGATTCCGCCTTCAACACCGACAGATCCGGCCGCGCGAGCGAGACTTCGAGCGCGGTGATGTTGTTCGGGATGTCGTCGACGATCAACACATGGATGGACTACGTCATCTGGTGACTCCTTGCCTTATTCATTGCGGGCGATGCACTGCGAAAGCCGCATCGCCATCTGGTCCAGCGTCAGCACGTCATGCGCGTCTACGACGCCCTGCGCGATGGCGGCATGCGGCATCGCAGGCGCCGCTGACTCGAACAGCACGTCGACCGAAGGCCGCGAAAAGCGCACCGGCGAATCAACCGACAACGCGATGGCCGGCGTATCGCCGCCTTCCGCCTCGACGAGCATGTGATAACCCGGCGGCGCGAAATACGCCGTTCCCGCCGCGATGAGATCCTTGTCGAAGGGCTCGACGACCCTCAGATCGTAGCGCTCGAAAAAGAGATCCGACAACAGGCTGCGCTGACCCTGACGCACATGCACGACGATCAGCACTGGCGCCGCGAAATCGCGCGGTAGCGCGGGCAACAGCAGATTCAACGCCTCGACGCCGCCCGCCGATGCACCAATCCAATCACCACCGCCTCGAACGAGCGCGCCATGGCTACACCTTCTGGTAAANTTGTTGCCGAGACCGAGAAAGCCGCGCCGCACGAGCGAATCGCTGAAGAGCCCGAGCGCGCGATCCTACAAGGCGCGATCGAAATAGATCAGCACGTTGCGGCACGACACGAGATGCGCTTCGAGAAACACGCTGTCGGTGGCGAGACTGTGATCCGCGAACACAACACGCGACTTGAGCGTCTGCGAAAACTTCGCCGCGCCGTAGGCCGCGTGATAGTAATCCGACAACGAACGCTTGCCGCCCGCCGCGAGATAATTCTGGCTGAACAACGCCATGCGCTCTAGCGGATAGATGCCGTTCTCGGCAAAACGCAGCGCTTCTGCATTGATGTCGGTCACATAGAAGACGGTGCGATCCGCGATGCCTTCTTCCGCGAACAGTACGACGAGCGACCACAACTCTTCGCCGCTGCTGCATCCGGCGACCCAGACCTTGATCGACGGATAAGTGTGCAGGATCGGCACCACCTGTTCGCGAATCGCGCGAAAGTACGACGGGTCGCGGAACATCTCGCTCACCTGCACGGTGAGGTACTGAAAGAGCCGCGCGAACAGCGCCGGATCGCGCAGGATGCGCTCCTGAAGATGCGACAGCGTCGGCACGCCGAAATCCTGCACCGCCTGCGCGAGCCTGCGCCGCAACGAACTGACCGAGTAGTGTCGGAAGTCGTGCTGATATTTCAGGTAGATCGCTTCGAGGATCAGCTTCAGTTCGATGTCGAACGTCGCGTCTTCCTCGTGCTTGCGGTCGCGCTAGCGGTCGGGATCGTTTGCCATGTTCATCTCTGGCGCAGCCATACGCGGCACAGCGAGACCAGCTTGTCGACGTCGATCGGCTTCGAGATGTAATCGTCCGCGCCGGCTTCGAGGCACATCTGACGGTCGCTTTGCATCGCCTTGGCCGTGAGCGCGATGATCGGCAGGCGCGCATGCTGCGGCTGCTTGCGAATCTCGGTCATCGCGGTCAGGTCGTCCATCTCCGGCATCATGATGTCCATCAGCACGAGATCGATATCGCTGTGGCGTTCGAGCGCCTCCAGCGCCTCGCGCCCGTTGCGCACGTCGTCTTCGGCGAGCAGGATCGTGCGGCCTTCGAACACGTCGTCGCGCTGGCGCGCCGCGCGCAGCATGCGCTGCTGTTCGGGTGGCAGCGTGCTTTCGACGCTGTGCAGGAACACCGTGACCTCGTCGAGCAAACGTTCTGGCGATTTCGCGCCCTTGATGATGATCGATTTCGAATAGCGGCGCAGGCGCTGTTCTTCTTCCGGCGACAGCATACGTCCCGTATAGAGGATGACCGGCGGCGATGCATATTCGCCGCTCGTCGATACGCGTTCGAGCAGTTCGTAGCCGGAGCCGTCGGGCAGCACGAGATCCATCACGACGCAGTCGAATGAGCCGCGCGCCATCGCTTCGAGCGCTTGCGCGATCGAACCGGCCTCGAAGATCTCCACCGTTTCGCTCGCGAGCAAGGCGTGGATGCTCTGGCGCAGCACCGGATCGTCTTCCACCACGAGCACGCGCCGTATGCCTTGCGACGAGCGTGCCTCGAGCTTGCGGATTGCGTGCGCGAGATCGACAGGCCGAGGCCGCTGCCGCCTTACTTGCGGCTCGTCGTGCCGTCGGCTTGCTGGAACGCCTGGAAGATCAGGTCCTGCTTGTCGCGCGGAATGCCGATGCCGGTATCGCGCACTTCGAAGCGCACGGCATCGTCGCTCGCGCGCACAACCGCCACCGTGACGCTGCCGCGCTCGGTGAACTTGAACGCGTTCGACAGCAGGTTGCGCAGGATTTGCAACAGGCGCTGGCTGTCGGTGACAACGTACTGCGGCACGTTCTCGCCGTGCTCGGTGATGAGAGCCCCTTGTTGTCGGCGACCGGCGCGAAAGACAGTCGCAGCGTCTGCAACAGCGCGTCGACTTCGGCGGGCGCGAACTGCACGTCCATCTGGCCTGCCTCGACCTTCGACAAATCGAGAATGTCGTTGATGAGCGCGAGCAGGTCGCTGTTCGACGAATGGATCGTCGCCGCGTAGCGCACCTGTTCGTCGCTGGGATTGCCCTGCTTGTTGTCCTGCAAGAGTTTCGCGAGGATCAGCGAACTGTTGAGCAGCATGCGCAACTCGTGCGACATGTTGGCGAGGAACTCGGACTTGTACTGGCTCGCGCGTTCCAGTTGCAGCACGTTGGCCATGAGTTCCTGTTCGCCTGCAGCAGTTCCGCCTTCTGACGTTCCAGATGCTGCGTATGTTCTTCGAGTTGAACGTTGGTTTGTTCGAGTTCGGCCTGTTGCTGTTCGAGTTGCGCCTGCGACGACTGCAGCGTGCGGCCGCACTCCTCGAGTTCTTCGTTCGACACGCGCAACTCTTCCTGCTGAACCTGCAACTCTTCGCTCTGGCGCTGGGTTTCTTCGAGCAGTTCGACCAGGCGCTGACGATAGCGCGCGCTTCGCCGAAACGCCCGTCGCTGCAGCCGAGTTCGATCGCGCCCGCGACGTCGCCGTCGGCATAGAGCGGCGCGATCAGCACCTGCGATGCCAACGCCGAACCGAGCGCCGAGCCCGCCTTCAAATAATGCGCGGACGCATCGCGCAGTTCGACGACGCGCCGGTCTTCCACCACCTGGCCGACGAGCCCTTCGCCGCGCGCGATCTTCCTGGGCGCCGCGCCGTCGTCAGGCAGCGCCCATGCGGCGACGCGCGACAAGACATCGTTTTCGAACGCGTAGACCACGCCGACCTTCGCATTCAGATACGGTACGAGCGAGCGCAGAATGCTCACGCCAATCGACGCGGGCGATGCCCGCCGCGCAATTGCAGATTGAGTTGCGCCACGCCCTGCTGAAGCCAGACCGTGCGTTGAACCGCGAGCCGCAATTTGATATACAGGTGCGCCACCGCCGCCATCACCAGCAACACGAGGATGCCCATCGCGCGATTGATCTGCAGCACTTCGCGGCTCGTGTTCGGATCGGACGCGGAATACGCGAAGCCGAGCATGATCAGCACCGCCGACACCGCCGCCGTGGCGAGCGGCACCGACGGGCGATTCACCCACATGCAAAGCACGACGGGCAACATGTAGAACACCCAGATCGCGATGCGGATCGGCGTCAGCAGGTCGATGGCGAACACGATGGCGAGCGATCGCAATGGCAAGGTAGATCCACGATTCGTGGTTTCGAGTGTCTTGGGGCATCGTTCACCGGTAATGTTCGGGTGCGCGTAGGCATCGCAGCCAGTTGGCGAACCATCGTGCGCGCGGCAGGCAGGGGACCATAGCACGAGCCGCAAGTCCTTGTCACATCTGGACTTGCGGCCTTTTGCCCAAACATTTTCGCGCGGCAATCTTGACGAAAGGCGGTCGCGCCGGCATCGACAACGAGGTAAGAATGACTGATTTTTCCGGCTCGCGCATGCTCGTCACCGGCGCTTCGGGTTTCGTCGGATCGAGCGTCGCTCGGCTCGCCATCGAGCGCGGTTTCAACGTACGCGTGCTGGTGCGCGCGACCAGTCCGCGCAAGAACGTGGAATTGCTCGATGCGGAGATCGTCGTCGGCGACATGCGCGACGAGGCGTCGATGCGCGCCGCGCTCAAGGGCTGCCGCTATCTGTTCCACGTCGCGGCGGACTATCGCATCTGGGCGCCGGATCCCGGCGAGATCGAGCGCGCGAACCTGCTCGGCACCGAAGCGACGCTGAAGGTGACGAGTTCCGGCGCGATCGTCGACGAGACGAAGCCCTCGGAAACGCACAACACCATCGGCGCGTACAAGCGCAGCAAGGTGCTCGCCGAGCGCGCGGTCGAGCGGATGATCGCGCAGGACGCGCTGCCGGCGGTCATCGTCAATCCGTCGACGCCGATCGGTCCGCGCGACGTGCGGCCGACGCCGACTGGGCGAATCATCGTCGAGGCGGCGACGGGCAAGATCTCCGCGTTTGTCGATACGGGCCTCAATCTGGTGCATGTCGACGACGTCGCCAACGGCCATTTCCTCGCGCTGAAACGCGGCGAGATCGGCGAGCGGCACATTCTCGGCGGCGAAAACCTGCCTTTGCAGCAGATGCTCGCGGACATCGCCGGTTTCATCGGGCGCAAGCCGCCGACCATCAGGCTGCCGCGCGGGCCGCTCTATTCGCTCGCGGTCGGCGCAGAACTCTTCACCAAACTCAGCAGCAAGGAGCCGTTCGTCACCGTGGACGCGCTGCGCATGTCGAAGAACAAGATGTACTTCACCTCGGCGAAGGCGGAGCGCGAACTCGGCTACGAGGCGCGGCCGTATCGCGAAGGACCGAAGGACGCGCTCGACTGGTTCCGGGCCAACGGCTACCTGACGGCTTGATGGCCTGACGGCGCAAACGCGTACGAATGTCGCATCCGCCATGTCTTATACAAGACACAAAAAATCTAACACCATGATTTAAAACGGAAAG
>JAQFVI010000263.1 GCA_029439495.1 Caballeronia sp. BR6202001590007
GACCATCCGATGACCACCGCGCCCGTCGGCGGCCGCGCGCCTTCGGGCGCTTCGCGCACGCAGCGCAAGGCGCGGCGTAACCCCGGAACGAGCGCGACGAGAGGCAAGCGACATGAACAAACTCCACGACACCGATCTCACCGCGCACGATGGCGCGAGCGTCGACGCAAATCCCGCACCGATCGCCGGTGCCGGTTCTACCGCGAAGTCGGACGCCACGAAACCGACGAAAACGAACGGCCACCGCCGCGATCCGGATGCGATCGACCTGCCGAGCGCGCTCGTCGACATCACGCCGCAACAGGCCGGCACGCAGACGCTGCTGCGCGGCCTCGCGATCCTCGAAGCCGCCGCGAACAGCGCACGCGATCTGCGCGCGTTCGGCGCGGCGCTCGGCACGACGCCCAGGCTCGTCAGTTCGTTGGTGCAGGCGCGCTATCTGCGCCAGGTGCGGGGCGGCTATCTGCTCGTGCCGAAGCTGATCGAACTCGGTACCATCGCTCTCGAACAGATGCCGCTCACCACCGTCGCGCGTCCGCATCTCGAAGCACTCGCCGATCACACGCAGGACACAATTCACCTCGGCGTGCGCGACGGGGACGACGTGCTGTACATCGACAAGATTCCCGGCACGCGCGGGCTGGAAATGCGCTCGCGCATCGGTCACCGGATGCCGCTGGCATCGACGGGCATCAGCAAGGCGATGATGCTCGACCTCGAACCGAACGCGTGGAAGAAGCTGCTCGACGCAGAAGCTGCTCGACGCAGAAGCTGCTCGACGCGTCGCACAAGGCGCTCGAAAAAAGAGCTTCAAGCCCGACCTGCGCACCGATGCCGACACCCTTCTGCAACGCATGACGCGTTACTCGCAAGGTGGCTTCACCTTCGATCTCGAAGAAAACGAAGCGTCGATCCGCTGCGTCGCCGCGCCCGTGCGCGATGCCTCCGTCGCGATCGTCGCGGCGCTGTCCGTCACGAGTACCATTCCCTATATGCCGCACGAACACATGGAAGAACTGATTCCGGTGATTCAGCGCGAAGCCCGCGCGATCTCCGAAGAATTCGGCTGGCGCGCACCGCAGGCCGCATGCAGGATCAAGCGATGAGTAAGCCCGCGCTGATTGCGCTCGACTGGGGTACCACGTCGCTGCGCGCCTATTTGCTCGGTGCGGACACGGCGCCGCGCTCGACACGCGTGCTTCGACGAGGCGTTCGAGGACACCTGCGGCGCGTGGCTCGATCTGCATGCGCCGTTGCCGGTGATCACCGCGGGCATGGTCGGCAGCGCAAGGCTGGGTCAAAGCGCCTTATGTCGACGCGCCCGCCGGAGCGGATGCGCTCGTCGCGGACATCGTCACGGTGCAGGCGGCGCGCTCAGCATCGTGCCCGGCGTGCTCGAACGCGGCACGCTGCCCAACGTGATGCACGGCGAGGAAACGCAGATCTTCGGCGCGCTCGCGAACGATGCCTCGCTGCAAGGCCGCGACGGCGCGCTGATCGGCCTGCCAGGCACGCACGCGAAGTGGGCGTTCGTGCGCGACGATCGCATCGAACTCTTTTACACCTTCATGACGGGCGAGACCTTCGGCGTGCTGCGCGATCACACGATCCTCGGCCGCACGATGCATCCGAGCGCGGCTCACGACGAAGGCGCGTTTCTGCGCGGCGTCGATACCGCACGCGATGCCGGTCATCCCGGCATGCTCGCGACGACCTTCAGCACGCGCACGCTCGGGCTGAACGAAGTGCTGACGCGCGAACGGTCGTCGCTCGCGGGCCGCATGCTGCGGCTGATCGGCAACGACGCCCTGTGCGACCGTTATCGCGCGGCGCTCGCGCGCTTCGGATGCAGCGATGCGTCGACGGTCGCGCATGCCACCGAGCGCGGACTTTTTCGAATCGCCGCGCAGGCCGGGCTGGTCGCACCGCCCGTGCGCGCGGCCTGAGCGGAGATTCACGATGCAACCTCCCATCACGCTTCCCGCGCCTTACGGCATGCACGCCGGACTCGCCGCCGCGTTCGCCGCGTGTCCGCTGATCGCGATCCTGCGCGGTGTCACGCACGGCGAAGCCGCCGCGCACGGCCGCGCGCTGTACGACGCGGGCTTTCGCATCATCGAAGTGCCGCTGAACTCGCCGCAGCCGTTCGACAGCATCGCCGCGATCCGTCAAGCGCTGCCCGGCGATGCGATCGTTAGCGCGGGCACAGTGCTGCATCCGAGTTACGTCGACAGCGTGAAGAACGCGGGCGGCGATCTCGTCGTCATGCCGCATTCCGACGGCGACGTGATCCGCGCGGCGAAAGCGCTCGGCCTCGCGTGCGCGCCGGGCGTCGCGACGCCGACCGAAGCGTTCGCCACGCTATCGCGTCGACGCACAGTTTCAAGATCATCCCGGGCTGCTTTCCGTATCCGGTGGCGAAGCACGGCGTGATCGGGCTCACGCGCGCGCTCGGCATCGAGTACGCGCCGAACAACGTGCGCGTGAATGCCATCGCGCCGGGCTACATCGAAATGCAACTGACGCGCGACTGGTAGGATGCGCAGGCCAATCCGCGAGCCGCGCGGCAGGCGACGCTCGATCTGCAGCCGATGAAGCGCATCGGCCAGCCGCACGAAGTCGCGATGACGGCGGTATTCCTCGCATCGGACGAGGCGCCGTTCATCAATGCGAGCTGCATCACCGTGGATGGCGGGCGTTCGGCGCTGTATCATGACTGAACACGGGAATAACGCACAGACGAATGACGCACTGGCCGCGGTGCGCATCGACCACGAGAAGACGCGGCCACACACCTTCGAAGTCGTAGCGCTCGCACACGGGCATCTTTACAATAACAGAAAACGTCAGGAGACAAAGAGATGAAACGCAGACTGTTCCTCACGCTGATCGCCGCTGCCACGGCCACGAGCGCGTCGATGCTCGCTGCGCCCGTCGCGCAGGCCGCCGCCGACGTCAGATTGGCTTCCTCGTGAAGCAACCGGAAGAACCGTGGTTCCAGGACGAGTGGAAGTTCGCGGAAATGGCCGCGAAGGCGAAGGGCTTCACGCTCGTGAAGATCGGCGCGCCGTCGGGCGAGAGGGTGATGAGCGCGATCGACAACCTTGCCGCGCAGAAGGCGCAGGGCTTCATCATCTGCACGCCGGACGTGAAGCTCGGGCCGGGCATCGTCGCGAAGGCGAAAGCCGACAAGCTGAAGATGATGACGGTGGACGACCGTCTTGTCGACGGATCGGGCAAGCCGATCGAAGCCGTGCCGCACATGGGCATCTCGGCCTACAACATCGGCAAGCAGGTCGGCGACGGCATTGCGGCCGAGATCAAGAAGCGCGGCTGGGACATGAAGGATGTCGGCGCGATCGACGTGACCTACGAACAACTGCCGACCGCGCACGACCGCACCGCGGGCGCGACCGACGCGCTCGTCGCGGCCGGTTTCCCGAAGGCGAACATCGTCGCCGCGCCGCAGGCCAAGACCGACACGGAGAACGCGTTCAACGCGGCGAACATCGCGCTGACGAAGAACCCGAAATACAAGCACTGGATCGCCTACGGCCTGAACGACGAGGCCGTGTGCTCGGCGCCGTGCGCGCGGCCGAAGGCCGGGGCTTCAAGGCTGACAACATGATCGGCATCGGTATCGGCGGCTCGGACTCGGCGTTGAACGAGTTCAAGAAGCCGAACCCGACGGGCTTCTACGGCACGGTTATCACCAGCCCGAAGCGCCACGGCGAGGAAACGTCCGAACTGATGTACGCGTGGATCAAGGACGGCAAGGCGCCGCTGCCGCTGCCGCTGACCACAGGCATGCTGGCGATGCGCGAGAACGTGTCGTCGGTGCGTCAGCAGATGGGTCTGGCATCGAACTAAACGTGCAATGGCGGGCCGCGCGCGAAGGCGCGCGGCCCGCGCGGAAATAGGAGGCGATGTGTCAGCGACGCTGCGTTTTGACAATATCGGCAAGGTGTTTTCAGGCGTGCGTGCGCTCGACGGCGTGTCGTTCGACGTCAACGCCGGCGAGGTTCACGGTCTGATGGGCGAGAACGGCGCCGGCAAATCGACCTTGCTCAAGATCTCGGCGGCGAGTATCAGCCCGATTCGGGGCGCGTGCTCATCGACGAAAAAGAGGTGCAGTTCGCGAGCGCGGCGGCGTCGATCGCGTCGGGCATCGCGGTGATTCATCAGGAATTGCAGTACGTGCCGGACCTTACCGTGTCCGAGAACCTGTTGCTGGGCGCGCTGTCAAACCGGCTCGGCTGGGTCGACAAGCGCGCGGCGAAACGGTATGTGCGCGAGCGCCTGCAGGCGATGGGCGTCGATCTCGATCCCAACGCGAAGCTGCGCAAGTTGTCGATCGCGTAGTGCCAGATGGTCGAGATCTGCAAGGCGCTGCTGCGCAATGCGCGCGTGATCGCGCTCGACGAGCCGACGAGTTCGCTGTCGCACCGCGAGACGGAAGTGCTGTTCAAGCTCGTGCGCGATCTGAAGGCGGACAAGCGCGCGCTGATCTACATCTCGCATCGTATGGACGAGATCTACGAACTCTGCAATGCCTGCACGATCTTTCGCGACGGACGCAAGATCGCGTCGCACCTGTCGCTCGGCGAGGTGCCGCGCGACACGCTCGTGCAGGAGATGGTCGGGCGCGAGATCAGCGACATCTACAATTACCGGGCGCGACCGCTCGGCGAGGTGCGCTTCACCGTGAAGGACGTGCAGGGCGAGGAGCTGTCCGTGCCGGCGAACTTCGAGGTGAAGCGCGGCGAGATCGTCGGCTTTTTCGGGCTGGTCGGCGCGGGCCGCAGCGAGCTGATGCATCTGGTCTAAGGCGCAGACAAGAAGAAGAGCGGCGACACCGAACTCGACGGTACGCCGATCAAGGTGCGCAGCACCGGCGAGGCGATTCGGCACGGCATCGTGCTGTGGTCCGGAGGATCGCAAGGAAGAGGGCATCGTCGCGATGGCGACGGTCGCGGAGAACATCAATATCTCGTGCCGCCGTCATTATCTGCACGCGGGGCTGTTTCTCGACCGGAAGAAAGAGGCGTAACCTGAAGGTCATGATCCTCGACGAGCTGACGCGCGGCATCGACGTGGGCGCGAAGCACGAGATCTACAACGTGATCTATCAGTTGGCGGAGCACGGCTGCGCGATCGTGATGATCTCGTCGGAATTGCCGGAGGTATTGGGCGTATCGGATCGCGTCGTCTTGATGCGGCAGGGGCGTANAGGCAGCGTAAAGACAAGAGGAGTGGAACATGGAAGCGAGANAGCAGGTCACGGAATACAGCCTGATCGTGATTTTCGTGGTGATGTTCGCGACGATGTCGCTGACCGTCCACTTCTTTTCGATCGATAACATGTTGGGGCTAGCGCTGGCGATTTCGCAGATCGGCATGGTCGCCTGCACGATGATGTTCTGTCTCGTGTCGCGCGACTTCGACCTCTGTCGGTGGGATCGACCATCGCTTTCGCGGGCGTGTTGTGCGCGATGGTGCTGAACGCGACCAACAACACCTTCATCGCGATCATCGCGGCGGTGGCGGCGGGTTCGGGATCGGCTTCGTGAATGGCGCGGTGATTGCCTATTTGCGGATCAATGCGCTGATCACGACGCTGGCGACGATGGAGATCGTGCGTGGGCTCGGGTTCATCGTGTCGCACGGGCAGGCGCGGTGGGCGTATCGTCGGATACCTTCATCGCGCTGGGCGGATTGTCGATGCTGGGCATCTCGCTGCCGATCTGGGTGACGCTGGCGTGCTTCGTCGTGTTCGGCGTGCTGCTGAATCAGACGGTTTATGGACGCAATACGCTTGCCATCGGCGGCAATCCCGAGGCTTCCCGGCTCGCGGGGATCAATGTCGAACGCACGCGGGTGTGGATCTTCCTAATTCAGGGCGCGGTGACGGCGCTCGCCGGTGTGATTCTCGCTTCGCGGATTACTTCGGGACAGCCTAATGCGGCTGAAGGCTTCGAGTTCAATGTGATCGCTTGTGTGCTGGGTGGGGTTTCGCTGCTCGGCGGGCAGGCTACGATTTCTGGCGTCGTGATCGGGGTGCTCATTATGGGCACCGTTGAGAACGTCATGAATCTTCTTAATATCGATGCGTTCTATCAGTACCTCGTGCGAGGGGCCATTCTTTTGGCTGCAGTTTTGTTGGATCAGTTGAAGAATCGAGGGGCACGGGACTAGGGGGTTTGTTTTACCTCCCCGGCGGGGCGGTGTATTCTTTGGGGCGG
>JAQFVI010000264.1 GCA_029439495.1 Caballeronia sp. BR6202001590007
CGCTGTTCGTCACGACGCCCGCGATGTTCTATACGCTGCGCTTCGTGCTTGGCGGCGCGGAAGCGGGCTTCTTTCCGGGCATCGTGCTGTATCTGACGACTGGTATCCGTCGGCGCGGCGCGGGTGCATGAACGCGCTCTTCATGATGGGCATTCCGGTGGAGGGCGTGGTCGGCGGTCCGTTGTCGGGCTGGATCATGCAGGTGTTCAACGGCGTCCACGGACTGTCCAACTGGCAGTGGCTGTTTCTGCTCGAAGCCACCCGTCGCTGCTGCTCGGCGTGCTGACGCTGTTCCTGCTGCCCAACGGCATCCGCGCGGCGAAGTGGCTCGACGAAGACGAGAAGCAGCTTCTGGAAAGCAATATCGCCCGCGACGAAGCGCCGGGCGTCGATCATTCACTGCGCTCGGTGATTGCAAACGTGCGCGTCTGGCATCTCGCCGCGATCTACTTCTGCTGCATGATGGGCCTCTACGGCGTGAGCTTCTATCTGCCGACGCTTATCAAGGCCGCGTTCGACGTCGGCATGCTGACGGCGGTGCCCTACGCCGCGCCATCGTCTCGATGATCCTAGTCGCACGCAGTTCCAACCGCCGTAACGAAGAACGCCGCCGCCATCTCGCGATCGCGGCCGTCGTGGCCGCCGCCGGTTTCTATGCGAGCACGCTGCACAGCGGCCATCTCGGGCTCGCGCTGATTACGCTGTCGGTCGGTACCGCCGGCGTGCTGTCGATGATGCCGGTGTTCTGGACTTATCCGAGCACGGTGCTGACGGGCACGGCCGCCGCGGCGGGCATCGCGATGATCAATTCCATCGGCAATCTGGCGGGCTTCGTGAGCCCGTCGATCATCGGCTGGATGAAGGACGTCACGCACAGCACGAACGCGGGTCTGGTGGCCGTCGCGGTGGCGCTGCTGCTCGGCGGTGCTGACGATGACGCAGCGCGTAGGCGCGGCATCGGCGTCAGATGCGGCGTCGAAACCGCATCGCGCGTGAAGCCGCCATGTCCGATACCGCTCGAACCGGATTTTCCGTCGATACTGCGCAGCGGACACTCGTCGCCGCGCTCGGCGAGATCGTCGGCGCGCGCCACGTCCTGACCGGTGACGCGGAGACGCGCCGCTATCGCACCGGCTACCGCTTCGGCACGGGGCGCGTGCGGGCGGTGGCGCGGCCCGGCACGCTCGTCGAACAGTGGAAGGTGCTCGCGGCCTGCGTCGCCGCGCGCGTGATCGTCATCACGCAGGCGTCGAACACGGGCCTCAACGGCGGCTCGACGCCCGACGGCGACGACTACGACCGCGACGTCGTCATCGTCAGCACGACGCGCATCCGGCGCGTGCATCTGCTCAGGGAAGCGCGGCAGGTCGTCTGCATCGGCGGGACCACGCTCGATCAGCTCGAACGCACGCTCAAGCCGCTCGGCCGCGAGCCGCATTCGGTGATCGGATCGTCGTGTATCGGCGCGTCGGTGCTCGGCGGCATCAGCAACAACTCGGGCGGATCGCTCGTGCATCGCGGGCCAGCCTATACGGAGATGGCGCTGTATGCGGCCGTCGATGCATCCGGTACGTTGCGGCTCGTGAATCACCTGGGCACGACGCCCGAAGACATCCTGTCGCGCATCGAGTCCGGCACCTTCACCGATGCCGACGTACACGACGGCGCGGCCGCCTCGGATCACGACTACGCGACGCATGTGCGCGGTGTCGATGCCGCCACGCCCGCGCGCTTCAATGGCGGACCCGCGGCGTCTGTTCGAGGCATCTGGTTCGGTGGGCAAGATGATGACCTTCGCTGTGCGCCTCGACACCTTCGCGGCGGAACAGGGCACGAAGGTGTTCTACATCGGCACGAACGATGTCGACGTGCTCACCGACATTCGCCGTCATGCGCTCGCGAACTTCACGCATCTGCCGATCGGGGGCGAATACATGCATCACGATGCATTCGATGTCGCGAAGCGCTACGGCAAGGACCTGTTCGTCATCATCGATCGCTTCGGCACGGACCGGCTGCCGCTCTTCTTCAACTGGAAGACGCGCGCCGATGCCTGGTTCGAACGCCTCGGCTTCATGCCGAAGCATCTGCCGGACCGCCTGCTGCAATGGTTCAGCGAACGCCTGCCCGAGCATCTGCCCGCGCGGCTCATGCAGTATCGCGACCGCTTCGAACATCATCTGATGTTGAAGGTGAAGGCGGCGGGCGTGGAGGAAGCGCGCGCGTTTCTCGCGAAGCGTTTCGAGCAGGGCGGCGGCGCGTATTTCGAATGCGACAAGAAGAAGGGCGCAAGGTCTTTCTGCATCGCTTCGCGGCGGCGAGCGCGGCGGTGCGCTATCGCACGGTGCATCATCGCGAGGTTGAAGATATCGTCGCGCTCGACATCGCGTTACGCCGCAACGATCGCGACTGGTTCGAACGGCTGCCTCAGCATATCGAGGCGCCGATCGTCCTGAAGCTGTATTACGGCCACTTTCTGTGTCACGTATTCCATCAGGATTACATCGTCGTCAAGGGTCACGATTGCATGGCACTCGAACACGAGATGCTCGAACTGCTCGATGCCCGCGGCGCGGAATACCCGGTGGAACACAATGTCGGGCATCTGTACGAAGCGAAGCCGCAACTCGCGGACTTCTACCGGAAGCTGGATCCTTGCAATTGCTTCAATCCGGGCATCGGCAAAACGTCGAAGTTCGCCGCGTATCGGGACGCGGCGGTCTGAGCCATCAAGTGTACAGAATTTCTGTGCCGTTCTTCGTCAGCCAGTCGACGAACTCGCCGCGCAGGCCGTCGTCGGTATCAGATAGTCGATGCGATCCATCGCGCCGAACGCGGCGAATTCGCGCTTGCTGAACTTCTGCGAATCCGCGAGCAGGTAGACGGTTTTCGCCGCGTCGATCATCGCGCGCTTGACGTGAAGGTCGATGAAGTCGGGATAGGAGATGCCCGATTCCATCGACACACCGCCCGCCGCCAGAAAGAGCTTGTCGGCGAACATGCCCTCGAAGAACGCCGATGCCTTTTCGCCCGATACTGCGATGGTCTCCGGCTTGAACAGGCCGCCCGTCAGCATGACGCGATTGGTCGGCTCCGCGCCGAGCAGAATCGCGATGTTCACCGCATTGGTTACGATGCGCAGATTCTGCCGGTCCGTCAGGTTCTTGGCGAGTTCGGTCGCGGTCGTGCCGCAATTGAGGATCACCGAGTCGCCGTTGGCGATCAGGCTCGCGGCTTTCTTGCCGATCGCCGCCTTCTGCGCGTTCGTCGGCAACACCGGCGTTTCGTAGCCGCGCCGCGCCGCCGGTTCGACCTCGGGCGGCTTCAGCCGCACGTTGCCGTGTACGCGCTCGACGCGTTCCAGGCGCTGCAGTTCGTCGATGTCCTTGCGAATGGTCGGCATCGACACGCCGAATTCGCTCGAAAGCTCCGACAGCTTCACGAGTTTCGCGGCCTGCACGCGTTCGAAAATCTTTTCTGTTCTTGTCCGTTGATCCATTTTGCTTTTCCCGCGACGCGCTGCGCTCCGGCGCGCTGAAGCCCACATTCTGCCTGATTCGGTCGTGCCAAAAGGCCGCGCGGCAAGCGGCTAGGTACTTTCCCTCTCTCCGTCGATTTCCCTTTTACTTTCTAAAGAAAGTAAAAGAAATTTTGCTTCGGGCAAACAGGAAGTCTGGGAGCCGGAATGGAAAACCCGTTCAAGGAGTCCGGCGAAGCGCTGCATCGCCGGGCGCAAGAGATCCGCAAGAAGATTTGCATCATGAACGCTACGGCCAAGAGCGGCCACACGGGCGGCGACATGTCCGAGGCGGATATTCTCGCCGCGCTCTATTTTCATGTGCTGCGCTACGAAGTCGATGCCGGCCACGCCGTGCGCTGGCACGACGAATTCATTCTGAGCAAGGGTCATGGCGTCGGCGGTCTCTACTCTTGTTTTGCCGAACTCGGCTGGCTGCAAGACGAGGAACTGCTCACCTACCTGAAGGACGATTCGCGGCTTCCCGGCCATCCGGTGCGGCAGAAGCTGCCCGGCTGGGTGACGGTGAACACCGGCGGCCTGGGTCACGGCTTGCCCATCGCCGCGGGTTTCGCAATGGCCAAGCAGCGCCACGCCGCGCGCGGCGAAGGCGCGACCGGCCGGGTCTTCGTGCTGACAGGCGATGGCGAGCTCGAAGAAGGATCGAACTGGGAAGTGGCGATGGCCGCCGCGCATTTTGAGCTGTCGAATCTGGTCGTGATCGTCGATCGCAACCGGCTGCAACTGGCTGACTTCACGCACAACATCATGGATCTCGATCCGCTCGACGAAAAATTTCGCGCTTTCGGATTCGAGGTTCACGACGTCAATGGAAATCACGCAGACTCCGTTTGGAAACAAATGGAAAGTCTCGACTTCGAAAACGAAAAGCCTAAGGTCGTGATCGTGCACACCATCAAGGGACGCGGCGTGTCGTTCATGGAGAACGTGCCGGCCTGGCATCACAAGTTCCCCGACGATCAACTCAGACAGGCACTGAAGGAGCTGGACCATGCGTGAACTCGCTGACTTGCGTGACGGCGCGGTAAGCGCGATCGGCAAGCTTGACGGCGGCCGGGCAGGACAATCATCGTGATGGTCGCGGACTCGACGTCCACCTCGAAGATCGGGCCGTATCTCGAGCGCTATCCGGAACGCGTCATCAACGTCGGTATCGTGGAGCAGAACATGGTCGGCATGGCGGCGGGACTCGCGCTCGGCGGCCATATCGTCTTCACGGCCAGCGCGGCGCCGTTCCTGGTCGGCCGCGCCAACGAGCAGGTGAAAAACGACATCTGTTACAGCGCGACCAACGTGAAGATACTCGGCCTGAACGCCGGCGTCGCCTACGGGCCGCTCGCCTCGACGCATCACGCGATCGACGACATCTCGATCATGAGCGGCTTCGGCACCGTGCAGATCTTCGCGCCCTGCGACGAAGTCGAAACCGCGCAGACCATCGACTATGCGGCGTCGGTAGACGGACCGGTCTACATCCGTCTCGACAACGCGAAGTTTCCAGTCGTCCACGACGCGTCGTATCGCTTCGTGCCGGGCCGCCCGGACGTGCTGATCGAAGGGTCGAAGGTCGCGATCGTCGCGCTCGGCTCGGTCGTCGGCGAGGCGCTCGAGGCCTGCGAAACGCTGCATCGCGAAGGCGTGGTCAGCCCAACGCTCGTCAATCTGTCGTCGCTGCACCCGCTCGATCAGGACGCGCTCGCCGCGATCGTGCAGCGTCACGATGCGATCGTCACCGTAGAAGAACACCCGCTGCACGGCGGCATCGGCGCGACGCTCACGGTGCTGATGGCGCGCCGCCAGATCAACCGGCCACTGCACATGCTCGGCATCACCGAAGGCGAGTTCGCGCACTACGGCACGCGAAAGGGCATCCGCCGCCATTACGGCATCGACGCGGCGGGTATCGCCGAAGCCATTCGCGCGCAGTGCGCGCAATAATCGGCAAATCGTCAGATGGGCACTCAATACGACATGTCGCTGCACCACGGCGTCGATTTCGATTTCAGGCTGGACGGCAAGGTCGTGGTCGTGACGGGCGGGCTCGGCGGCATCGCGATGGCGACCAACGCCGCGCTGATCGCGGAGGGCGCGCGCGTCGCGATCCTGTATCCGGGCTTCGAGGCGCCGCGTGTCGCGCAGGCGCTCGAAACCCTCGGCGCGAGTCACGCGCAGGGCTTCGAATGCGACGTCGCCGACGAAGCTAGCGTCGAACGCGCGATGCAGGCCGCGCACGCGCATTTCGGCGATCTGCATCTGCTCGTCAACGCGGCGGGCTGCATCACGCTCACGCGCGCCGAAGACATCGGCTACGACGAATGGCAGCGGAAGAGCGGCGTCAATCTCACCGGTCCGTTCCTGTGCTCGAAGCATTTTGCGCGCATCGTGCTCGCGAGCGGACATGGCGGCAAGATCGTCAATATCGCGTCGCAGGCGGCGACGGTCGCCATCGACCAGCATTGCGCCTATACTTCCGCAAAGGCGGGACTGATCGGCATGACCAAGGTGCTCGCGAAGGAATGGGCACCGCGCGGCATCACGGTGAACACGGTATTGCCGACGGTCGTGCTGACGCCGATGGGCGCGGCCGCGTGGGACGGCGAGAAGGGCGAGAACATGAAGAAGCTGATCCCGGTCGGACGCTTCGCCTATACCGACGGAATCGCCGCGGCGATCCTTTTTCTGCTGTCTAACGGCGCGGACATGA
>JAQFVI010000265.1 GCA_029439495.1 Caballeronia sp. BR6202001590007
AAAGAATCTGTCGGAGGACTTTCAGAAGCTCGAAGACAAGGTTCAACTGTCCAACGCTCGCTCGGACGCACGGCTCAATTCGGCCGATCAAAAGTCCGGCAAGGCGCTCGACGACAAGCTCGCGGCGCTCAATCGCGGCCCGTCCGTCGACGATCGCCTCGAAGCGCTGAAGAAGCAACTGAACACGCCGGCGCAGTAAGCACGTCCTCGTGCGGCGCGTTTCGCGTCGCACGAAACTTGCGGCAGGAATGGCTTCATCGCGCTCGTTCGTGCGTCATTCACGCTTCATGCTTTACCGACAGGAGACGGACGCCGCGCGCGTTCGGCCCGAATCATGAAAAAGACACTGACAGCTCTCGCCCTGACGCTGTCGCTCGCTTCCCCGCTCGCGTTCGCGGTGCCGACCGTGCAACAGGTCGAACAGTCGATGACGTCGAGCAACTGGCAGAAGGCCGATTCCCAACTCTTCGAAGTCCTGCAGGCGCATCCGAAAAACGCGCACGCGCATTACCTCTATGCGCAGGTGCTCGATCGCGAAAGCCGCTACGGCGATGCGCTCTTGCAATTGCAGCAGGCAAAGTCGCTCGATCCGTCGCTGAGCTTCACCGATGCGACGCGCTTCTCGGAAACGCAGGCGCGCATCCAGTCGCACGCGACGCGCGGCGGCAATGCCAATACATCGACCACGTTGAATCCGTTTAGTCAGGAATCGGCGGCAGCGGCGCCCGCGCGCTCGCACGGTCCGTTGATCGGCATGTGGATCGGACTCGCTGTGCTAATCGGCGCGATCGCGCTGGTGCTGCGCTGGGGGCTGCGGCGCGCCCGCACGCGCGACGACAGTCAGGCCGATGACACGCGCCGTCAGCAGATCAAGCGCGCAACCGAGCTGCTCAACGAGGTGCGTACGCTGAAACTCGACGTGCGCCTTTCGACCGCGCCGGGCCACGAGGCGCTGCTCAAGGACGTCGAAGGCACAGAAACGCAGTTGCGCGAGACCGTCGAATCGCTGTCGAACGCGAAGAATCCGGTGCCGCCTTATGCGATCGAAGATCTGGAAAATCAGGTCGCGAGCCTGAAGGCGCGCGCCGAAGGCCGTCCCCCGAAGGCCGCGCAGGCCGGTGCGCCCAACGATTCGCCGTTTGCGCAGGAGGCTGAGCGCTTCGGACGCAATCCGCAGCAGCAGCCGTATCAGCAGCAAGGCCCTTATCCGCCGCAGCCCGGCCAGCAGGGCCCGGTTATCATCCAGCAAGGTGGCGGCGGCATAGGCGGGCTCCTGACCGGCGTGCTGCTCGGCGAAGCGATGTCGTACGGACGCGATCGCGTGATCGAACGCGACATGCCGGTCGAACGTCGCGACGACAACAACGGCGGACTCGACTTCGGCAACGGCGCGAACGACTGGAACGATGGCGGCACGGGCGGAGGCGGCGGACTGGATCTCGGCAGCAACAACGACGACAGTTGGCGCGACTCCTGACTCGCAGCATCGCGCAAGCCGCACCGCAAACAAAAAGCCCCGCTCACGCGGGGCTTTTTGTTGATGCGAACGATGCAGTGTCATCCGCCGCCGTGAAACTTCAGCAGCGCCCACAGAAACTTGAAGAAGCCGACAATGAACTCCCAGATGCGTTCGAGCTGATCCCAGTTCGCGACGCGCGCGATGACGTGCAGGATCATGCGGCTGCGCGCGAAGGAGAGAAAACGAAAGCGTAGACGTAAGCGAAGCGCATCGGCAGAAAAAACCGGGCGGTGGGTGCCGCCCGGCGATCATCGCGAAAACCACATGATACCTGCTCGTTGCGCGCTTACTTCGCGTTGCTGTCCGACGGCACCTCGTCCGTGAGCGCTTCTTCGAGGCGCTTGAAGATGCGGCGGGTCTGTCCGCGCGGCTGCAACGCGAACAGCAGCAGCGAACGTCCGGTGACCTGATACGTGTCGCCGGAACCGAACACCGGCAACTCCTCGCGAACCGGCGCATTCGTGTCGATGAGACACCACTCGTCCGGTCCCGGAATGTCCGGGAGCTTGAAGTCGACGACATCGTGATACGAATTCACGATCAGCAGCAGCGTCGCGTCGGAGGCCGGTTTGCGGATGCCGGTCGCCTGCGCACGGCCGTCCATCACCACGCCGAAGCAGCGCATGTTCGGATCGTCCCACTGCTCCTGCGTGAGTTCGTCGGCGCTCGGGCTCAGCCATTTGACATCGGCGACGCCCAGATCCTCGCGATATTCGTCCGTCAGGAACCGCTGGCGCCGCAGCACCGGCAGCGTATGATGCAGCGTCGTTAGCTTGCGCACGAACTCGGTCAGCGCCTGGCCTTCTTCGTCGATATCCCTAGTTGACCCAGCTGATGTCGTCGTCCTGGCAATACGCGTTGTTGTTGCCCTGTTGCGTTCAGCCGAACTCGTCGCCCGCGAGGATCATCGGCGTGCCTTGGGAGAACAGCAGCGTCGCCAGCAGATTGCGCTTCTGACGCTCTCGCAGCGCGCGGATCTCGGCATCGTCGGTCGGGCCTTCCGCGCCGCAGTTCCACGACTTGTTGTCCGAATGGCCGTCCTTGTTGTCCTCGCCGTTGGCCTCGTTGTGCTTGTCGTTGTAGGAAACGAGATCGTTCAGCGTGAAGCCGTCGTGCGCGGTGATGAAGTCGACGCTCGCCCACGGGCGGCGGCCGCACTTGTTGAACTTGTCGCCCGACGCCGTCATGCGCGTGGCGAGTTCAGGCGCAACGCCTTCGTCACCCTTCCAGTACGAACGCACCGTATCGCGATACCGGTCGTTCCACTCGGCCCAGCCCGGCGGGAAACCGCCGACCTGATAGCCGCCCGGGACCGCAATCCCACGGCTCGGCGATCAGCTTGACGCTCGACAGGATCAGGTCCTGACGGCAACTGTCGAGGAAGCCGCCGCCTTCGTCGAAGCCGTACGGCTCGAGTCCGAGAATCGTCGCCAGATCGAAGCGGAACCCGTCGACGTTCATCTCCGTCACCCAGTAGCGCAGGCTGTCGGTGACCATCTGCAGCACGCGCGGATGCGAGAGGTTGAGCGTATTGCCCGTACCCGTATCGTTGATTTAGTAGCGCGGTTCCTCGGGCATCAACCGGTAGTAGGACGCGTTGTCGATGCCGCGGAACGACAGCGTCGGCCCGCGTTCGTTGCCTTCCGCCGTATGGTTGTAGACGACGTCGAGAATCACTTCGAGCCCGGCTTCGTGGAGACGGTCGATCATTTCCTTGAACTCAGCCACCACCCCCGGGCCGTGCGAGAAAAAGCGCGGATCAGCCGCGAAAAAGCCGATGTGTTGTATCCCCAGTAGTTGGTGAGGCCCTTTCGAGCAGATAGCTGTCGTTGACGAACGCGTGGATCGGCAGCAGTTCGACCGACGTAACGCCGAGACTCTTGACGTACTCGACGATCTCCTTCTGCCCGAGTCCCTCGAAGGTGCCGCGCATGTTTTCCGGCACGGCGGGATGGCGCTTGGTGAAGCCGCGCACATGCGTTTCATAGAAGATGGTGTGTTCCCAGGCCACGCGAAGCTCTGATCGATCACCTGACACTTCTGCATGAAGAAGGCGCTGTCGCGTTCGTCGAAGGTCAGATCGTCGCCTTCCGCGTTCAGCGTATAGCCGAAGACGGCCGGATCCCACTTCAGCTCGCCGACGTGCGCCTTCGCGTACGGATCGAGCAGCAGGATCGAGCAGCAAGTTTGTTCGGGTTGAACCGATGGCCGTTCTCCGGCTCATACGGTCCGTGAACACGGTAACCGTAGACCGTGCCCGGTCCGAGTCCGTGGATGTACACATGCCAGACTTCGTCGGTGTACTCGGACAGTTCGATACGTTGCGTTTCCTTCTCGCCCTTCTCGTCGAAGAGGCACAGTTCGACCTTGGTCGCGTTTGCAGAAAACAGCGCGAAATTAACACCGTTTCCGTCCCAAGTCGCGCCGAGCGGAAACGGGAAGCCTTCGGCAATGCGGAGTTCGTTCGCCATGAGATGATCTGTTCGGAAGAGTTGACGCCGGGCGTCGGGATGAAGCGCTGAGCATTGCGCGGCTAAAGCGGAACTGTAAGAGCACGCAACGTGCCCAAGCCGCCCTGCCCCAGTTGACGCCGGCGTACTGCGCTCGCGTTGCGTGCGCATTTTGTGTAAAACGTTCCTGCAAGATCGATGTGCGTCCGCCGCCCGCGCGCATCGACGAACCGCTTCCACGGAGATACGCCTTGTCCACGCATAACGCCGCCCCCGGCAGCGCCGAAGCCAGTCACGCCATCGGCCGCGCGCTGCGCGACGCCGTCCCCTTCGAAGCGCACGGCGCCTGAAAGCCGGAAGCCGACCGTCCCGATCCGGTCGAGCGCATACTCGCCGGCAACGTCGGACGTCAGGAGCGCCCGATTCCGCTGCGCATGCAGCGCATGGCCGAGTCGCCGTTCGCGTTCCTGCGCGGTTCGGCGACCGTGATGGCCTGGGATTTCGCGAAGTCACCGTCCATCGGGCACAACGTGATCATCGACGGCGACGCGCACGTCAATAACTTCGGCCTGTTTCACACGCCGCGTCAGGATGTCGTTTCGATCTGAACGATTTCGACGAGACGCTCGTCGGGCTGTGGGAGTGGGATCTAAAGCGGCTGACGGCGAGCATCAACGTCGCTGTGCGCGAAAACGCCGTCGATGTGCCCGGCCGCGAGCGCGCGGTGCGCTCGGCCTGCGCCGCCTATCGCACCACGATGGCGCAGCTCGCGCAGACGAGCCCCTACGACCTCTGGAACATGCGCGCTTATGCGAGCGCTGCGCATATCGACGCGCCGACCCGGCTCGACGCCGCCGAAAAAGCCACCATCGAGAAGACCGTCGAGCGCGCGATGAAGCACTCGCACGCGACCATGCTCGCGAAAGTCGCCGAGCCGGACGGTAAGGGCTGGCGCTTCAGGCTCGATCCGCCGATTCTCACGAAGCTCGACGCGGCCGAGAAGAATCATGTCGCCGACGGCTTCAAGGCGTATCTGCAAACCATCGCCGGCGAATGGCGGATGATGCTCGAACGCTACGACATCGCGGATGTCACGCATCGTGTAGTCGGCGTCGGCAGCGTCGGCACGCGCACGTATCTCGTCTTGATGATCGGCCGTGCGCTCGGCGATCCGCTCTTCATGCAGGTGAAGGAAGGCATCGTGCCCGCCGCCGCGCCCTTCGTGCCGCCGCCCGACGAGGCGTACCGGCATCAGGGACGGCGCGTCGTGCACGGTCAGCGGCTGATGCAGAGTTCGTCCGATGCGCTGCTCGGCTGGACCACCATCGCCGGCCGCGATTTCTACGTACGCCAGATGAAGCAGATTCGCGGCTCGATTCCGGTCGACTGGCTGCATGGCGCAACCTTCGACCACTACGCGTGGTGTCTGGCCTCCTGCTCGCCCGCGCCCACGCGCGCACCGGCGATGCCGCGCTGATCTCTGGCTATTGCGGGACCTCTGACAAGCTCGATGCGACCTACGCGATGTGGGCGGAGCGCTATGGCGCGCAGACGGTCGCGGACCACGCGGCGTTCTGCGCGGCGATCAGCGTCGGACGCGTGACACATGAATTGACTATCATTGACCTCACGCGGCGGCGCACGCCGCGTCGCGCCTTATGCGCAGACAAATGGCATAGCCCTTGCTGCCCGCTAGCCCGCTGCTTTGACTCGACAATTTTTTTCGGACTCTAACTGGAGGAAACCGCGCATGAGCATGATTCAGGAATTCAAGGCCTTCGCGCTCAAAGGCAATGTCATGGACCTCGCCGTCGGTGTGATCATCGGCGGGGCGTTTTCGACCATCGTGAACTCGGTCGTCAAGGATCTGATCATGCCGGTGGTCGGTCTCGCGACCGGCGGCCTCGACTTCTCGAACCTCTTCATACGCCTCGGGCAGCTCGGGCAGATATCGCCCAGCTTCAAAGGCAATCCTGATTCGTACAAGGACCTGCAGACCGCGGGCGTCGCCGTGTTCGGTTATGGCTCGTTCATCACGGTGCTGATCAACTTCATCATCCTTGCGTTCATCATCTTTCTGATGGTCAAGTTCATCAACAACCTGCGCAAGCCCGCCGAAGCCGCCGGTCCGTCCGAAGACGTGCTGCTGCTGCGCGAAATTCGCGACGAGTTGAAAAAGTTGCCGCGCGTCTGACGGACCGAAGGCGCACGTCCCGCCGAGTTTGCTGCGTCCTGGCCGCTTCAACGGACTCGAACTCGCGCAAATTGCGCGGGTTCGCCCTGATTGCCAGAATTTCTTCGTGCGTACGGCCGCTTTTTTCTTCCCGAAGGACTGTTCGCGCGGGTTATGC
>JAQFVI010000266.1 GCA_029439495.1 Caballeronia sp. BR6202001590007
AGTTTTTCGGTTTTCTCCTTTCCACTGAAATATTGGGCTCGCAGAATCAGGTGTTTGATGACCGAAGCAACGTGTTTCGGTCCGGGCCGCAAGGCAGATCTTTCGTCGCGGCGGCCCGTCGCGGGGAAATAACGGAGAGTTTTCATCCATGGGTTCGTTAAGCATTTGGCATTGGTTGATCGTGTTGTTGATCGTCGCACTCGTCTTCGGAACGAAGAAGCTGCGCAATATCGGCGGTGATCTGGGCGGCGCGGTGAAGGGCTTCAAGGAAAGCATGCGCGAAAGCGACAACCCGTCGGCGACGGGCGATCAGCGCGAACTGCCGCGCAACGGCGCGGTGGATGTCGAAGCGAAGGACAAATCCCGCTCGAACGACTATCGCTAATCCTGCCGCCCGGCCACTTCCCTTTCTCGTTCAATGCTCGATCTCGGTCTGACCAAAATGGCGCTCATCGGCGTCGTGGCGCTCGTGGTGCTTGGCCCCGAGCACTTGCCGGGCGTCGCGCGCACCGCGGGCGCGCTGTTTGGGCGCGCGCAGCGCTACATCAACGACGTCAAGTCGGAAGTGGCGCGCGAAATGGAACTCGACGAGCTGAAAAAGATGCGGACCGACTTCGAGAAGGCCGCGTCCAACGTCGAGACCTCGATCCACGACAACCTGAAGCGCCACAAATCCGAGCTGAACGACGCGTGGAACGAAGGCACGTCGGTGTCGCCGAGCATCGCCGGCGGCGCTGCGGAGTCGTCGTATTCGGCCGACAGCGCCGCATCCGGCCAATCGTGGGTCAATACGTCGTCGTCCGCGAAACGCAAGAACTGGCGCGTCAGGCAGAGCGCAATCCCCAACTGGTACAAGCGCACGACCGCGCGCCGCACGCGCGTGCAATCGGGCGCGGCGCGGGTCGCGCGTCATACGCCCGAGACACTGCGCCGTCCGACGAAATTCTTCTGACGCGGCCGCCTTTCCTTCCATCGATGATCCATACCGAGGGCCGGCGTGAGCGACCCGCAACACACTAAGCAAGAGCCCGTCGAAGAGACGTTCATTTCGCATCTGGTCGAATTGCGGGACCGCATCATTCGCGCGGGCGCGGCGGTCGTCGTCGTGTTCGTCGGACTGGTGTACTGGGCGCCCGACATCTTCAGGCTGCTTGCGCGTCCGCTGATGCAAAACCTGCCGCGCGACGGAAAGATGATCGTCACCGACGTCACCGGCTCGTTCTTCGTGCCGATGAAGGTGACGATGCTCGTCGCCTTCGTCATTGCGCTGCCGATCGTGCTGTATCAGATTTGGGCGTTCGTCGCGCCGGGCCTTTATCAGCACGAGAAGAAGCTGGTCGCACCGCTCGTGTTCAGCAGCTATACGCTGTTTCTGTGCGGGATGGCGTTTGCGTACTTCGTCGTGTTCCCGACCATCTTTCGCGTGATGGCGCACTACAACGCGCCGCTCGGCGCAGAAATGACGACGGATATCAACAACTACCTGAGCTTCGTGCTGACGATGTTTCTCGCGTTCGGCGTGACCTTCGAGGTGCCGATCGTCGTCGTCTTGCTGGCGCGCATGGGCGTCGTGTCGATCGCGAAGCTCAAGCAGGTTCGGCCGTATGTGATCGTCGGCGCGTTCGTGATCTCGGCGGTCGTCACGCCGCCGGACGTGTTCTCGCAGCTCATTCTCGCGATTCCGCTGGTGATCCTTTACGAAGTCGGCATCATCGCCGCGCGCATGGTCGCGCCGAAAGAGGGCGCGAAGACCGAGGAAATCACCACCGTCGAGTGAAGTCGGTTTTCGCTGCGGCATTTTGTCCCACGAATCGCCGATAAAAAAGCAGCTTCGAGTCATCGAAGCTGCTTTTTTTCTTTTCCCGCGGACGACGCGTCTTACTCGTCGCCTTGATCGCCTTCGTCGTCCGGCATCTGTGGCGCGCGCGGTTGCGCCGGACGTTTGCCGATGACCACGTTCACGTCCAGTTCTTTGTTCTTGCGCATCAGATGAATCTTCACGGCGGTGCCGGGCTTGATCTGCGCGACGACGTTCAAAAGGCGCGTGGTGTCGGTGATCGTATCGTCGTTGATAGACACGAGGATATCGCCCGGCTTGATGCCCGCTTTGTCGGCCGGGCCGTCCTGCAGCACGCCCGCGACGATCGCGCCGAACTTCTGATCGAGGCCGAACGACTCCGCGATTTCCTGCGTCACGTCCTGCGGCTCGACGCCGATCCAGCCGCGCGTCACCGTGCCCGTCATGATGATGCTCTCCAGCACGCTGCGCGCGGTCGAGACGGGAATCGCGAAGCCGATGCCGAGGGAGCCGCCGCTGCGTGAATAGATGGCCGTGTTGATGCCGAGCAGATTGCCGTTCACGTCGACGAGCGCGCCGCCCGAATTGCCCGGATTGATCGCGGCATCGGTCTGAATGAAGTTCTCGAACGTGTTGATTCCGAGGTGATTGCGCCCGAGCGCGCTGACGATGCCCATCGTCACCGTCTGGCCGACGCCGAACGGATTGCCGATGGCGAGCACTACGTCGCCGACGCGCGTCTGATCCATGCGGCCGAGCGTGATGGTCGGCAGATTCGTCATGTTGATCTTGAGCACCTCGAGGTCAGTTTCCGGGTCCACGCCGATGACTTTCGCGCTCGACGTGCGGCCGTCCGCGAGCGCGACCTCGATCTGATCCGCGCCGTCGACGACATGCTGGTTCGTTAGAATGTAACCTTCCGGGCTGACGATAACACCGGAGCCGAGATTCGATGCGGGCGGCTCGTCAGACTTGCGCTTGTTCTTGTCGCCGAAGAAGTAGCGGAAGAGCGGATCTTTCGCGTGCGGATCGGGCGGCAGGTTGCCATCCTTGCTGGAGAACACGTTCACGACGGCGGGCATCGCCTTTTGCGCGCCTTCGGAATAGGAAGACTGGAGCGGCCGCGAGCCGATGCTCGGCGCCACTTCCTGCAACGCGACGATCGGCTCGGCAAGTTGCTTGCCGAATTGGCCCTGACGTTGAAGCCACTGCGGTTTCAAGGTCGCGACGATGAACATCAAGGCCAAAAGCACGGTAACCGCTTGGGCAAACAATAGCCAGAAGCGTCTAAGCATTTGAAGGGATAGAGGATTTCATGGATCGGATCGAACTCGAATTGTATCTGAACAATCTGCTGGAAATCGGCTGCTTCAAGGACTATTGCCCGAACGGCCTACAGGTCGAAGGCACGCGCCGCGTTCAGAAGATCGCCACGGCGTCACGGCGTCGCTCGCGTTTCTCGAGGCGGCGCGCGAGTGGGGCGCGGATACCGTGTTCGTCCATCACGGCTACTTCTGGCGCAACGAGGCGCCGCAGATCACCGGGCGCAAGTATCAGCGGCTCAGGACGCTGATCCAGAACGACATCAATCTGTTTGCTTATCATCTGCCGCTGGATGTGCATCCGGACTTCGGTAATAACGCGCGGCTCAGCGCGCGGCTCGGACTGATCGCGGACGGCCGCTTTGCCGATCAGGATCTCGGCTGGATCGCGACGCTCGGCATGCCGCTGTCGCTGGAACACTTCTCCGCCACGGTCGAAACGCGCTCGGGCGCAAGCTGCTCATGTTCGGCGACGGCGATGCGCAATTGCGCCGCGTTGCGTGGTGCACGGGCGGCGCGCAGGGTTATTTCGAAGACGCGATCGCGGCGGGCGCGGACGTGTTCGTGAGCGGCGAGGTCTCTGAGCAGACCATGCATATCGCAGCCGAATCGGGCATCACGTACGTCGCGGCGGGGCATCATGCGACGGAGCGTTACGGCGTGCAGGCGCTCGGCGCGCATCTGTCGGAGCAATTCGATATCGAACAGTTTTCATCGATATCGATAATCCGGTTTAAATACCGATTGCGCCGGGATCGGGATTATCCGGCGCTTGCAGTAGCCTTAAAACATTGCTTTACCCAATGCTCGGAAAACGTGGGGAAAACCCTGAAGCATCAAGGACTTCGAGAGATTTTTCCTAGCTGGCCCTTGTAAATGCCAACTCTATTCGCGCACACTAACTGCGGAACACTGATGTGACGGTATAAATCCATTTAGAAGTGGGGCGTGTGATGCGAGACAAGAATGAGAAACGCGTCGACGGCGGCCGCCGTACCTGGCTGATTGCGACGACCGTAGCAGGTGGTGTCGGAGGTGTGGCAACTGTAGTTCCTTTCGTGAGTTCGTTCGCCCCGTCGGCGAAGGCCAAGGCGGCGGGCGCGCCCGTCGAGGTCGATATCAGCGAACTCAAGCCGGGCGAGATGATGACCGTCGCCTGGCGCGGCAAGCCGATGTGGATCCTCAACCGCACCGACGAAATGCTGGCCGACATCAAGAAGGCCGACAACGAAGTTGCCGATCCCAAATCGAAGCTCGAATTCTCGATGCCGTTGCCGGAGTACTGCAACAACGAGTACCGGTCGCGCTCGGATCATAAGAACATTCTGGTCGCGGTCGCGGTGTGCACGCATCTGGGCTGCACGCCGACGCCGCGCTTCACCGAGGGTCCCCAACCCAATCTCCCCGATAACTGGCCGGGCGGTTTTCTCTGCCCGTGCCACGGCTCGACCTATGACCTGGCGGGTCGCGTCTTCAAGAACAAGCCCGCGCCGCAGAATCTGGACATACCGCCGTTCATGTTCACTTCCGCGACGCATCTCGTAATCGGAAAGGACGAAAAGGGAGAGGTTTATTTAAATGGCTAGCGCTGAAAAAGAAGTAGAGACAACGGGCTTGACCGGTTGGATCGATCGCCGGTTTCCGCTGACCTCGACCTGGAAGAAACACGTTTCCCAGTACTACGCGCCGAAGAACTTCAACTTCTGGTACTTCTTCGGCTCGTTCGCGTTGCTAGTGCTGGTGAATCAGATCGTCACCGGCATCTTCCTCACGATGAACTACAAGCCCGACGCGACCCTGGCGTTCGCCTCGGTCGAGTACATCATGCGGGAAGTGCCGTGGGGCTGGCTGATCCGCTACATGCATTCCACCGGCGCGTCGATGTTCTTCTTCGTCGTCTATCTGCACATGTTCCGCGGGCTGATGTACGGCTCCTACCGCAAGCCGCGCGAACTGGTGTGGATCTTCGGCTGCGCCATCTTTCTCTGCCTGATGGCCGAGGCATTCTTCGGTTACCTGTTGCCCTGGGGGCAAATATCGTTCTGGGGCGCGCAGGTGATCGTGAACCTGTTCTCGGCGATTCCCTTCATCGGCCCGGACCTGTCGCTGTGGATTCGCGGCGACTACGTAGTGTCCGACGTCACGCTCAACCGCTTCTTCGCGTTTCACGTCATCGCGATTCCGCTCGTGCTGGTCGGGCTAGTCGTCGCGCACCTGGTGGCGCTGCACGAAGTCGGTTCGAACAATCCGGACGGCATCGAAATTAAGGCGAAGAAGGACGCGAACGGCATTCCGCTCGACGGCATCCCGTTCCATCCGTACTACTCGGTGCACGATTTCATGGGCGTGTCGGTACTCCTGCTGATCTTCGCGGCGATCATCTTCTTCGCGCCGGAAATGGGCGGCTACTTCCTCGAAGCGAACAACTTCGTGCCGGCCAATCCGCTGCAGACGCCGCCGGAAATCGCGCCGGTCTGGTACTTCACCGCGTTCTACGCGATGCTGCGCGCCACCACCGATCCATTCAAGATCGTCCTGATGATCGTGATCGCCGCGCTTGGCCTGCTCGCGCTATTGCGCGTGCGCGGCAGGTGGCGGCTCGGCTTGCCGGTGCTCGCGATCGCGGTGATCGTCTTCATGGCGCTGACCGAATCGAAGTTCTGGGGCGTGGTCGTGATGGGCGCAGCGGTCGTGTCGCTGTTCTTCCTGCCGTGGCTGGATCGCAGTCCGGTCAAGTCGATTCGCTACCGGCCGCTGTTCCACAAGGTCTTCTACGCGATCTTCGTGTGTGCGTTCCTGCTGCTCGGCTTTCTGGGCACGAGACCGCCGTCGCCGGGCGCGACGCTCATCGCCCAGATCTGCGCGCTGATCTACTTCGCGTTTTTCCTCGGCATGCCTTTCTGGACGCCGCGCGGCAAATTCAAGACGCCGCCCGAGCGAGTGCATTACAAACCTCACTGAGCTCTCGTCCGGAGACAATTCGATGAAAAAATGGCTCAAATGGCTCTCTACAATAGCGATGATCGGTGCGGCGCTGTTTGCATTCGGAACGACGCCGCTGCATGCGGAAGAAGAAGCGGTGCTGGACCGCGCGCCGGACAGTTCGGACAATCTTGCTTCGCTGCAACATGGCGCGCAAATTTTTGTAAACTACTGCCTGAATTGCCATAGCGCGACGCTGATGCGGTACAACCGGCTGACGGACCTCGGTATTTCCGAGAAGCAGATCCAGGAGAACCTGCTTTTCACGAGCGACAAGGTCGGCAACACGATGTCCATCGCGATGCGCCCGGAAGATGCGAAAGCATGGCTGGGCGCGGTGCCGCCGGATTTGTCCGTGGAAGGCCGCGCGCGCGGCAAGGACTGGCTGTACACGTACTTGCGCAGCTTCTACCGCGATCCGACGCGTCCGACGGGCTGGAACAATCGCGTGTATGAAAATGTCGGAATGCCGCATGTACTGTGGACGTTGCAGGGCA
>JAQFVI010000267.1 GCA_029439495.1 Caballeronia sp. BR6202001590007
TGCCTTCGTGCTCCGCTTCGGCGACATAGTCCGCAAAGGCATCGAATTGGCATTTCAAGCGAGCCGAATGGTGGCTCAGCAGTCGATGTAATGCCGCCAGATCCACATTATCAGCGTTGCTGCGAATCATTTCGGCATAGGGAGGGACGAGTTTTACTCGCACCTGATATTTCCTCGTATCGCTCATGAATATTCTCTTGGGCTGTATGCTTTCAAGCCAGAAAGGCATCGCGTGCTAACTCAGCGCTCACGGATGCCCTGAACTACACTGCCTTTCGCACGATCGTCAACGCTTGTCCGACGATCCCGGTCTTGCAGGCGACGAATAACAGGAGCGTAACCGACGAGCCCTTACCATTCGATGTCGTGCCTTTGCTGCGGCGAAATGCAGGCGAACGGCGCAAGCCGCCGGCGCTTTCTCGCGATGGCGTCTCAAAGCGCCGCGGCGCTCGCCTTGTTTCCTCATCTCGCCTACGCGCAGGACGGCGTGCCGGAGATCGCCTTCGATTCTGTGCCCGATCCGGTGCGCTTGCCGCAGAACATGTACTTCGGCAAATGCTCGGGCGTGGCGGTGAGTTCTGCTGGACATGTGTTCGTACTCTCGCGAGACAACAGCACCGGACCGGCGTATAGCGCTGCCGCCGCGCAATTGCTCGAGTTCGATCGCAACGGCAAATTCGTGCGCGAGATCGGCCATAACCTCTATGCGTGGTCGTTTGCACATACGGTCAAGGTCGATCTTCAGGACAATATCTGGGTGACGGACAAGGGCTCGGACATGATCGTCAAGTTCACGCTTGAAGGGCGCGTCGCGATGGTCTTCGGCCGCAAGCAGGAAGCGGCCGACGAAGAAACCGCGCCGCTCAAGCATCCCAATCCGCCGCTGTCTTCGGAGCCGGGACGCTTCCGGCAAGTGACCGACGTGGCGTGGGATCGCGCAGAAAATACGTATATCAGCGATGGCTATATCAATTCGCGCGTCGGCAAGCTGGACAGGGACGGCAACTGGCTGAAGTCCTGGGGCGACCGCGGCACGAAGCCAGGTCAGTTCCATACGCCGCACAGCATCGCAGTGGATGCGAACGACAAGGTGTACGTCGCGGATCGCAGCAACCGCCGCATCCAGGTGTTCGATACCGAAGGCAACTTCGAGCGGCAGATCACGATCGACGTACCCGTGTTGCCGGATGCGCGTCCGGCCATCGGCAACATGCCGGATGAGGCCGCGATCGCCGCGGGGACCTTCGCACCCGGTTCTCCCTGGGCCATCGCGATATCGCCCGGTCCTGAGCAGGTGCTTTACAGCGCCGACGCCTTTCCGGGGCGCATCTACAAGCTCTCGCTGGACGGCAAGCTGCTTGGCGTACTGGGACGCTCGGGCAAGCAGCCGAAGCAGTTCGGCTGGATACACGAAATGGCGTGTCCGGCGCCCGATACTTTGTTCGTCGCGGAACTGCTCAACTGGCGCGTGCAGAGCTCGTGTTGCATGCCTGAGACCGCGTGCCTGCATTTTGCATGCGGCGTGCATCATGCCGCATGCAAAATTCAACCGCCGCGCGAGCGGCCCGCTTCCATCGCGACATCATTCCAGAGATGCATCGCCGCATACGCGCGATAGGGCCTCCAACGCTCGGTATGCGCGCGTTGCTGCGCGGGCTTCGCGAGCGACGGATCGGGTTTCGCCATGGCCTGCATCAGCACGAGATCGGCGTCGGGCCATGCATCGCTGCGCGTAACGCCCGCATGGCGACATAACCGACGGTCCACGGACCGATGCCGGGCATCGCCAGCATTTCGCGCTTGAGTGCTTCGTGGTCGGCGCCGGGTGTGTCGAGCGACAACGCACCGCTTGCGACCGCCTGAGCAAAGCGTTGCACCGTTTCGATCCGTCTGCCTGGCATGCCGATCTTATCCAGATCGGCCGCGAGTTCGGCCGGCGTCGAAAAGCGCCAGGCGGTGCCTTCATGCGCATGTCCGTCGATGCGAGGTCCCGAGCGCTGAACGATCCGGTTCATGATTGTCGAGGCGCCCTTGACACTGACCTGCTGACCGATGATCGTGCGCACGACGAATTCGAAACCCGACCACGCGCAGACCGAGAGCAGCGGCGACGAGCGGAGCCAGCATCGGATCGCGCGCAAGGCAGTGTCCGATCTCGACGGGGTTTGCATGCAGATCGAACATGCGTGCGGATCGGCGAGTTCGTTGGCAAAACGGCTCGCCTCGCCGCCGTCGACCGATTCGACGCCCGCCGAGGCACGCCCGCCGATGAAGCCGAGCATGCGGGCCCAGTCGAAAGGCCGCTTGAACGGCAGTTCGAGCGGCGCGATCGTGTTCGCGGTGGTCGATTGCATTTCGAATGCCATCCGAAGGATCGAAGTTACAGCCGATGTTACCCGAGCGGCCTATAGGACGCGCTGCGTTCCGTGCTCATTCTTCGCTCATTCTCGCAGCCTACCATGTGTTCATCGACAACACACATCGACAGGAGCCGAACATGAACGCCATTACTATCAGTATTTTCGCCATGATCCTGACCGCCGCACTGGCGCTCGTCGCGCCGGTCAAGCATGCGGCCGTTTACGAACAAATCGTCGCGATGCAAGCGGTCAGATGAGGTTGCGCTCAGCGGCTTTGCGCCAGTTCGAACGCGTCGGCGCCGAGCATCTGCCTGAATTCGGGATCGTGCGAGAGCATCTGGCGCGCATTTGCGACGAACTGCGCGTGGCGATCCCATTGGTCCGCGCGCACGATACAGCGTGACAGGGCCTCGGTATAGACCGGGCACATGTCATCGTTATCGTGGAGTGCAGTGAGGCGGGCGATGTGCGATTTCTCGTCGCGCATGAGCTGGTGCGTGAGGCAATCGACGGTCTCGCGATCGGTGGCCGCCTGCGCGGTCGCGAAGTCTTGGTCGTAATAGCACGAGAGGCCTGTCAGGCCGAGCGCGGTGGCAAGCGCGATGCCTGCCCATCGGATCTTCTTCAAGTCTTTCCCGTTCGAGCCACGCGGCGGCCCGATGTATGGTCTGCTTTCGGCTCTTCGACCGTAGCGGCCGATGATACCGCAGCGCAAGGGGGAAAAGACTTGCGAGACTGCAGCGTTCGCGAAAGCAAAGGTGTTTCTAGTCCCGCTTCTTTGCGCTCTTATTCTTCTGGGCCCGTTTGACGGGCGGCGCAGGTTTCACGATGGACAAGGTCCGTTCCGCCAGCACCACATCGCGCTTGCCCAACAGATGCTTGCGCAGAATCTCGCCCATGCGCTTGCCGTCGCGGTTCTCCAGCGCCTCGATCATCTCTTCGTGTTCGCGTATGGTGCTGTCCCACTTCGGTGTCTGAAAATTGGATCGAAAATGCAGCGCCTGCAAGCGTCGATTGATGGACACATAGGTCTGTCGCAGCGCTCCATTGCGCGGCCGCTTCGTTGATCTTGTCGTGGATGGTCTGGTTGCGGCTGTAGTAGCCGGACAGATCGTTCTGCGCACGGCACGCGATCATCGCGTGATGGAGCGACTTGATCTTCGCGATCTCGGTCGCTGTAATGCGCTCGCACGCGAGCTCGCCCGAAAAGTCTCAAGTCCGCTCATCAATTCGAACATCTCGCGTATCTCCAGATCGCTCATTTGAGACACCGATGCACTGCGCGATTCGGCGAGATTTCGATCAGGCCTTCGGCGGCCAGCACCTTCAGCGCTTCGCGCAGCGGCGTGCACGAAATGCCGAGCGTTTCGCAGAGCGTGCGTTCGTTGAGCTTCACGCCCGGCGCGAGTAGGCCCTCGACCACGAAGCTTCGCAAATGATCGACGACCGTGTCGTGCAGGCGCAAGCGTTCGAGCCTGGGCAGCGATGACCAGAAACGTGCGTCCGGCATGTCGGAATTTTGCATTCAAATACCTCGATTTTCGCTTCGGCAATTTTAGCGCAGGGTGCCGGGAAAAACCTCCAGCGGGTTATCCCTAGGCCATTCGGCCTATATTTTCTTTGCCGCACGCAGTCGTGGCGTTACAATATTTTGCATGCAAAATTCAATTTTTGAGGGCTGGACGACATGCTGAAGCTCGACTTGCACCCCGCCGGCCGCCACTTTCTACAGATTTCCGGACCGAGCCCCGTGCCGGATCGCATCCTGCGGGCGATGAGCTATCCGACCATCGATCATCGTGGACCGGAATTCGGAGCGCTGGGACTGAAGGTGCTCGAGGGCATCAAGCAAATCTTCAAGACGAGCCAGCCGGTTTGTGATCTATCCGGCATCGGGCACCGGCGCGTGGGAAGCGGCCTTATGCAATACGCTCAGTCTGGGCGATGCCGTGCTCATGTACGAGACGGGCCACTTCGCGACGCTATGGAAGAAGATGGCCGAGAACCTCGGGCTCAAGCCGGAGTTTCTGGGCTTGCCGGGCAGCGAAGGATGGCGGCGCGGCGTGCAGGCGGACAAGATCGAAGCGCGGCTCCGTGAAGACACGCAGCATGCGATCAAGGCGGTTTGCGTCGTACACAACGAGACGTCGACGGGCGTTACATCGGATATCGCCGCCGTGCGACGCGCGATCGATGCCGCCGGCCATCCGGCCTTGCTGATGGTCGATACGATATCCGGCCTTGCTTCAGCGGATTATCGGCACGACGAATGGGGCGTGGACGTCACCGTCTCGGGCTCGCAGAAGGGCCTGATGCTGCCGCCCGGAATCAGCTTCAACGCGATCTCCGCCAAGGCGCTCGACGCATCCAGGCGTGCGACCCTGCCGCGTGCGTTCTGGGACTGGAAAGACATCGTCGAGATGAACAAGCAGGGCTACTGGCCGTACACGCCGAACACGAATCTGCTGTACGGGCTCTCCGAGGTATTGGACATGATCCTCGGCGAAGGGCTCGACAACGTCTTTGCGCGGCATCAGCGACTCGCGGCGGCTTGCCGCTCTGCAGTGACGGCCTGGGGACTCGAGATTCAGTGCGCGGACCCGGCCGTATATTCGCCGGTGCTGACCGGCGTGATGATGCCCGATGGCGCGGATGCGGACGCGGCGCGCAAGCTGATCTACGAGCATTTCGACATGTCGCTCGGCACGGGACTGGGCAAGGTGAAAGGGCGCATGTTCCGCATCGGCCATCTCGGCGACTGCAACGATCTCACGTTGATGGCAGCGCTCTCCGGCTGCGAGATGGGGTTGAAGCTTGCGGACGTTCCGCTTCGCTCGAGCGGCGTGAGCGCCGCGATGGACTATCTGACGAGCCACATCGCTAAGCCTGCGCTGAAGGTGGCCGCATGAGCGCGACGTTCGACGCTGCTTCGCTCGCGCGCCTGTTCTCGGAGGTGCGTGTGCATCGCGCGAAGCTCGATATCTTACCGCCGAACGCGCGTCCTTCGAACAGGGACGAGGCTTGCGCCACGCAGTATGCCACGCTGCGCGCGCTCGGTGCGCGCAGCGGCGGCTGGAAGGTCGGCGCGAAGACGCTCGATGGTCCCAAGGCGCGCCGCTGCCTGCCGATGGCATTCATCGCTCGCGTGCCCATCTCTCGAAAAATGCATTCGGCAAGGCTGGCCTCGAACTGGAAGTCGCGTTCGTCCTCGGCCGACGCTTCGATGCCGACGCCGGTCCAGTCGATGAAGCAGACGTCATCGCCGCGATCGAATCGGTGTACGCGTCGATCGAGGTGGTGGCGAGCCGCTCAGCCGCGTGGCCGGACGTGGACAAGCTCTGGCAACTCGCCGACCTGCAGAATCACGGAGCGCTGGTGCTGGGCGACGGCGTGCTTTATGACGAAGCGTTTGCCTTCGTCGAACCGTCGATCACCTTCACGCTCGACGGGGTATCGCTGTTCGACAGCAAGCCTGCAAACCCTGCCGGCGATCCACGTCGTCTGCTTGCGTGGACCGTCAATCACAGCGTCGCGCGCGGTGTGACGTTCGAACGCGGCACGGTCATCACGGCGGGTTCGTACACGGGATTGGCGATGCCAGATGGCACGGGCCGGGTGCTCGGCGACATCGCGGGTCTTCCGCCCGTGGAGATGCGCTTCGCCTGAACGAACGCCGCGCGGTCCGCTGCACGCGCGCCGCATTTTGCATGCGACATGATGTATGCCGCATTACGCATTCAAATCGCCGCTTACCGGCGGCATGACTCGATAGCGACGATGCTCAATTCACCCACCGATCCGCTCGTCAAACCGATTCATCTGATGCCGGCATCCGCGCGGGCGAATCACGCGAACGCATACCGAAGGTGCTGAGGCGCGTGGCGGGCTACAACCTCGACTTGTTCGATTGTCAGAGTCCGCTTGCCTTCAGCAGCGACGGTGAGCCGAATCTCGCGAACCTGTTGGTCGGTTCGGGGGGGACGCTCGCATTCAGCCGTCAATTGACCTTGAAGCTCGCGCCTCTGCCCGAGACGGGCTTGTCCTGCCCGAGGCGATGCGCGCGATCGGTCGCCTGATTCTCCGCCGCCGGATTCCACCACGGATCGTAGTGAACGACGGTATCCGCAGCGGTCAGGTTCAGGCCGACGCCGCTCGCCTTAGACTGATCAGGAAGAGCGGCACCTCGCTCGCCTGGAATCGTTCAACCGGCGTCTTGCTGCGTATTTCGGCGAACGTGACC
>JAQFVI010000268.1 GCA_029439495.1 Caballeronia sp. BR6202001590007
GTTCTCCGACGGCCGCATATTGGAATTGTGGCGGCCTACGGACGAATGTATCGCCAGCGCTTGTATCCGGGCGCTGTGCTTTGTAACGCGCGAGCGATGCGCGTAACAAAGTTTGCGCGCCCGCGGATCAGCGGTCGGAAAGGAGAACTGCGCGAAATGATCTCGTCCGGCGGGCGTGACGCGCAGCACGCGCCGCTTCGTCGTGTGTTCGACCCAGCTGTGTGCCGCGCAGGCATCGAGGAAGGCCGTGCCGAGCGCGCCGCCCAGGTGCGGACGCCATTCGCTCCAGTCGATGCACGTACACGCGAAGCGCCGCGGCGTGCCCGCTGCGCCGTCAGGTCGATTGAGTCCCGCGAAGGCCTGCGCGCCCGCAGCGGTGGCATCGAGTGGCGTCGCGCCTTGCTTGCCGGTGTGCGCGGCGCCGCCGTCCTGATCGTGCGCGACCGCGAGCCAGTCGCGCGCCAGATGGTCGTAGCAGGTACGCGCGTAACGCATGTCGAGCGGCACCGCGCTCGGCGCACGTTTGGGTTCGCGCTGCGGCGCGCTCGTTCGGGCCAGATGCGCGGGCGCCTCGATGGCCGCCGCGATGTCCGGCGTCGCGATCCGGTAATAGCGATGCCGTCCGCTGACTTCGAGCGCGAGCAGTCCGCCTTCAGTGAGCCGCGCGAGATGCCCACTCGCCGCCGACGGCGATACGCCCGCGATCGCCGTCAGTTCGCCGGCGGGACGCGCGGTGCCGTCCACCAGCGACCACAGCATGGCGGCGCGCCCGGATCGGCGAGCAGCGCGCCGATGCGCGAGAGTCCCGGAAAATGACGCGCGGACGTCGGCGTCGTCGAGTAGCGGGTTCATGGCGAGGTCCGAGAGGATCGATCCCCTTACTTTAGCGCGCGATTGCACGCGATGTTTCAGCGTGCCTCGAAATGTCGATGCCGCGCCTGCGCGACTAGAATGGCCGTTTCACCGAGCATCGAAGGAAAGAGCATGTCGAGAATTCTGTTCGCTGTCGCCGCGATGTGCGCGGTGTTGTGCGCCGGCTGCGCGGGCGCGCCGTCGTCGTCGGCGGGTTCCGGCAGTAGCGTGACGATGTACGGCACCATCGACGAAGGCGTGACGGTGCGCAAGTAAGGTTTTGGGGCCTTTATAATCGGCGCACATTGTCCGAATTCGAAGAACACACCCCCATGGTTACGCCCGATTCGCTTCCCATTCCTGCCGTTCCCAAAAGCCGCGCCGAAACGACTTTCCGTTTTCTCGCCGAGCCGACATCCGTGAATTTCGGCGACAAGGTGCACGGCGGCACGCTAATGGAAGTGGATCGACGAAACCACCTATGCATGCGCCGCGATGTGGTCCGGCCGCTACTGCGTGACGGTGAGCGTCGGCAACATCCGTTTCAGGCGGCCGATCCTCGTCGGCAATCTCGTCGAACTGCGCGCGCGTGGTCGCGACGGGGCGGACCAGCATGCATATCCACATCTCCGTGCATGCGGGCGATCCGAAAGTCGGCGAATTGCAGCAGACCACCGATTGCCTGATGGTGTTCGTCGCCGTCGACGAAGCGGGCAAGACCACGCCGATGCCGTCGTTCGTGCCGGAAACGGACGAAGAGCAGTGCCTCGCGCTGTACGCGATGGACGTGAAGGATGCGCTTGACGCGATCGTCGAACTTAAGCCGGAAGAGGTCGCGGCAGGCAGGGTCTGAGGCGCGGCGTCGGCATGAAAAGAAGGCCGTTCCGGTTCGTTATGCCGACGCCGCGTTACGCGTTGCCGACCATGTCCTGCGGCTTCACCCATTCGTCGAACTGCGCTTCGGTGACGAAGCCGAGCGCGAGCGCCGAGGCCTTAAGCGTCGTGCCTTCCTTGTGCGCCTTCTTCGCGATCTTCTCGGCCTTGTCGTAGCCGATATGCGGATTGAGCGCCGTCACGAGCATCAGCGATTCGTTGAGCAGGCTCTCGATGCGCGACTCGTTCGGCTCGATGCCGACCGCGCAGTTGTCGTTGAAGCTGAGCGCGCCGTCCGCGAGCAGGCGGACCGATTGCAGCACGTTATGCCCGATCATCGGCCGGAACACGTTCAGTTCGAAGTTGCCGCTCGCGCCGCCGAAGTTCACCGCGACGTCGTTGCCGAAGACCTGGCAGCAGAGCATCGTGACGGCTTCGGACTGAGTCGGATTCACCTTGCCCGGCATGATCGAGCTGCCCGGCTCGTTTTCCGGGATCGACAGTTCACCGAGGCCGCAGCGCGGGCCGCTCGCGAGCCAGCGAACGTCGTTGGCGATCTTCATCAGGCTCGCGGCGACGGTTTTGAGCGCGCCGTGGGCGGCGACCAGCGCATCGGCGGCGGCCATCACTTCGAACTTGTTCGGCGCGGTTTCGAAGGACAGGCCGGTGAGCTTGCCGATCGCGGCCGCGACCTTCGCCGCGAATTCCGGATGCGCGTTCAGGCCCGTGCCGACCGCGGTGCCGCCTTGCGCGAGCTGGTACAGATGCGGCAGCGTCGCTTCGACGTGGCGGATGCCCTGATCCAGTTGCGCGACATAGCCGGAGAATTCCTGACCGAGCGTGAGCGGCGTCGCGTCCTGCAGGTGCGTGCGGCCGATCTTGACGATGCCCGCGAACGCCTTCGACTTCTTGTCGAGCGTGTCGCGCAGCGTCTTCAGGGCCGGAATCAGATGCTTGACGATCGCGATGGCGGCCGCGACGTGCATCGCGGTCGGGAACGCGTCGTTGGACGACTGGCCGCGATTCACGTCGTCGTTCGGATGCACGAGGCGTTCTTCGCCGCGCGGACCGCCCAGGATTTCGCTCGCGCGATTGGCGATGACCTCGTTCAGGTTCATGTTGGTTTGCGTGCCCGAACCGGTCTGCCAGACCGCGAGCGGAAATTCGTCCGGATGCTTGCCGTCGATGACTTCCTTCGCGGCCTGCATGATCGCCTGGGCCTTTTTGGCGTCGAGCACCTTGAGGCCTTCGTTGACTTCGGCGGCCGCGTACTTGACGGTCGCGAGCGCGTCGATCAGTTCGGGCGACTGCTTTTCGCTCGAAATCTTGAAGTTCTGCAGAGAGCGCTGCGTTTGTGCGCCCCACAGCTTATCGTTCGGCACGGCGATTTCGCCGAACGTGTCCTTTTCCATGCGTACATCGCCTTTCGCGGTCTGAGTCATGACGTGAATGTCCTATTACGAAGTGGGATCACAATTGCTTGTCGACGGGCAGAAGCGTGAAGATGCCCGTCATGACGTTGCGATAGAGACTGGCCTCCGGATCGAGGTCATATGAAATGGTCGAACCGTTTTCCTCGGTCGTCCAGACGAGGCCGGATTGCGGCGAACCGGTGCGGCGAAGCGACTGCATGACGGCTTCGCTGGCCAGTTCCACGCGCCAGCTGGCTTCCGGCGAGATACCGCGATCGAACAGCTTCGCGGCTTCGTCGGCGATTGGCTTGCTATGGATGACGAGCGCGAGTTCGGTGTTCAGAAGCGCGGATCGAGATTCATCGAACCGATCACGAGGATACTCCAATCGATGACATATGCCTTGGCATGCAGGCTTGCCCGCGATTTCGAGCCGAACAGACCGGCGCGCAGACGGCCTTCGATCTGCATCAGCTTGAATTCGTAGAGTTCGACGCCGTTTCCTGAGCAAGGGAATGCGATAGGGCGCGTAGCCGGCTTGAACTGCGACGGCATTGGTCGCGGCGAGCGAGTTGGTCAGCACGGCGACGCGGACCTTGCGCCGAGTAAGCGCGGCGAGCGCCTTGACACCGGTGTCTTGCGGCACGAAGTACGGCGACAGCACGAGAAATTCCGTTTGCGCGTCCTTGAGCAAGTTGCCCAGGCGCTGCATCGGCGAGCTTTTGTAGTCGTCGCTCGGATGCAAGATCTTGGTCGGCGAATCGGCCCAGAATTCGGTTGGCGCCCAGATGAGGCCGAGTTCGTGCCGCGCGATCTGCTGCGCGAGCGGCGTCGCGTTGAGCGGATCCGCCTCGTTTCGCCAGTGCGCGCGCAGCGGATAGGAGATCGTGCTGTTCCAGTATTCGTCGCCGAGATTGCGTTCACCGACGGTGGCGATCTGGTTATCCGCGATCATCGCCTTGTTGTGCATGCGGCGCGTGAAGTGATCGACGTTCGAGAAGAAGTTCTGCGTGCGCTCGGAGAAGCTGCGCTGCGCGCTGCCGTAGGGATTGAACACGCGGATTTTGATGTTCTCGTGCGTGTTCAGTGCCGCCATGATGCGGTCGATGTCCTTGAAATTCAGGTCGTCGACGAGCATGTGCACGCGCACGCCACGATCAGCGGCACAGAGCGCAGCGGCGAGCAGCAGCTTGCCGGAGTTGTCCTCGTTAGCGATGTAGTACTGCATGTCCAGCGTTTTGGTCGCGGCGCGCGCGAGGGCGATGCGGGCTTGCAGCGCATCGGTGCCGGTGGGCAGCAGTCGTAACCCGGACGCATCGAGATGCTGTTGTGCGAGCGGGGTCGCGGTGGTGGTGGGCAGCGCCTGGCTGACCGGGCGGTCGAAAGCGGTAGCGGGCAGGCGCGTCGTGCAGGCGGCGATCAGCAAGCGCAGCAGCGCGGCTAGGGCCGCTTTCATTGTTTGAGTCGTTCCCCGGCGGTGCGGCACTTTCTTTTCAATGGTCTCGGTGCGGACGGCGGAGTCTTTGAGCGTACCGCTCTCAAGGGGCCAGAGGTGCCCCGGCTCAGCTTGATTGAAAAGATTCTATTGGAATTTGGGGATGTGCTCTGGTTTGACGCTTTCTTCGCGGGATTTCTCCGCTATGCGCGGGCGAAAAAAGCCCACTCCCGTGAGTGGGCTGGAACCCCCTGTCAATAGAGTCTCAAGGAAAAGACGGTTCCTATCGTAGCTAGTTCTCCCCGTTTGGGGAAAGAAGGGATTTTGCTTTTCTTATCTTCTTTTAGGGTGAAATGGATTCCTTGGGTTTGTGTTCCGTGCAAGGCGCCCCAGGAGCGCCTTAGGAGCCCCCAAAGACATTCCTCGGCTAATCCGATGAAACCGCCAGGTCATCACATGGCCATACTGGCAAGTCCCGCCGCAAGCTCCCACCAAAGCCCCCTTCGCGTCGAGCGCGAAATGAAACGCGAGCACGTATCCCGTAGGGAACCCAACGCCCCAATAACCAAAATGAGAAAGCCGTTGACGAACACGCCGCCGATCGACACCCACAAGAGCCGCCGCGCCGCGCCGATCGCCGGCAGAAACGCGCGCATCATGCCCACGCCGATCAGACTGCCCGGCGTGCCCCACCGCAATACCGCGCAATATTCGCCGACGTTCTTCGTCAGCAGCGCCGGCTCATGGAACGCCAGCAGAATCGCCTCGGCATAGCTCAATAACGCGAACGCGGGCACCGCCAGCAGCAGAGACAGCACGAAGCCCGTCCAGTAGATGCGCGATCGACACGCTCACGGACGTCAGCACGCCCTGCAACAAGGTGACGACGAAGAAGAACAGATTTGGCGCCCAGACCGCCCGCCGCGAGCGCGTCCGGGCCGAGCAGGATGGTATCGGTGACACCCATCGCCATCTGCGAAAGTTGCGCGATGGCAAGCGGTGCCGCGAGCCGCGCCGTATCGACGGCGTGCCGCGACCAGGTCGGCGGTCCCTGATGCGCGCGAGCCACGCGCGTGATTGGCGATTGCATGTTCGAAAGCAGCGAGATCGGATCGATGACGGCGCGGTACGCCGCATCGGAGCAGCGCGTATTGCGCTGAAACCGGAACGAAAGACGACTAGCTTATTGCGTCGCGCACGTCATGTCGATGACGCACCCGTTAGCTTCGTTATTCGGAGGCACGCACGCGGATGGTCTGGCCGTCCATCCTCACGACCTGGTCCGCGCGGATCTTCGCGGTCTTGCGCAATTCGACCTGGCCGTCGACGGTGACGCCGCCCATCGCGACACGCGCCTTCGCGGAACCGCCGCTGTCGGCGAGGCCCATCAGCTTGAGCAGGTTGTGCAGTTCGACGTAGTCGCCCGTGAGGGTGAAATGGAGTGGCGGCATGGCGGCTATCGACCGTGGATTCGAGAAAAGGCGGCAATGATAAACCAGCGTCGGGAACAGGCCGTGCTATTGCACGATCGACCGTCGCCGCACGCTGTATTCACGGGGTGAAGTCAAACGTAACTGTCGAATCGACGAAATGTAGGCAGATGAAACGACAGGTAACAATGACTGGTTTGCACAAACTCGAGTGAATTTTCACCGGTCAGACCGTTTGATTGATGCAGCTTCGGTCATCTTCGAAACGACAAAGCCGCGCGGCACAAGACTTCATGGTACGCCCGCCGGCATCGACCAAATGAGAGGGCAAAGCTCATGAACAAGACTCGCATCCGATGATCGGTACTCAACGAAGCCAACAGCTCGCAGCCGCCGAAGGACGCAGGCTCGCCGCAATAAAGCTGCGCCCCATTCCGTTTGCCTACGACGAGACCCACGGAGGACATCATGATCAAGCATAAGCATGCTGTTTTGGCCGCGCTGACGGGCACGAGAGCCGCATCGTTCGCGCAGACGACTTCGGATGCGCCGGCAACCAGCGCTTCCGCTGGCGGCCGGTTCGTACTACGCTTGGTCGTGGCCATGGTGTAAGCCCTCCAGAGGGCAGGTTGACGAACTGGATCTAATTGTCTCTACAGGGTGTATAGACCGGGGACATTGCTGACAGTCTG
>JAQFVI010000269.1 GCA_029439495.1 Caballeronia sp. BR6202001590007
AATGGGTCAACCATGTCCCCAGTCTATACAGCCGTGCCAACGGCGAGGCGGACGGGTGGTTGTGGTTCCGTTCGGACGAAGGGTACCAGGCGAAGTGGCCATCACCTGTGGGGCGGCCGACGACGGCGCACCGTGGTTCCTCGTGGTGGAGCATGCTGGGGTGGCGCAAGTCCTCGCTTCTGAACTGCCTGAAACGGTGTCCAGCCCGGTCCCTCCGCCGTGCAGGGCGCCTTCGCTTTCGCGCTGCAGGCGGAAATGCGCTCCGCGCTCAGCCGCACCTTCCACCTCGCGCGCAGTCTGCCGACCTTTCCCCTCACCCAGTTTGAGGCCGAAGTCACGGGCTAGGCGACACCGAGGTCAACCGTGTCATACGCTAGCGCGTGGAACAAGGTTTCTTCCGCGCCGCGCTGATCGACTACTGGGGCGCTTGCCCGCTCACCGGCGTTACCGACCCGGCGCTCTTGCGCGCCAGCCACACCCCTGGGCCGAATGTGCAAGCGAGCTAGATGCTAGATAAATGATGAGCGGCAGCCATGCCGAGCCAATAAACTTCGCCATGCGCTCAAGCTCGCCGTCTTGCGAGGCGCGCTCAAAGTCGGGCTCTTCCCCGTCGAAGCAACGGTAGTTGCGTCGACGGTTACAATGCGACGAGTGCTGGCGTTATCAGGCTGTGGCGTTCGCACGAGCTCAACGGGATTCGAGAGCTTTCCATGCTCGGTGCTTTTCGGGCGATGCTGAATACGTAAGACACGACCACTAAGCGGCGTTGCACTGTCGCGGGCTCGTAGTGCCTCAGCCATTCGTCGCGGAGCTTCGCTATGTCTGCGCTGCGGCTAGCGGCCGCTTCGTAGTTCGACTGCCTGGCAGCTCCTGGTGACGAAATTCCTGCGCAACGCTCTCTTCAACAGCCAGACTATATCCTCATAGCGTTCCGGTGCTTTGAAGGTGTCGTCGCCTCAGGGCTGAGCGCCACGCCGCGCGACATTTCCGATTCGATCAAGCTGGCCCCGCTTCCGAAATTGCGGCAAGTAATCGCGAAAGGCGCTGGGATGCCTAGGCGCGTATATTGCAGTTTTACATTCGCAATGCGAAGGTCGGGAGTTCGATCCTCCTCATCTCCACCACGAATTCCAAAAGGGCTTCGTCCAAACCAAGCTTTTTTATTTCCCCGTCCTACGCACCCCGCTAAACTCCCCTCACCCACGAGCGCGCGAGTCCCCATGCCCATCCCCATCCGCGAAATCGATCACGTCGTCATCCGCTGCGCCGATCTCGACAACATGGTTGCCTTCTACCGCGACGTCCTGAACTGTCCCATCGACAAGGAACAGCGCGATCTCGGACTCATCCAGATGCGCGCCGGCCGTTCGCTGATCGACCTGCTGGCCGTCGGCACGAAGATCGATCGTCCGGACAGCGGATCGCCGGGCGCGGGCCGCAAGCGGGCCGCCAACATGGATCACCTGTACGTGCGCGTCGAGCCGTTCGATGCCGACGCCTTGCGCGCGCATCTTCAAGCACACGGCGTGCGTATCGGAGACGAAGCCCGTCAATACGGCGCCGAAGGCTACGATCCGGAAGGCAACATGGTTCAACTCAAAGGCCCACCCGAATCAGCATGACCCGCCCGGACGCAACCCGACGCTCACGCGCCCTTCAAAACGCGCCAGCGAATCGCGACCGCATCGACGGTTTCGCTGCCAAGCGTCGCGTCGCCGTCCTGCATCATCAACTGAAGACGCATCGTCCGTTCGGCCAGTTTGCCGAGCGCGTCGGCGACGCCATCCTCGAGCGACCAGACCGTGACGTTCTGCAGGCGCTCGACGCGACCCTTCACGCCCTGCCACCAGATATCCATCCGCGGTCTTGCCCGCGTACGCGATGCGCCGCTCGTCCGGCTGGCCGACGTCGATCCACGTTTCGATCTGACCGGTCAGGTCCTTCTGCCACAGATCCGGCTCGTCGGTATCCGACAGGCCCTTGCAGAATTCGAGGCGCTCATCGGCGAAAAGCTCGAATGCGGCGACGCGCACCATCATCCGTTCGTCGGTCTTGGAAGGGTGGCGCGCGATCGTCAGCGAATGATCGCCGTAGTTAATGGCGATCCATGTCGGCGATCTGAAGATCGGCCTTGTAAATAGCCGATTTGAGGGCCATGCAGACAAAAAAGCCGATGCATCACCGGCGAAAGGTTGGATCAAAGCGATGCGAAAATGCGAAATTCGGACGCGCCGCGTGGGACCGACATTGTGCGGCGAATCGATGCGGGAATGGAAGCGGGGAAGAGGGAGAGCGGCGGCGAGCGCATGGTCGCGCTCGCGCCGGCATGTGGAAATCGGGCACTCGCCGAATGGCGCCGCCCGGTCACACAATACGATCCAACGGTTATTGATCGATAAACCGATCGGCCGTCCACATGCCCTGATTATCGCTGTTCGACGCATTGACGAATTCCACGTCATGGCCGACTATGCGAAATCGCGAATCCACCGGCGTGGAGACGCATTGAAGTCCCTCGAAAAACTGCTGCATTTTCTGATGCTCGCCAGCCTTTGCGTGCTGATCCGCCGAATCGAATTTGTCCTTCGACATACAGCCGAACGAATTCGGCCTGTAAGTGAATGTCTGCTGCGGTTGCGGCGCATTGTCCTGAGCCTGTGCCGCGCTTGCCGCCGCGAGAAGTCCCAACATCGCAAAGAGAATACTGGCGCGTTGCTTCATGTAAATAGCCTTCAAACGAAACGGTCTCGCAATTAGCTATGTATTTACAAATTCACCGGCAAAACCATGCTAGTTAAGTAAAGAAAATCTGCAAGGATATGTTGTGTGCGATTGCAATGTCGCACTGCATCGAATGTCGTTTTCCAATCGACGTATTAGATCGATCGCATCGAAAAGCCAGGTTTTGAGAAATGAAAGCGCACCGCAAGCAGCGTCAGACTGCGACAATCTGCCCAATGGCACGTTTTGGTGCGACGCATTAGGCAAACATGCGCGACAGGACACACTGCACCCATCCATTCGGTCTATTGCGGCTTCGCGCGAATCGTGGATAAATCGACGGATCGTTTTCAGGAGATCTCCATGACCCTTGCTCAATGGCTGCCGTTTGCGATCGCATCGGCGATCCTCGTCGCGATTCCCGGCCCGACTGTGTCCTATGTGTACTCGGACACGGCCGCAAATACGCGTTTGCGACCACGCTCGGCGTCGCGCTCGGCGATCTCACGTCGATGACCGGCCTCGGCGTCCTGCTCGCGGCCTCGGCGGAACTGTTCATGATCGTGAAGTGGATCGGTGCGGCTTATCTCGTCTATCTCGGCTTCAAGTTATGGTGCGCGCCCGNTGCGTATGCAGTGACGACGCTGAACCCGAAGAGCATCATTTTCTTCGTCGCGTTCGTGCCGCAGTTCATCGATCCGCACGTCGCGAGCGTGTCGCAGATCGCCATCTTCGAAGCGACCTTCGTCGGGCTGGCGGCCGCAATGCGCTCGTTTATGCGCTGCTCGCGTCGGGCGCGCGACGCGCGATCCGCAAGCCGTCCGTGCAGCGCGTGGTCAATCGCACCGGCGGCGCGTTGCTGATGGGCGCGGGCGTTTTCGCCGCCGCGTGGAAGAAGGCCGCATGAGCATGAGTCAGAGCGACGACTGGAACGCGAGCGCGCGGCGCGTCTATTTCGGGCTGCTCGACGACTGGAATCGGCAGGATGCAGCCGCGATGGCCGCGCGTTTCGCCGAGCGCGGCAGTCTGGTCGGCTTCGACGGCAGCGCAATCGACGGCCGGGCGTGCATCGAGTCGCATCTGAAACCGATCTTCGACGCGCATCCGACGCCTTGCTTCGTCGCGAAAGTGCGCGAGGTGCGGCGGCTCGGAAGCGGGCAGACGCTGCTGCTGCGCGCGGCATCGGCGATCGATCCGCAATTGAACGCGGTTCAGACGATGATTCTGTCGCTCATGGACGGCGCGTATCGCGTGGAGATGTTCCAGAACACGCCGGCCGCGTTTCACGGACGGCCGGAGGACGCCGAGAAGCTCAGCGCCGAGTTGCGCGAGCTTCCCAGGCCCGACGGCGTCTAAGCGTCACTTGCCGATGCAGAACCGGCTGAAAATCACGCCCAGCAGATCGTCCGACGTGAATTCTCCGGTGATCGCGTTCAGTTCATCCTGCGCGAGCCGCAGCTCTTCCGCGAACAGATCGAGCACCTGCGACTGCTGATCCGCGTGTCCGGCGGCGAACGAAAGATGCTCGCGCGCCGCCCGTAACGCGATCAGATGACGCTCGCGCGCTAGGTAGACGCTCTCCGCGCCCGCTTGCCAGCCGGCGATATTGAGCAGCACATCGCGTAGCAACGCAATGCCTTCGCCGGTTTTCGCGGACAGATTCACGTCACGCGCGCCGTCGCTGTCGTCGCGCACCGCGGTGGGCGTGACCGCCAGATCGGTCTTGTTCAGCACACGCACGATCGGAATGCCCGGCGGAAAGCGCGCATCGATCGCGCGGTCTTCGTCGGTCACGCCGATGCGGGCGTCGAGCAGATGCAACACAACATCCGCGCGCTCGATCTCGCCCCACGTCCGCTCGATCCCGATGCGCTCGACTTCGTCGTCCGTCTCGCGCAGGCCCGCCGTATCGATGATGTGCAGCGGAATGCCCTCGACCTGAATCGTCTGCTGCACTTTGTCGCGCGTCGTGCCGGCAATCGGCGTGACGATCGCCAGTTCCGCGCCCGCGAGCGCATTGAGCAGCGACGACTTGCCGACGTTCGGCTGTCCGGCCAGCACGACCGCGAGCCCTTCGCGCAACAGCGCGCCCTGGCGCGCGTCGGCGAGCACGGTATCGAGGCGTTCGCGAATGCGTGCGAGCTTGCCGCGAGCGTCAGCGGCCTCAAGGAAATCGGTCTCTTCCTCGGGGAAATCGAGCGTCGCTTCGACCAGCATCCGCAGATTGATCACGTCCTCGACGAGCGCGTGGATTTCGCGCGAGAACGCGCCTTCCAGTAAACGGCCCGCCGAGCGGGCGGCCGCTTCGGTGCTGGCTTCTATTAGATCGGCGACGGCCTCCGCCTGCGCGAGATCGAGTTTGTCATTCAGGAACGCGCGGCGCGTGAATTCGCCCGGTTCGGCCAGACGCAACCCGAATTCGCGTCCGATTTCGATCGCGTGCTGAAGCACGAGCTGCAGCACGATCGGGCCGCCGTGGCCCTGCAATTCCAGAACGTGTTCGCCGGTGTAGGAATGCGGCGCGGGGAAGTATAGCGCGATGCCGCGATCGAGCGCTTCACCGTTCGCATCGATGAACGGCACATAGCTCGCATGCCGCGGCGCGAGCGTTTGACCGCAAAGCGCGTGCATCGCCTTATGCGCAGCGGCTTCTCCGGCGCGCCCGAACGACAGCCGCACGACGCCGATGCCGCCGCGTCCCGGTGCGGTGGCGATTGCGACGATCGGATCGGTGTCATTGCTCAACATGGCGTGTTTCAGTCGGTTCTCGGGTGCCGGGAATTGTAGCGCGGCGCGTTAAACGGCCATCGTTTTGGACATCCGTCAGACGTGTCTGCTGTTATCCTATTTGAGATATTCTTAGGAATTGGTGCATCTTTTTGAGTGGGCGAAGGGAATCGTCCGATGCCCTGTGCCACATGCCTCATCGCGAAATATTCCCTGCCAATCAGCAGCTTTCTGATTTTCCAGTGCAGGATAAAAGTGCTCGATAGAACGCCAGAAGTAGCGCAGTTGGTTGACTCATAGGCAGCGATTGCCTCGCACAATTCGACCCATGCCTACGCCACAAGAAAAGGCCGACTTCTCCGAGCGGCTGAAATTTTCCATGACTCGCGCACCCGAGAAGATGCGCGGCGCGACCGACCTTGCCAACAAGTTCAATCTGCGCTTTCAGGGCGAATCCGTTTCTCCGCAGACGGCGCACAAATGGCTCACGGGCCGCTCGATTCCGACCGTCGACAAACTGCAAACGCTCGCCGAGTGGATGAAGGTCGATCTCATTGGCTTCACTACGGCCCGCCGCCGAGCGGCAACGCGATGACCGCGCCCAAACCGCTCACTCGCGACGAGAACTATCCGGCGTCGGAGGAAACGCTGGAACTGGCATCGAAAATCGAGGCGTTGTCGCCGCATCATCGATATCTGGTGGAGGAGTTGATCGCGCAGTTTTATGGCGGGGCGAAGCGCTGAGTGCGTGCTCAGGCTAATTTTTGTCACTTTGAGATAAATCGGCGTCGCTCTGGGATTAATGGAAAGGCCTTGATTCTCGGGGCATAAACGCCCGTAGGCCTTATCGGTTCAACAAACGCGCTTTTGTCACGCCAAGCGGCGTTTGACGGTGGCGCGACGAATGTGCCGCAAGCTTGAGGCTATGAAAACAAACTCAAATACCGAGTTTAGAAAGCGCCTGCGGCAAGCGCTGACTGATAAGCTGCCACGCTTAATGCGATGGGACGCTTCCCCAACCGTCCCTTTCGTGTCGGCAGCGGAACGGATCTAGCAGAAGTGCTTCTCATCAGGTTCAACATTGATATCAAACCTGCGACGGTCCAGCGCTGGCTCAACGACGAAGGCTACCCACTAGAGGCGAACTGGTCCTACCTGGTAAAACTCGCGAGTGGCTCAAAGGTGAGGACGAGCCACACGGAGCGAGGGGCGGTGCTCCTAGCGGCACAGCCGGATGGCCGATATCGCGATCTTTCGTCGAACGAGCGTGTCATCCGTCTCCTGCGCGAAACCACAAGCATCCTCGAAGCCGACTCAAAAGGCACATAAAAAACGCCCGGCTCATCCAAGCTGGGCGTTCCCCTCAACCACTTGAAACAACCAAAA
>JAQFVI010000270.1 GCA_029439495.1 Caballeronia sp. BR6202001590007
GAAGATTCTGCTGACCTCGTTCAGCTGGCTGCACTTCGGTTTCGTCGACATGCTCTATGCGGGCACGCAGCCCGACGGCTCGAAGGGGCACCCGATTCCGCAGTGGGACATCACCGCGTGGCACTGGTATTCGAACATGGGATCGATTCTTGCTGCTGGTCCCAACAAGACCAATGTGCTGGAACGTCTGCGCGACAGCTACGGCAAGCCGATCTGGATCACCGAATACGGCGTGCGCCCGGATCATGCGGATCCGAGCGGTTATCTGGTGGGCGACGATGCATTGAAGGGCTTCGTGTCGATCGCGAAGCGCTACGGCGTTCAGAACGTTACGCTTTACGAGCTGTATGACGATCAGCGCTACGGCGGCGACGGCAACTACGGGGTGATTCACGACAACGGCAAGACGCGCAAACCGCGCTTCGACGTCGTGCGTGATTTCATCAAGCAGAACCCAATGCCTTGAGACCGAAGCGCAGAACACAAAGCGATGAATCGCGCAAGAAACCTGTAATTATCGCCGGGAATTTGTGGTTCGCAAGTGTCGTTCCACGCATTGCAGGGCATGTAACGTTCGCTACTGAACAGACGCGCATACCTTACAGCCGGAAGATAGCCTCGACGCTATTTTCTTAGATTTTCTGAGCAGTTAGCATCGAGAGCCATCGTAAGAAATGGACGTCGTGTTTCGGGTAGCCGAGGCATCGCCAGACAGCCGACATGGCCGCGTCCCGGCGAGTGCGGATCGCTCGCTTCATGCCGCCGTGACGGCTCGCGAATGAGGGTGGATTCGTCACTCGCGATGCGCCGTGCAGACAGTTTCGAATCAACGAGCCTCACGCGTCCGAGCTTTTGTCTTACCGGCTTCGCGCCGGATCAACTCAAACAGACATACCACGACATGATCCGCGGACGCCCTGCTTTTTGGCGCTGAAGCAACGCATTAACCATTGAACTGAGGATGCCGCCTTTGAACTCACTCTATGTCAACTCCGGACCACCGCGCTCAGGCAAGGGCGACGGTGAATTCACCGCGAGCGACATGCTCAAGCTGCTACGCGATCACATCGGTCTTCTGATGCTGTTCGTCGGCGTGGCGGCCGCGCTCGCCACGTCGTACGCCTTCTTCGCGACGCCGATCTATTCGTCGGATGTCGTCGTACGCGTCGATCCGCCGGATCCGAACGCGCTCGGCATCACGCCGCAAAATCAGCAACAGCAGCAAGGCCAGTTGCCGACGGTAACGCAGCTCGCGCCCGCCGAAATCGACGTGATGAAGAGCCGCTCGGTCATCGAACCGGTGGTCAAGCAGTTCCACTTCGACATCAAGGTCAAGCCGCGCACGGTCCCCGTGCTCGACCAGATCGTGCACATGTTCTCGAAGAAAGGCCATCTCGCGCCCGCGTGGCTCGGCCTCGATTCGTATGCATGGGGCGGCGAGGACCTGCAGATCGGTCGTCTCGACGTGCCGCCGGACCTCGAGAACGAAAAGCTCGACTTCAAGCTGCTCGACAAACAGCAATACGAACTGCTCTACGACGGTGAAGTGCTCGTGCGCGGCACTGTCGGTCGCCCGGCTTCGGCCAACGGCGTGTCGATGCTTGTCAACAGCGTGACCGGTCACCCGGGCGTGCACTTCGCCGTGACGCGCCTGAACACGATCGATGCCATCGCGCTGATGCTCAAGTCGATCAAGGTCGCCGAGTCGACGAAAGACACGGGCGTCGTGCAGATCAACTTCATGGCCGACGATCCCGAACTGACCGCCGACGTCGCCAACGCGCTCGGCCAGGCGTATCTCGCCGCATCGGTCGCGAGCCGCCAGGCCAACGACACGAAGACGCTCGAATTCATTCGCGGTGAACTGCCGCGCCTCGAGAACGAGCTGAGGCAAGCCGAAGCCAGACTGAGCAACTTCCGCGCGCAATCGCAATCGGTCCAGCCGATCAACGAAGCGCAGGCTTACCTGCAAGGCAGCATCGTGTCGATGCAGCAGCTCGCGCAACTCAAGCTGCAACGCACGCAAGCGATGAAGCTGTTCCAGCCGTCGAGCCCGCAAGTGCAGAACCTGGATCAGCAGATCGCGGAACTCGAAGCGTCGAACAAGCAGATCCAGTCGCGCTTCGACAGCATGCCCGCGTCGGAACGTCAGAACGCGACGTTGACCCGCGATGCGCGCGTGGCCGAGACCATCTACCTCGGCATGGTAAACAAGGCCGAAGAACTGTCGGTGCGTCGTGCCAGCACGAGCGGCGGCGCGCACATCATCGACAACGCGCTGCGTCCGCGCAATCCGACCAAGCCGTACAAGCTGCTCGTGATCGTCGCGGGCACGGGTCTGGGCTTCTTCGTCGGCACGTTCTTCATCTTCCTGCGCTGTCACGCGATGCTGGGCGTCACCGATCCGATGTTCGTCGAACGCCGTCTGTCGGTGCCGGTGCTCGGTGAAGTGCTGTTCAGCCGCCAGCAGCAGATGCTCGATCACGAGATCGCGGTGTCGCCGGTCGAACGCGCGTTGCTCGGCTATGCCGGGACGCAGACCGCGCGCGGCGAACCGAAGGCGCTCGGCTATCAGAAGCAGGCCGGACACGACGCCTTCACGATGCTGCATGTCCCCGAGGACGCACGCGTGCTGGCCTCGCGCTATCCGCACGATCCGGCCGTTGAAGCACTGCGCGCGGTGCGTACGGAGCTGTATCGTGATCTGGCCAATGCGCCGAACAACATCGTCATGCTGACGGACCCGATCCCGTCGGCGGGCAAGAGCTTCGTCGCGGCGAACCTCGCCGTGCTGCTCGCGGAAGTCGGCCTGAAGGTGCTGCTGATCGACGCCGACATGCGTCGCGGCCATATCGCATCGTTCTTCAAGCAGTCGAATCCGGGCGGTCTGTCGGAAATGCTGAAGGGCAAAATCGGCGTCACGGATGCGATTCGCTACGTCGGCGTGCAGGGCCTGTCGTTCATGTCCTGCGGCGGCTATCCGGAGAATCCGTCCGAGCTGCTGCTGATGCCGTGCTTCCGCGAAATGCTCGCCAACATGAGCGATCAGTTCGACCTCGTGCTCATCGATACGCCGCCGTTCCTGGTCGTCACCGATGCCTCGATCGTCACGAGCGACGCCGGTTCGACCGTGATGGTGCTGCGTTCGGGCATCCAGACGGAAGAAGAAATCGAAGAAACCGTGAAGAAGGTACAGCGCGCGGGCGGCCGACTCGTCGGCTCCGTGTTCAACGCGATTCCGCGCCGCCGCAGCAACAAGCGCAGCTACGGCTACGCGGCTTCTTACACCAGCACGTTCAAGTCGGTGAATTGACGAAGCCGATGCACTGAACGCCATCGACGCCGCGTGACTTCATGCGACGTTTGTTTTTATGCGGCACACGAACGTGCGCTGCGAGGCGCGGTACGGAAATTGCCCACCAAGCACGTTCAGCTCGCTTTTCCGCGGTGCGTCAGCGCACAGACCACCTGGCACGCATCGCGCATCATGGAGTCTGGAGGCGTTTTTGCCGCGAAAGCGCGAGCGCCGTGTAGCCCGCCGATACATCGATAAGCCCGGCCTCACCGGGCCTCATGCAAGCCTTCGACGATGAAAGAAAAAGCCGCGCTCACCGACATCTACTTCCGCATCTGGGCCTTCGCGATGCCCGTGACGTCGTTCCTGCTGATCCCTTCGATCCAGGGCACGACGATCGGCTACGGCATGTGCTTCATGTCCGTCCCGCTCGTGCTGCTGTTCGGCGGACGCACTCGCAAGACCTGGATGCAATTCGTCGGCACCGCGCTGGTCGTGTGGCTACTGATGTTCTGCACGACGCAGATCGCCGACGTGCTCGCGCCCTTCGATGCCGACTTCAGCAAGGTCACGATGGTCGACGATACCGACCTCGTCACCTTCCTCATGCGCAAAAGCATGTTCACGCAGTCGATCTACGTCGCCGCGGTCGTGCTCTATGCCGCCTACGTCTATTACTATTACAAGCCGAGCTGGGATCAGTGGCTGCTCGCGGCGGTCACGGTCTTCGCGATCTACGGCATCTACGAAGTCGTTTTCTACATCCTGACGGGCCGCGCGGGCGACTTCATCTCGAACCGGTCGTTCGGCGATCAGTTCGGACGCGGCGTCGTGCGCTCGGACGGCACGGTGAACGGCAGCTCGTTCCAGCAGATCAGCGTGGGCGGCCTCAACATCCAACGTCTGAAGGCGCTGACGGGCGAGCCCTCGATGTATGCGATGTCGATCTTCCCCTTCTGGATCTACTTCAACGCGACCTCGCGGCTGCGCTGGCCGGTGTGGATCATCGGCGCGTCGCTCGTGATGAGCACGTCGTCGTCGGTGCTGATCGGCTACGTTGCCTATGTCGTGATCCGCATGCGCAAGCTCGGCATCAACCCGGTCAAGGCGCTGCTTGCGCTGCTAGTGGTGTGCGTCATCGCATTCCTCGTGCAGGACTATATCGCCGACCTGTGGAAGCAGATGGTGATGGACAAGCTCGAAGGCCGCAACGAATCCGGCTCGAACCGGATGGCAACCTTCGTCGCGTCGATCCAGCTCTGGTTGCATAGCTCCGTGCTGAACCAGTTGTTCGGCATCGGCTTCGGCTATATCCGCTCGACCGACCTGTTCTCGACCTTGCTGGTCAACGTCGGCGTGGTCGGTCTCGTGTTCATCAGCGACCTGATGCTGTATCCTGCGTTCAAGCTCGACTGGGATACGCGCGGCATGGCGCTGCGCCAGTGCTGCTTCGCCACCTGGACTATGATGATGGTCTCCGTGCCCGAGTTCGCCTATCTCGCGCCGTGGACCTTCATCACGATGGCCTACGTGCGCGTGCGGGCGCTCAAGCTCGCGAAGAAAGACATGCAGAAGCGCGCCGCCGCCGTCGTCATGGAAGAGACGCATATCGGCACCAACTTCGGCACGAGCGCGCCATCGCCCGTCGCGCGCCGGCGTCCGCCGATCGGCTCGCAGTTCCCGAGCCGCATTCAGGGCCCGCGCGGCCGTCATCTGTAATACTCCGGCGGCGCGCGGGCGCCACCTGTCCGCTTCCCTGCGAACCACTACAATGATAGTTTCGTCCACCGGCGGCGCGTTGTCGGCCACCGCATAAACCAGGGAGCAAGCAAAACATGGCGATTGTCACGACCGATTCCGGCCTCAAGTACGAAGACCTCACCATCGGCGACGGCGCAGAAGCCACCGCGAGGCAACACGGTCAGCGTGTGCATTACACGGGCTGGCTGACCGACGGTCAGAAGTTCGATTCGAGCAAGGACCGCAACGATCCCTTCGCCTTCGTGCTCGGTGGCAGCATGGTCATCAAGGGCTGGGACGAAGGCGTGCAGGGCATGAAGGTCGGCGGCACGCGCCGTCTGACGATTCCGCCGCAACTCGGCTACGGCGCGCGGCGCGCGCGGCGTGATTCCGCCGAACGCGACGCTCGTGTTCGAAGTGGAACTGCTCGACGTCTGAGCCCGAGGCTTCGATCGTGAGCCACGCGGTCCATCACCCGTCCGTCGCGCTGCGCCGCTATGAAGCGGTATCGGCGACGGATTTGCACGACTTCCATCAGATCGTGCTTGGCTTCGACGGTGCGATGGGCATGGCGGTCGACGGCCGCGAGGCGAGCATCGACCGGCATCGCGCGTGGATCATTCCGGCGGGTGCATCGCACGATTACTGGGCCGACGGCGAGAACCATCAGCTCGTGCTCGATTTGCCCACGTCGTCGGTCGCGATTCCGCGCCGTTTCTTCGAACGCGTGCGCACCGTCGAACTCGATACCGCGACGACGCAACTCGTCGCCGATATCGCGCAGCATTCAAATGTGGAAGCGAGCACGCTGCCGGCGCGCTTCTCCTGGCACGCGGCCACGCGCCTGTGCAGCGTGCTGATGGCCGACACCAACGACGATCGCACGCTCGAACTGATGCGCGGCCTCGACTTCGCGCGCATCGACCGCTGGCTGCGGCGGNTTCCACCAGCTTTTCAACGATGCCTTCGGCGAGACACCGCATCGTTATCTGCATCGGCTGCGGCTCGATATGTCGCTTGCGCTGCTGGCCGATCCGCGCGCCTCACTGACCGACATCGCGCTCGATGTCGGCTTCTCCGATCAGAGCGCCTTCACGCACGCGTTCTCTAAATGCTTCGGCATCTCGCTGCTTCGGCATCTCGCCAGGACAGTGGCGCAACGGCGGTCTCAGAACGCCGCGCCAGTAAGCCCGCGTTCGAGGTCCGCGCGGATATCCGCCGGATCTTCGAGCCCGACCGCGAGACGGATCAACCCTTCGCGTATGCCTGCCGCCTCGCGCACTTCGGGTGCGAGCCGACCGTGAGTCGTCGTCGACGGATGCGTGATGGTCGTGCGCGTATCGCCGAGATTTCCGGTGATCGAGCAAAGCCGCGTCGCATCGATCACGTGCCATGCGTTCGCGCGCTGCGCCTCGGGCGTCGCTCCCGCGAGTTCGAACGACACGATTGCGCCACCCGCCTTCTGCTGCTTCTTCGCGATCTCGTGCTGCGGATGCGACGGCAGCCACGGATAGAACACGCGCTTCACCGCCGGATGCGTCTCCAGCCAGCGTGCGATCTCGAGCGCATTCGCCGATTGCCGCTCGACGCGTAGCGGCAGCGTCTCCATGCCCTTGAGCAGCACCCACGCATTGAATGCGGACATCGTCGGACCGACGCTGCGCACGAACGGAAAAACCTGTTCGCCGATGAAGACCTTCGAGCCGACCAGCGCGCCGCCGAGTACGCGGCCCTGTCCGTCGAGAAACTTGGTGGCCGAATGCATGACGACATCCGCGCCGAGCTTGAACGGCTGCTGCAACGCCGGGCTGCAAAAACAGTTGTCGACGACAAAGCGTGCACCGCACGCCTTCGCGATCTTGCCG
>JAQFVI010000271.1 GCA_029439495.1 Caballeronia sp. BR6202001590007
TGGCATCCGCGAGCGCAGCCGCTATGTCTTTCGATTGCCCGCTTGCCCCTGACGGCAGATATTGCGAATCGAGGAAGCCGAGGCGGACGGGCGTGGCACGCAGCACGTCGAGCGCGGCATCGTCTTCGTGATGACGGGCCGGCATCGCCTGATGCGCGTGTTGGAAGCCGCATTGAGCATCCCAGTCGGTTTGCATCGCATCGCGCGGGATGCCCGCGAACACGGTGCAAACGAATGCGCCAGGCATCGACGCGAGCCACGCGCCGCAACTGAAGACCGCATCGTCGAGATGCGGCGATACGACGAACAAACGCTCCATGATATCGGACATCGGCATCGGACCTCTAGAACTCGATGCGCGATACTTGCGCAATGCGTGTGCCGCCGCTCGTCGCTATGGCTTGGCGAGTGCCTTTCGGACACGTTCGACGTCGCGCGTCGTGACCGCCGGTGCATCGTTGCCCCACGCGCTACGCACGAAAGTCAGCACGCGCACGATCTCCGTATCGGTCAACTTTTTGCCGAACGCGGGCATTTGTTTCGGTGGCGGACCGTAGTCGGTGGACAGTGCATGACCGCTTTCGAGCAGCAGTCGCACGAGGGATTCGGGCTGATCCGCCAGCACCGCCGGATTGCCCGCGAGACGCGGAAACTTCATGGTCACGCCCGCGCCGTCACTTCGATGGTAGCGCGCGCAATTCGCCTGAAGCCCCGCGCCGGGCCGCTCGACTTCGCCGGTCTGCAGTGCGGCGAGGCTCTGTTTCGCCGCTGGCGATTGTGGATCCCCGCCGCTGCCGTTGGCCGGCAGCGATTTCAAATACGCGGCGATCAAGGCGAGGTCCTGCTCGTTCATATACTGCGTGCTGTCTTCGACGACTTCGATCATACTGCCGAACGGTACGAGCCCGTTGCCGTGCCCAGTCTTTAGGAAAGACGCGATGCCCGCTGCCGATACGCGCCCGAGTCCCGCGCCTTCGAGGCTCGTCAGATTCGGCGCATACCAGTGATCGTTCGTGCCGCTGGTGAGGTACGTCTTCGACGATTCGTCGTAGCCGCGCTCGTTGTAGGCGGGTCCGCGCGGCGTGTGGCACGCGCCGCAGTGTCCGAGCGATTGCACGAGATACGCGCCGCGATTCCACTGTGCATCGCGTTTCGGACCGGGGCTGAAGGGTTCGGACGGCGCGAACGCGAAGTTCCAGAAGGCGAGCGCCCAGCGCTGATCGAACGGAAACGGCAGGCGGGTTTCGGGCGCGGCCTGATTCACCGGTTCGACGGCTTGCATGAAGTACGCATAGAGCGCATGCATGTCGTTGTCGTCGATCTTCGAAAACGACGGATACGGCATCGCCGGATACAGATGCTTGCCGTCGGGCGTCACGTCTTCGCGCAGCGCACGCGCGAAATCTTCGTAGCGGTAGCGTCCGATGCCGTGCTGCGGATCGGGTGTGATATTGCTCGACCAGATCTTGCCGAACGGCGAGCCGAGCGCGATGTCGCCCGCGAACGGCCGCGGCTGCGGCTTGCCGTCATCGGGCTGGGCCGTATGGCAGCCCGCGCAATCGGCGGCCTTGGCGAGATACGTGCGGCGCGCGACGAGCGCCGACGGCGGTACGGCATCGTCGGCGATGACGGGCGCAGCAAAGGTCGCGATCAGCAGCGCGGCGAGACAGGCAAGGACGCGCATGCCTTCAGCATCCTCCCCGACGGGAGCCGAATCGCGACACGGTCAACGCAAGCCCCGTGAAGAACAGCAGCGAAGCCAATTCGAGCCGGAATGGCGCATAGGAATCCTCGGGCATTTTCGACACGACATCGGGATTGCCGTCGGGCGCGAACGTGTCGAGCGCCTCACGGCCGCGAAGTTCAAACGGCGGCGGCGACCAGATCGCCGTTGCGGCGTGGNAGTCGAACCGGACGATCGGGATTGCATCCGCAAACCTTGCACGCGCGGATCGACGTGAGCATATCGACGGCGTTTGCCGCGCCCGTTCGAGTCCCTCAGAGGCCAATATAACCCGGCAGGCCGATGGCGGCGCGGCTTCGGGCCAGCGCGCCCGCCCGCTCGATCAGCGCGGCATAGTCTGCATCGCTGTGCGGACGGTCAAAGTGCGAGCGAAACAAGGCCGCCCAGCGGAAATCGGCGAGCGGCACGGCGGTTTTGGCGTAGGCGCCGGCATCGCGCACCGCCGCCGCGAGACTGCGGAAGTCGTCGTCCTGCGCGTCTTCGAGGAAGGCGGGCATGTCGATGAACGCGAGACGGCGGCCTTCGGCATCGTAGGGCGATGTCCACGAGCGGTTCTCGAGCGCCAGCCAGAACGCGGCCTCGGTTTGCGCCGACCAGTCCGCGAGCAAAACATAGGGCGCGCGTTCGACGCCGATGCGCATCAGCGCGTACGCGACATGATGATCGATCACGTACGGTTCCTCGTTCGGACCGAGCACGACCGCGATCGGCTTCTCCGCGATCGCCATCTTCAGGTCGTGCGCATCCATCGCGCGATACGCGTCGGCCTTCGACGCGATCTGCCGCGTTCCGTGCGTCGCCTGGGTCGAATGCAGGCGGTCGAGTGCAAGCGTCTTTATGCCGGCCGCTCAGTGCTGGTCGCGATACACATGCCCGATGAGTCCGTCGTACTGCTCGGACACGGCGGCGACGATCTCGCGCAGCATCTGGATGAAGGCGTTGCCGTCGCCGAGATTCGCGACGATGACATGCGCCGTGCGCAGCGAGGCCGCTTCGGCCGGTTTTTCATGCGCAATGATGGTGGCTTGCATGGACATTTCTCGTCTGGCCCTCTTTGTCGTAGTGATGGTGGATGGTTGGACCTCAGGAGCACAGCAAGCGTCGTTCCGTATGTGCGATGACGGTGCATTCCGGACATGGGGTTGCGCTCATAAGGGTTGCGCTGATGCTCGGCGCTGCATCGGGGTGACATCGCCCAAACCACTACTACTAGGGGAAACCAACCATGAGCCTGACCGATACGATCAAAGGCATCGTCGGCATCGATCCGACGAATCACGCCGACGAAGACATGGAGGCCGTCCTCGATGCCCTCACGAGCCTGGACCCGCAGCCCATCGAGGACTGCACGCCGGAGGAAGCGTGCAGTCAGCCCACGCCCGCCGATGCCGTCAAAAAGGTCATGCAGGAGCGCAACATTTCGCTGTCGCCGCATATCCTCGCGGTGCAGACGCGCGACATCGAGATTCCCGGCGCGGCGGGCAGCATCGCCGCGGGCGTCGCGTCTATACGCTGCCGGGCAACGGGCCGTTCCCGGTCATCCTTTACTTTTACGGCGGTGGTCACACTGGGTGATCGCCGATCTCGACGTCTACGATGCGACGCCGCGCACGATCGCCGCGCAGGCGAACGCGGTCGTCGTCTCGGCGGACTATCGGCGCGCGCCGGAGTACAAGTTCCCCGCCGCCCACGACGATGCCAACGCCGCGTGGCACTGGGTCGTCGACAACGTCGCGGGCCTGAACGGCGACGGCTCGGGCATCGCGGTGATGGGCGAAAACGCAGGCGCGAATCTCGCCATCAACGTGTCGATCACCGCGCGCGACAAGGACTGGACCATGCCGGTCCATCAGTCGCTGATCTATCCGGTGGCGAGCAAGAACACCATGTCGGTCTCCTACGAGGAGAACCGCAACGCGAAGCCTCTCAACAAACCGATGATGCTGTGGTTCGTCGAGCACGTCGTCAGAAGCAAGGACGATCTGGACGATCCGCACATCGATGTGGTCGAAGCCGATCTGTCGGGCCTGCCGCCGACCGCGCTGGTGACGGCGGGCATCGATCCGCTGCGCTCCGACGGCGAAAAGCTTGCCGAACGGCTGCGCGACGCGGACGTCGCGGTCGAGACGCGCAACTTCCAGGGCGCGACGCACGAGTTCTTCGGCATGGCGGCGGTGGTGCTCGCGGCGCAGGAAGCGCAGTCCTTCGTCGTCGACGACATGACGCGCAAAACGAGCATCTGACGCGCGCGAAGCGAAGGGGTGGTGGTTCGACGATTGCTTGACATCGGAGACGTACACAAGGACGTTTTCGATCGATATGGCCTTGATGCCCCCTCGTATTGACTGGCAGGAAATCTTCGTCCGCCTCGCGCTCGCCGCCGTGGCGGGCGTGCTGATCGGTCTCGATCGCGGCGAATCCGGCAAGGTCGCGGGCTTGCGCACGACCTTGCTGGTCTGTCTTGCCGCGTGTCTCGCGATGCTTCAGGTCAACGCGCTGCTCGCGCAGTCGGGCAAGACGCCCGAGTCGTTCGCCACGCTCGATCTGATGCGGCTTCCGCTCGGCATTCTGTCGGGCGTGGGTTTCATCGGCGCGGGCGCTATCTTGCGCAAGGACGGGCTCGTGAAGGGCGTCACCACGGCCGCGGCCTTGTGGTTCGTGNGACCGTCGTCTTCGAGGAGGGGCGGTTCTCGCGCTCGACGCTTGATCGTCGATGCGCGCGTGCGGATGCGGCCTCACGATGGTCGCGGGTTCGGCCGCCCGGACCGAAGGCCGCATCGAAAACGCTTTGCCGCGACGTGGTGGGCCTCGCCCGAGGCATCGGAACCGCCACCCTTCGTCCGCTGCGCGCTCGACGCAGGCGCAAGCTCGCTCGACTGGTCGCTGTCGCGCTGAGCGAAGGTCGCGGTGCGCGGTGCGGAACGCCTCTTGCTCAATCTCAATGTGAGCACCCCTTTCAGACGTTCATGCGGATGCCCACGACTCCGAAGTCTCCCGATCGCAAGGCACTGCCCGGACTCATGCTCGGCGCGCTCGGCGTCGTGTTCGGCGATATCGGCACGAGTTCGATCTATGCGTTGCGTCAGGGCGTCAGCGAAGCGGGCGTCGTCGACGTGCAGACCGTCATGGGCATCTTGTCGATGATCGTCTGGGCGGTCGTCGTGGTCGTGATGGGCAAGTACGTCTGCTATGTAATGCGCGTAATGCGCGCGGACAACGAAGGCGAGGGCGGCATCGTCGCGCTGACCGCGCTCGTGCGCTCCGGCTACGAACAGCAAGGCCGCCGCAAGCCGCATTGGCTGCTTGCTGATGGCCGGGCTTTTCGGCGCGGCCATGTTCTATGACGATTCGATGACTACCCCTGCCGTCTCGGTGCTGTCGGCGATCGAACTCGGCTTTCTGCCGCGTCTGTGCGTCGTCGAAACGTCGAAGGCGCAGCGCGGACAAGCCTACGTTCCCGCCGTCAACGCGCTGCTCTTCGCCGCCGTGATGTTTCTCGTGCTCGGCTTCCGAAGCTCGGACAAGCTGACTTCGGCTTACGGCATCGCGGTCGGCCTCACGATGTTCGTCACCACCGTGCAGATGGTGAGTCTCTCGCGCTAGGTCTGGCAGTGGCCCCGGTTCGCGGTGGTCGCAGTCAGCGCGCCCTTGCTGATCGTCGATGGCCTGCTCGTCGCGGCCAACGTACACAAGATCCCGCAGGGCAGATGGTTTCCCGTCGCGGCGGGCGTCGTGCTGTTCACGCTGATGGCGACGTGGCATCGCGGACACGCGCTCGTCGCGCTGCATGCGTTGCAGGCGCTGCCGCTCGAAGCGTTCCTGCGCGACGCCTTCGGCACTGGAGAGCAACGTGCATCACAATCGCGTGTTGCACCGGACGGTGATCGTTTTCGCGAACCGTTCGGAATCCGCGCCGCGCATGGACGAACGCACCCGCGTCGAGGTCCGCAATCTCGGCGCGGGTTGCTACGAGGTCGCCTCGCAGCACGGCTTCGTTGAACGTCCGAACCTGCCGCGCCTGCTCGCGTCGCTCGAAAGGCAGCTCGGCGACTGGCGCTTCGATCCGAAACACACGACGTATTTTCTGCCGCGCGACGAAGTGACGTCCGGCTGCTCGCATGGACGGATGGCCCGCTGGCGCGAATGGCTTTTCGGCCAGATGTCGTTTCATTCGGCGTCGAGTGCGGAGTATCGGAGTATTATGAGCTCGCGGGCGACGATGTCGTCGAGCTGGGCGTGCAGGCGGTGCTCTGACCCATGCGCGCGATCGGACGTGATGTGAAACCGACGGATTGCGGCGCCGTTCGTCGGCGAGTTCGCGCATCTGCGCGTCCGACACGCCGAGCGCGCAAATTGCCGACAGCTCCTGGAACGCGAACAGATGCAGCATCATCGGCGTATTGGCGAAGCGCTCGCTGACGCGCTTGCACATGCGCACCTGCATCAGGCTCGTCAGGCCGAAGCGCTCGCGCACTTCATCGTAAGCCGTCCACGTCGCCTGTTGCCGGTCGGTCTCCGTCGCAAAGGTTTTCGCGTCGATCTCGAGCATCGCCAGGCTTATTTCGTTCCCCGCCTGGATCTGTGGATCGATATTTTTATGTTTAGGTGTATGCATTCCGAACGTCGTGCGTGGTCTTGCGTGGGTCGTGCTGGTCTTGCTGGGAGTACAGGTGGATTAGCGGCCTCCGGCGCGAAATCTTAAGTGGATTCGGAAAAAACATCCGTTCGGGTGTGAACGTTTTACCGGACGCGCCCTTGCGGGTCGATGGCCGGGCGGTGTCCGGATGCTGCGTTTAGAGATAGCTGCAGACGTAGTCGAGCGTCTCGGTCACTTCGATGTCGAAACGGCTCTTGCCCGGCACCGAAAACGAATCGCCGGCGCCGTAGGTCTTCCATTCGTCGCTGCCGTCCAGACGGATGCGGTACTGGCCCGCCCGCACTTCCATCAGTTCCGGCGCGTCGGTGCCGAAGTTGAGCGTGGCGGGCAGGATCACGCCGAGCGTCTTTCTGGAGCCGTCCGCGAACAGCATGCGATACGCACTTGCCGTCGAAGTAGACATTGGCGCGCTTGACAACGGAAACCTGATCGAAATGCGTGGCGGACGTCATGACGTGTTTCTCGTGAGAAGGGTGACGAAAAGAGTCCGCCATCATACAGACATGCGCGGTGCCGCTCGCGGCCTCGCCGTCGTTTCGCGCCGCGCTGGTCGAGCGCATGGCTTCGCGTAAACCCCGCTACAAGAAAGCGCTTGTCGTAAGAACCCGGTAAGCGGCTG
>JAQFVI010000272.1 GCA_029439495.1 Caballeronia sp. BR6202001590007
GTCAGGACCTGGTCAAGCGCGTGCAGACTGCCTACAAGTCGAACCCGAATTACAGTCTCGCCGGCTCTTATATCTGCACGAAGATTCTGCTGGACGGTATCGTCAGCGGGCACGGCGGATCCGGCCAAGGTCATTGCGGCACTCGAGGGCATGAAATACAGCGGTCTGACGGGGCCTGAGGAAATTCGAGCGGGCGACCATCAGGTCCTGAAGAACTACTATCTGCTCAAGGGAAAGCCCAAGAGCAAGATGAAGGACAAGGACGATTATGCCGATATCGTCAGTTCCGGGCAATCCTTCCTACTGCTCTACCAAACCCAGTGCAAGATGGCTTGAGCCGGATTTCAAGCCTTGAGCGCGGCAAGTATCGGCCATGAGCGAATGCGCGCTTTAGCGCATTCGCACCGTTTATCTTCTCGAGCGAAGTCATGAACGTCTATCTGTTGCAGGTCGTCAACGGCATCGGCGTGGACATGTTGTACTTTCTGCTCGCGGTCGGTTTGTCCATCGTATTCGGCTTATTGCGGTTCGTGAACTTCGCGCACGGCGCGTTCTATTTGCTCGGCGCTTACTTCTGCTATCAGGCGATTCAGTGGTCGATGAGCTTCTGGATGGTGCTCGTCGTCGTGGGCGTGTTTGCATGGATCGTCGAGAAAGCGGTGCTGCGGCATGTCTATGCGTAGCAACATGAATTCCATATCCTCGCGACAGTCGGATTCGCTTTGGTCCTGCAGGAATGCGCGATCCTCGCCTGGGGGGCCGATCGGCGACAACGTGCCGGTTCCGGACGTACTGAACGGAGTGGTAATGTGGGGCGGCTCCACCTATCCCAAGTATCGACTGTTCGTGATCGGCTTTACGGCCGTGCTTGTGGGCCTGTTGTGGTGGATTCTCGAAGGAACGCGTCTTGGTAGTGCCGTAAGGGCGGGCAGCGAATCGAGCGAGATGGTGTCGCTGCTCGGCATCAACGTCACGCGCATCTTTAGTCTCGTCTTTGCGTTGGGTGCGGCTACGGCGGCGCTTGCGGGCGTGCTCGTAGGCGGGCTGCTCGTCGGTATCGTGCAAAGCGTCATGAGCACGCTGTGGCCCGAAGGTGCGCGCCTCATGGATTTATGTGGCCATGGCGGCGGTGCTGCTGCGCCCGAACGGTTTGCTCGGGAGAGCCGCATGAACTTCAATTCTCGTCCGGAAGCGCTGGAAACGAGCACATCGACGAAGTCTTTTGGAGCCTCCATGCATCGCTACCGCTTTCTCTTGCTGGCGGCGCTCGTCGTCTGTCTGTTGCCGACCGCGATCCGTTCCGGTTCGCTTGCAACCGAAGTGCTCGTCTATGCGCTGGCGGTGCTCGGCTGCAATCTCTTGCTTGGGCACACCGGGTTATTGTCGTTTGGGCAAGGCATTTTCTTTGGCCTCGGCAGTTACGCCGCGGGACTCATGCTGACCAAGGGCGGCTCGCAAGTGCCGCTTGCCTTGCTCGTTGCGATTGCGATCGGCGCGCTGGCGGCAGCGCTCGTCGGCTGGTTTTCGATTCGTCAGCGCGGTGCGTACTTCGTGATGCTGACGCTCGCTTTCGGGCAGATGTTCTATTTCTTCGCCTATACAACGCCCGATCTCACCGGCGGCGACAACGGCTTGCTCGACATTCCGCGGCCCGCTTTAAGCATTTTTGACACATCGCTGTTTCCAATTGCGACGCCCTGGCAATACTATGCATTCGTCGCGGTGCTCTTCCTGATCGCCTTTTGGCTGATGCTGCGCGTATCGCATTCGGTGTTCGGCCGCACCTTGCTCGCGATTCGCGACAACGAGGCGCGCGGCTGCCGTGGGTTACGACGTGCGCCGCTTCAAGTTGCTCGCCTTCGTGATTTCGGGCGCCGTCACCGGCCTTGCCGGCGCCTTGCACGCGTTGATGACGGGTATCGCCCTGCTTTCCAACATCGACATCACACGAGCGAAATGATCCTCGTGATGACGGTTATCGGCGGTACGGGGAATCTCTTTTCGTCGGTTCTGGACACGGCTTTCTATGTGTTGTTCGCTGACTGGCTCTGCTCTCGACCTTGTGGCCGGGATGGCTGCTTCTGCTTGGACTCGTGCTCATCGCAGTGAGCCTTTTCATGCAGCGCGGCTTGTGGGGACTGGGCGCACGCATCTGGCTCGCCGTGCGGCGCAACCAAGGAGAGGTCGCATGAGCGCGGCGATTCTGGAAGCGAAGCAAATCGGCAAGCGCTACGGTAAGTTCGCGGCATTGACGGGGGTGAACCTCACCATCGCCAGAAATACGGTGCATTCGGTGACCGGGCCTAACGGCGCAGGCAAGACCACGCTGTTTCACGTATTGACGGGAACGGTGCCAAGCAGCGCCGGAAGCATCATCTTCGACGGACAGGATGTCACTAAAGAACTGGACCACCGGCGCGTCAAGTGCGGTATCGCGCGTTCGTTTCAGGTCACGAGCCTCTTTGCGAATTTGAACGTGCGCGAGAACCTTCGACTCGCGGCCCAGGGCGTGGAAGCCGCACGCGCGCTCGACCCGTGGACTCCGCTGCAAGGTGCGCTGACGCATCGCGAAGTCATCGATGCCATTCTGGAACGGCTTGCTTTGCAGAGGCACGCATCGATGCTGGCAGGTGCCTTGTCGCACGGCCAGCAGCGCCACCTCGAAGTCGGCATGGCACTCGCTGCGCAACCCAAGGCGATCTTTCTCGACGAGCCGACATCGGGCATGGGCATCGACGATCTCGACGACATGTATCGCATCTTTCCGCGTCTTAAGGAACGTCGCACGAACGGCGGCGGTCAGTTGTCGGGTGGCGAACAGCAAATGCTCGCGATCGGACGCGCGTTGATGAATCATCCACGCTTGCTGATGCTCGACGAGCCCGTGGAAGGTCTTGCGCCGGTGATCGTCGAAGAGATCGTCGCGCAGCTTTGACTGATTCGCGAAGCAGGCGTGGCGATACTGCTGGTCGAACAAAATCTCGAAGTCTGTACGCAACTGGCCGACCGACATTACATCATCGAACAAGGCCGTATCGTCTATGAAGGCGATAATGCGTCCTTTAAAGCGAATGACACGATCAAGGATCGTTATCTCGGTGTCGGCGTCGTTTGAACGTTCAAGGAGAACCCGCGTGTTGCAAGCTCAGGAATCGCCGGTGCATGCCGGTCTGCGCATCGACGGTGCGCGTTTGTGGAAGAGTCTGATGGACCTCGCGAAGATCGGTGCGACGCAGAAAGGCGGTGTGTGCCGTCTGGCGTTTACCGAACTGGACAAGCAAGGGCGCGACTTGTTCGTCGGATGGGCGCGCGAATTGGGTTGTACGATTCGCGTCGATGCGATCGGCAATATCTTTGCAAGGCGCGAGGGCACACGCAGTGATCTTCCACCGGTCGTCACGGGAAGCCATATTGATATGCAGCCGACCGGCGGCAAATTCGACGGCAATTACGGCGTGCTGGCCGGTCTATAAGTGTTGCGCACTTTGAACGATCATGACATGCGTACCGACGCGCCGCTCGAAGTCGCAGTCTGAACCAACGAGGAAGGATCGCGCTTCGTGCCTGTCATGATGGGTTCGGGCGTGTTCGCCAAAGCGTTCACCTTGGAGCATGCGCTGGCACAGAAGGACCGCGAAGGCGTGTCGGTGCGCGAAGCGCTCGACGCGATCGGCTATGCAGGGGAGCATGGCGAGGCGCATCGCATCTGAGCGTATTTCGAAGCTCATATCGAGCAGGGTCCGGTGCTCGATAGAAGAAGTTGTCTACTTCGCGCCGCAACCGTTCGATGCATCGCTGGTGGACTCTTCGTGCGGGACGGCGCCAACGCGCTGGGCCTTTCGTCGATGAATGTCGTAAGCGGGGCGGGTCACGATGCAGTCTATGTGGCGCGCGTTGCGCCTGCGGCAATGATTTTCGTGCCCTACAAGGACGGCATCAGTCACAACGAAATCGAAGATGCGCGACAGGATCATCTGGAAGCGGGCTGCAACGTACTGCTGCAAGCAATGCTGCGCGCAGTGGGCGGAGTCCGCGCATGAAGATTCTGATCGCTCGCATGAATCACGAGACCAATACCTTCTCGCCGGTGGCCACGCCGCTCGAAGCATTCGGGAAGGACGGCCCTTGTTACGGCGAGGAAGCCTATCGCGAGAACGCCGGCATGCGCACCGCGATGTCGGCTTTCATCGATGCGGCGCAGCGCGAAGGTGCGGAGATCATGACGCCCATTTTGGCCTCCGTGAATCCAAGCGGTCCTGTCGCAGCCCACGCTTACGACGCGATCTGCGCATCCATTCTCGACGCCGCTTACGGCTGCGACGTCGTCATGCTCGATCTGCATGGTGCGATGGTCGCGGAAAATTCGCGCGACGGCGAGGGCGATCTGGTCGAACGCATGCGCCGATTGCCGTGTCGCTCGATTTTCATGCGAACGTGACGCAAAAGCTGATCGACAATGCGAACGTCATTACCAGCTTCAAGACCTATCCCCACGTCGACATGTACGAAAGCGGCGAGCACGCCGCGCGCATTCTGCTCGATCTCGTGCATGGCAACGCGCAACCGGTCATCGCGTGGGCGCAGCCGCCGCTGCTCACGCATACGCTCAAGAGTGCGACCGCGTCGGGTGCGATGAAGTGCCCGGTCGATGCCGCGCGCGCTGCAGAGCAAGAAGCGGGCATGTTGGCGGTGTCGGTGTTATCGGGGTTTTCGCTTGTGGATATCGAAGCACCGTGCATTAGCGTAGTAGCCGTTGCGGATGGCGATCGCGCCAAAGCGCAGGAGGTTGCAGATCGAATCGCGCGACAGATCTGGAACGAGCGCGACGAATTCGTCTATCGCAGCGCGCCGCTTGCCGAATCGATCGCCGAAGGCGCAAAGCTCGCGCACCAAACAGACAAGCCGGTGCTGTTGCTCGATCACGGCGACAACTGCATGTCGGGCGGCACTTGCGATACCACTGATGCCTTCGAGGAAGCGCTCGAGCAAGGTCTCGAAGGCATCGTCGTCGGGCCCTTGTGTGATCCGGAAGCGGTTGCGACGCTGTTCGATGCGGGACTCGGTGCAACCGTCACCGTAAGCATAGGCAACAAGCTGCCGAGCGTCGCATCTACCGGAAAAGCCGCGCTGAGTATCACGGGAACGGTTCGCGCCCTGACCGACGGTGAGTACGTGATCAGCGGTTCGACCTACACCGGGCAACGCGCGTACATGGGGCGTGCGGCCGTGATCGAAACGACATCGGCGCGCATCCTCGTGACGGAACGCACGCATGAACCGTGGGATCTGGGAGTGTTCGAAAGCGTCGGTATCGATCCGCGCGGCGCACGCTTTCTGATCCTCAAGTCGCGCATGTACTGCCGTCCGGTGTTCGTGCCGATATCGGGCGCGCTCGTCGAATGCGACAGCCGTGGCGTGACAAGTTATGACTACGCGCTATCCAAGTTCGACAATCTCAGGCGGCCCGTCTATCCGCTCGACGCGAACGCGGACTATTGAGGTGGTGTTATTTGACCAGGCGAAGACGCTTGGTCACGATAGCGCCGTCCTTGCGATCGATCAGCCATACCGCATCGACGACGCCCTGCAGGGTCGATGTCCTGCGCGTGATGTCGGTAGGCTCTTCGTCGGTCGGATCGCTGTGCTCGTTTCGCTCGGTCATATAAGGCGGTTCCAGCGTGCAGACGAGGACGATCGCAAAGTCCTCATTGCGGGATGCCTCGAAGTTCGGCACGACGGCGCGGCCCTGAACATTGGTCCGGCTGGTTTCGTCCGTCTTGAAGAGGATGGTGTCGAAGGTCTGGATATAGCCTTTGGCCTTGGCCTCGGGCGCAATGACGAGCTTGCGTCCGCTTTGGCCCGTCACCGTTTGCTTGAGCAGAAGGGCACCCGGTTGCTCCGACGACGCAAGCGACACATTCACGCTTAGCAGCTTGCGCTTGGATTCATAGCGAACGCCGTATGAAGCGGGGATGACGAAAAGAAATGTACGGCTGGTTTGCGCGTTGCCTCGAGGAGCAGAAGCGGCCTGCCCTTCCTGGCGAAACTGCCGAAGCGGATGTTCGAGAAAGGTCCGCACGCGATTGGCGATGGACGGCGCACGCGTAGCCGGCGGCAGATGTCCGCTCAACGCATCGCGCACCTGTTCGGGATCGTCGCCGGCGAAATTTGGCGGAAGAGCATTCGCCGAAAGCAGGCTCGCGATCGAATCGCTTGCTTCGCGCGGCGCGCTTGCGGCGTCTTGCGCACGCGCTTGCGCGGAAACGGTCATTATTGCCGCGCTGGTCAACGTTAGAGCAGCCAAGGTCAAGGCCTTACTTCTTCGTTTCAAGAAAGACACTTACTTTCCTCTGGCGCACAGTGCCGCTCGACGTTAAAGCCGTTATCTTAAGACCTGACGCGCAAACGGGCAGAAACGCATGACTGTTGCTGTCCCGATCCATTCAGTAAAGCGACTGTAAGCGTGGCGCTATACTGAGCGCTTCTTTTTCGAAGCCTATGCCGCCGCCTGCGTCGCAAGGCCTCGCGACGCAAACAGGTTCTCAAATTGGCCGAACACGACTTAGACAAACTCAAAATCGACCGCGGATCGTCCACTACGATGCAGCGGCGCAGGCGCCCCTGGCTAAGATATGCGCTGATCGTCGCTATCGTGCTCGTCTTGATTGGCGCAGCCTTGAAGTTTACCGGCCCGAAGTCCGTCGAGACAACGACGGTGACGTCGGTCTATCCGTCGCAAAGCTATACCTTGCTCAACGCCACCGGATACGTCGTGCCGCAGCGCAAGGCGGCTGTCGCATCCAAAGGACAAGGCAGGGTGCTTGGCGTGCTGGAAGGATCGCAAGCAAGTCAGGGAAGGCGAAGTCATCGCCCGGCTGGAAAGCGACGATGTGTCCGCTTTGCTCGCGCAGGCGCAGGCGCAAGTGCAGGTCGCGCAGGCCAATCTCGAACTGCAGCGCGCGGAATTGAAGAACGCGGAAGTCGATCTTCGGCGCTACAAGGTGCTTGCACCGCAGGGCGCGATTGCTATGTTCGCTGGCTTTTGCCGGAGAGAGCAT
>JAQFVI010000273.1 GCA_029439495.1 Caballeronia sp. BR6202001590007
CGAGACCGTCGCGCGTGGCGTCGGCGGCGAGCGATGCGGCGGGATCGACGTCGGCGAAGGCTTCGTCGACGATCAGCGTGCCGCCGCGCGCGGCGAGTTGCGCGTGCCAGCGTAGCAGCGTATTGCGCGACAGCCGCGCGGTGGTCGGGTTGTTCGGATTGGCGACGATCACATGATCGGCGTGCGCGGGCGGTTCGCCGTCGAGCGCGACGACGTGATGCCCCGCGCGTGCGAAGGCGGGCGCGTATTCGCCGTAGGTCAGCGGCGCCACCGCGACGACGCTGGGCCTGAGAAGCGTCGGCAGCGTGCGGATGGCGGCTTGCGAACCGGCGACCGGAAGCGCGTGTTCCGCGCCGTAATAGCGCGCGGCGCAGGCGGCGAGACCGTCATCGTCCTCGGGCAGGCGCCGCCAGGCATCGGGCGGAACGGGCGGTACCGGATAACCGCGCGGATTGATGCCCGTCGACAGATCGAGCCAGTCTTCGAGCGCAATGTCGTAGCGGCGCTTGGCTTCGCGCAGATTGCCGCCATGGGGAATGGAATGAGCCATGGGCGATGAGACATCGAATGAAGGCATCGATGATGCACGCCGCGCGTGCCGCGCGACAGTCGGCCGAATGGCATAGGCCGGCGCGAGGCGCGCGGTTCGCCATCCGGCTGGGTTGATCAGCCGGACACCGCCGTGCTCGACACGGCGAGGATCAGGAGGACGGCGAGCCACAACAGCGTCGTGCGCTCGACCAGACGCAGCGCCGCGACGACGTGCGCGGGCGACGCGTCGTGTCCCGCGCCAAGCGTCGGCCGCGATTCGAGCACGCCGTGATAGATCGCCGGGCCGCCGATCAGCACGTTCAGGCTGCCCGCGCCGGACGCCATCACCGGGCCCGCGTTCGGGCTGTCCCACGCGCGCGCCTGCGTGCGCCAGCAATGCCAGGCCATGCGCGTGTCGCCCGCGAGCGCGTAGCTGGCCGCCGTCAGCCGCGCGGGAATGAAGTTGAGCACGTCGTCGAAGCGCGCCGCCGCCCAGCCGAAACGCAGATAGCGCGGCGTGCGATACCCCCACATCGCGTCGAGCGTGTTGGCGAGCCGGAACATTAGCGCGCCGGGGCCGCCCACCACCGCGAACCAGAAGATCGCGCCGAAGATCGCGTCGTTGCCGTTTTCCAGCGCCGATTCGATCGCCGCGCGCGACAGCGCGTTCTCATCGGCCTTCGACGTGTCGCGCGACACGATGCGCGAGGTCAGCGCGCGTGCTTCGTCGAGATCGCCGAAACCGAGTGCGCGGGCGATCGGCGCGATATGGTCGCGCAGGCTCTTCGCGCCGAGCGCGAACCACAGCAGCAGCACATGCACGAGCCCCGCGTAAGCGAACGGCAACGCGCTCACCAGCAACCACGCGATGCCGACCGGCGGCAGCACTGTGACGCACCATGCGAGCATGCCCGCCGGCCGCGCGCGATGTCCGGTGTTCAGACGCGCTTCGATTTTCGCAGCGAGCGTGCCGAAGCCGACCAGCGGATGCCGCGTGCGCGGTTCGCCGAGCACGCGATCGACGACGACGCCAAGCACCGCGAAGAGCGCCATCGAGTAGAGGGAGAGGAAGAGCATCGCGCCTAGCCCTTGAGTGCGATCGGCAAGCCCGCGGCCATGAACATGGCGCGCGTGCTTGCGGCGGCGACGCGCTGATTCAGGCGGCCGAGTTCGTCGACGTAGAGGCGCGTCACCGAACCCAGGGGCACGACGCCCAGCCCGATTTCATTGCTGACGACGATGACCTTGCCGCGACACTGCGCGAGTGCGTCGTCGAAGGCGGCGAGGGCGTCGCGCGCGGCGGGCGGCAGCGTCGCGATGTCGTCGTCGGTGGTTTCGGCGAAGAGCAGATTGGCAAGCCACAGGGTGAGGCAGTCGATCAGCACGCAGTGTCCGGCGCGATCCGCGTGAGCAAGCGCGGCGGCGAGATCGCGCGGCGCTTCGACGAGCAACCAGTGCGCGGGACGCCGCTCGCGATGCAGCCGCACGCGCTCGGCGAATTCCGGGTCACGCGTGCCGTCTTGCGCGAACTCGAGGCGCGCCGTCGCGATATACGTTATCGGCAGGCCGCTTTCGTCGGCGAGCCGTTCGGCATAGGCGCTCTTGCCGGAGCGCGCGCCGCCGAAGACGAAGAGAAGGTCGCGTGAGTTCATCCTGATATTGTACCGGCGGGCTACCATAGCAGCCTGCACACGAAAGGACGGAGGACGCTTCCGATGGCATTCACCCCGCGCGGCACGCTGATGATCCAGGGCACCACGTCCGATGCGGGCAAGAGCACGCTGGTCGCGGGCCTGTGCCGGCTGGCGTGGCGCGGCGGCATGCGCGTCGCGCCGTTCAAGCCGCAGAACATGGCGCTCAACAGCGCGGTGACGGTGGACGGCGGCGAGATCGGACGCGCGCAGGCCTTGCAGGCGGTCGCGGCGGGCGTCGAGCCGCGCATCGACTTCAATCCGGTGCTGCTGAAGCCGACCAGCGATCGCGGCGCGCAGGTCATCATCCACGGACACGCGCATGCGAACCTCGATGCCCGCGCCTATCACGACTACAAGCGCATCGCCTTCGATGCCGTGCTCGCGTCCTATGCGCGTCTCGCCGACGAGTTCGATGCGGTCATCGTCGAAGGCGCGGGCAGTCCCGCCGAGATCAATCTGCGCGATCGCGATATCGCCAACATGGGGTTTGCCGAGCGCGTCGATTGCCCGGTCGTGCTGGTCGCGGACATCGATCGCGGCGGCATGTTCGCGCATCTGGTCGGCACGCTCGCGTGCCTGTCGGAAAGCGCGCGTGCGCGCGTGCGCGGCTTCGTCATCAACCGCTTTCGCGGCGATATCGCGCTGCTCGAACCGGGTCTCGACTGGCTGCGTGCGCAGACCGGCAAGCCGGTGCTCGGCGTGCTGCCGTATCTGCACGGCCTCACGCTCGACGCCGAGGACATGTTGCCGAGCCAGCCGCATGCGCGCGGCGAGCGGCCGGCGCTGAAGGTGATCGTGCCGGCGCTGCCGCGCATCAGCAATCACACGGACTTCGATGCGTTGCGCGCGCATCCGCAAATCGATTTTTCGTATGTGCGCGCGGGCATCGCGCCGCCGGCGGCCGATCTGATCGTGTTGCCGGGCTCGAAGAGCGTGCAGCGCGATCTCACGTGGCTGCGCGAGCATGGCTGGGACCGCGCGATCGAGCGGCATCTGCGATACGGTGGCAAGGTGCTCGGCATTTGCGGTGGCATGCAGATGCTGGGGCGCGAGATTGACGATCCGGACGGCGTCGAGGGCGCGGCGGGATGCGTGAAGGGATTGGGCCTGCTGGAGCTGTACACGGTGCTGACGCTGCATAAGCAACTGGAGAACGTGACGGGCACGCTTGCCGTCGATGGATCGCACGCGCCGGTGCGCGGGTATGAGATCCATATGGGACGCACGCACGGCGCGGCGCTGTCGCGGCCCGCGGTCGCGCTCGACGGAGGACGCGTCGACGGCGCGTTGTCGGAGGATGGACAGATCGCCGCGACGTATCTGCACGGCGTTTTCGATACGCCCGAGGCTTGCGCGGCATGGCTTGCGTGGACGGGCGTGCGCGATGCGCAGGCGTTGGATTATCCGGCGCTGCGGGAAGCGTCGCTGGATAGGCTCGCGGATGGGATGGAGAAGGGGATGGATTTGGGGGCGGTGGAGGCGCTGTTCGGCGCCGGCTTCACTCGCTGATCGCGCGGCTCTTCATCGACGTCGCGGCCGACGTGGCGAGCAGAAGCATCGTCGCGAGCAGGATCGCGTCGGCGATGGACAGATAGAGCGTCGCGATCGAGGCATCCCCGGTGACCAGCGGCACGAAATAGACGCCGAGGCCGACGATGTTCGTCAGCGCCATCGCGTTGGCGCGCAATCAGCCGAGCAGATGCACGGGGCATGCGCGCAGAAAGCGCGTTTCCATACGCACGCGCGCGAAGGCGAAACCGACGCCGAGCGCGAGGTGCATCGCGATCAACAGTCCGAACGTCGGTGCGAATGGAACGAGCGCGAGCACGACCGACATCGACGCGATGACGAGCATATCGACGCTGATCGGGCGCTCGGTTTTCATCTCGACGGCGGCGAGATACAGGCTGATTCCCACTGCACCGATGGACAAGGCGGTTCACCGATGGACAAGGCGGTTTCGATCGCCGAGTAATGGATGCTGCGATGGATGCTGCGCAGTTTCAGATGAACCGCGATTAGGCCGGGCAACAGCATGTTGGTGGTCTGGCCGACCGAGAATACGAGCGCGCCGCAACAGGCGATGTAAAATAAAATGGGAAACTGCAGATAGATCGATGCCCGGAAAAGCGTGAGGCCGCTTCTTTCAGGTTCCGATTCGGCTGCGGGGGCGAGGCGCAGATCGGGCAATAGCTTCGGGCAGGCGAGCGTCGAGAGGCCGGCAAGCGCCGACAAGACGAACAATGCGATGCCGATCGTCGCGAAAGATGCGATGGCGCCCGCGATGCCGGTCCCGGCGATCAGCGCGATCTGGGTGACGGTGTTGATCGATGCGAGTTGCTGGGTGCGGTCGGTATCGGGAATGAAGGTCCGCAGGAAATAGTCCATCGCGCCACTCGCGAGCAGGGACGCGCCGGCGAGCATCACACTGAGCATGCAGAGGACTGACTGTGAATGCGTCGATCGAAGCGCCTAGCACGCCGATCGCAATCAGGCCGGCGGCCGTCACCGATGCTTGCGCCGCGCAGAGCAGCACTCTCTTTCTCGGCAGTTTGTCCACGCAGCGTTCGATGATTCGCGACAAAGCGAGCGGGACAGGCTCGATACGAGCAACAGCTCCGCGACGCAATCGACTCGATTCGTCGCGAGCGTCGCAAACCACGCGATGGCAACGGTTTGATAGCCGATGCGGAAGAAATTCAATGCGTAGATCGCGAGGAAGGGGCGGAGGGCGATTGGTTTCAAAGCTTCGAAGGCCCGAGATTTCAGTGGGTCGTTATTTTTTCAGCGAGCTAGCTGATGTTGCAGACTTCACGTTCTGGGAATGCAGATTAAATCAAGCCTGACATTCAGCAAAACGATTCCAAATTGGGATGAGAGAACGCTTGTCGTCTAGCAATGGCCATCTCTGTCATGGCATCCCGAAGCCGATGAATCTCTGTGGTTCCAGGATTTGATCAATGCTTTTGAGCGAGATAACGAGTGATTTTCCGGCCAGGCGCCAGTGTGTTTATTTCACGCTTTCTCTGGAAACCTGGATCTTGCAGCCGATGGGGCGGCGTCTCTGGAGCCGGTGCGCTGGCTTGTCCCACCGGCCTAAACCTCAACGCCACCCCAACCCCTCAATACAAAATCATCTGCGTACACCGGAACATCGCGATGAGCTTGCCGTCGCCGCTCGTCACGGTCGCGTCCCACACCTGCGTGCTGCGTCCGAGATGCACGGCGCTCGCCTTCGCGACGATCCTGCCTTCGCGCGCCGTCGACACATGGTTGCTCTTCAGTTCGAGCGTCGTGAAGTTCTGCGCTTTCTCGGGCAGATGCGCGATGCATGCGTAACCGCAGCACGTATCCGCGAGACCCACGACCGTTGCCGCATGCAGGAAGCCGTTCGGCGCGAGCAGTTCCGGTCGGATCGTCAGTTCGCCGGTCAGCGTGCCCTGATCGAGCGAGATCACCTGAATGCCAAGCAGGTCGGGCAGGCGGCCCTGCTGGCGCTGGCGCAGGAAGTCGAGAGTCACGTCGGGGCGAAGCTTGGTCGTCATGGCGTCGTCATATCCGGTCGAGGGGAAGAAAGACCGCACGGACGTTCGGCCAACGTGCCGTGCAATCGAGTTTTGCCGATAATATCAACGGCTCGCATCAGGCATCCTTTGCCCTCATGACGCATTCGGCGCGGCGCGCCCGCGCATCGAATCGCACAGGACCAATCAGAACAAATCAGGACACTTCATGACCGTGATCGTGGTGGCAAATCCGAAAGGCGGCGTCGGCAAAAGCACGCTCGCAACCAATCTGGCCGAACATTTCGCGGCCGAAGGCGAATGGGTCGCACTCGCCGATCTTGACAAGCAGCGCTCGTCGCACGCGTGGCTCGCGATGCGCCCGGACAGTCGCCGAAGATCGAGGAATGGGGCGTCGATCTCGATACGCTCGTGAAGCCGCCGAAAGGTCTGGAGAAAGCCGTCATCGATACGCCCGCGGGCCTGCACGGCAACCGCCTCGCGTTGGCGCTCGACCTCGCCCAACAAGGTCATCGTGCCGCTGCAACCGTCGATGTTCGACATCCTCGCGACGCAGAACTTCCTCACCCGGCTCGCCAAAGAAAAAGCCGTACGCAAGGGCACGATCCAGGTGGGCGTCGTCGGCATGCGCGTCGATGTGCGCACGTGCTCGGCGGATCAGTTGCATTGCTTCGTCGAAGGACTGGATCTGCCCGTGCTCGGCTATCCGCGCGACACGCAAAACTACGTGCAGCTCGCCGCCCACGGGCTGACCATCTGGGATGTCGCGAAAAGCCGCGTTGAAAAGGATCTGGAGCAGTGGGCGCCGATCGTGGAGTGGGCTCAGCGCTGAGTCGCTTCATCGGCGAGGCTGCCTTGAAGATGCGATCCGCGAACCTTGGCAAAATCTTCAGTTATTTTGCGGAGCGCTCGTGGGAAATCTTGGGCCGTCGTGCAAGCTTCCAGAACAATTCGCGAACAATCGCTCTCATGTCCAGCTCGTTTTCCTCCGCCCACGTCTTTATCGATTGGCATAACGTTCAAGGTTGCTTCGCGCCTGACAAGGATCCAAGACGATCCTTGCCAAATGCCATTCTTAAAATCCAGCAGCAGGTGGCGAAGTGTCTGACATCATTCGATGCATCGGCTCGCTATCGCGCGACCATGAGGATCTATCACGGATGGCATAAGGGCCGTGAACCGACGACGATCCGCAAAGACTTCGAACATCTTGCGCGCCACGGTGTGCTCGCCAGACGCGTTTCGCAGGTGTCGTTCACGGACAGCTTTAATTTCGGTAATGAGCTGGCTTGCCACGACAGTGCCAGTCCACTCTTCATTCAATACTTATCGAGGAACCGGCCATCAGAATGGTCAAAAGATGATCGATACCGCTATCATCTG
>JAQFVI010000274.1:0-6005 GCA_029439495.1 Caballeronia sp. BR6202001590007
TCGCCGATGCGCTGCTGCACAAGCTCGTCAGGAAGGCGCCGCCGCCGCACGTCGGCAACCTGCTCGCATGCGCGTTCGTGCTCCTGACCGACGACGAAGCGCACGCCGCCTACGCGCCGTTCACCGTCGTCGATCAGGCCGTGAGCGCGATCGCCGCGCGGCGCGAGTTCGCGTTCGCGAAGGGCCTGGTGAATGCGGTGCTGCGCAACTTCCTACGCGAACGCGACGCAGCCATCGGCGAGGCGATCGCCTCCGATACCGTTCGCTACAACTATCCGCAATGGTGGATCGATGCGGTCAGGCGTGGCCAGCCCGACGCATGGCAGTGCATCCTCGAAGCAGGCAATCGGCAGGGGCCGCTCACCCTGCGCGTGAATGCGCGTCGCGCGAGCGTCGAAGACTATCTGGCGCGCCTGAAGGCCGAGGACATCGACGCGGACGCGGCCAGCGTACACGCCGTTCGACTGAAAACGCCGATGCCCGTCGACCGCATTCCCGGTTTCGCCGACGGCATCGTCTCCGTGCAGGACGCGGGCGCGCAGCGCGCGGCGCAACTGCTCGGCGCGCGCGACGGCATGCGCGTGCTCGATGCGTGCGCCGCGCCCGGTGGCAAGACCGGCCACATTCTCGAACTCGCCGATGTCCGTCTCGGCGCACTCGAAAGCGATGCCGAGCGCGCGAAACGCATCGGCGAAAACCTGACGCGTCTGAAGCTCGACGCGCAAATCGTGGTCGGCGATGCCGCCGATCCGTCGTCATGGTTCGACGGCGAGCTCTTCGATCGCATCCTAGCCGATGTGCCGTGCTCGGCCTCAGGCATAGTGCGGCGGCATCCGGACATCCGCTGGCTGCGCCGGCAAACGGATATCGCGGCGCTCGTCGACGAACAGCGGCGCATCCTGAGCGCGCTCTGGCCGCTCGTCGCGAAGGGCGGCGAGCTGCTCTACGTAACCTGCTCGATCTTCCCGGAAGAGGGCGAAGCGCAGGCGCGCTGGTTTGGAAGCCAACATGAAGATGCGGTACGATTAGACGCGCCGGGGCAATTGTTACCGACAACCGAGGCATCGACCGCCCAGCCGGGCGCGATGCACGAGTCACCGGACGGTACACAGAACCCAAGCCACGGACTGAACGAGGCGCGACGCGCCGGGCAATCATCGAACCGGAACGCGGAAGCCTTCGCGAACCACGACGGATTTTTCTACGCGCGCTTTCAGAAACGGTGACGATCAAACGCTTTTTTCCGCTCCGGCTTGCGCTCGCCGCGTGGGCCGCGCTGACGCTCTGGCTATGTCTGGCCATGATCACCCCCGCGCATGCCGAGACCATCTCGGTGCAGCGGGCGTCGTTGCAGGCGGACAATCAGGGCTGGAGTCTCGATGCACATTTCGACTTCGATCTCAACAGCAGTCTCGAAGAAGCAGTGAACCGCAGCGTGCCGCTGTATTTCACCGTCGATTTCACGCTGTCGCGGCCGCGCTGGTACTGGTTCGACGAAGAACCGGTCAACGTGTCGCAAAGCATCCGCCTGTCCTATCAGCCGCTCACGAACGAATACCGCGTGTCGACGGGCGGCCTGCAGTTGCGCTTCGCCTCGCTGAATGAAGCCCTCGCGGTCATCCGTCATGTCGCGTCGTGGCATGTGATCGACCGCAATCAGGTGCATGGCGGCGAAACCTACGATGCATCGGTGCGCATGCAACTCGACATCGCGTTGATGCCCAAGCCGTTCCAGATCGATGCGGTCAACAATCGCGACTGGAACTTGTCCTCCGATTGGAAGAAGTTCACTTTTACGGCGTCTGAACGTGCGAAATAGATTTCGACGCGGCCGGACGGACTGGAAGAGCGTCATCGTCCGGCTGCTGGTCTCGACGGTCGCGGTCACGGCCACCCTGCTGCTCGTGATGCTTGCGCTCGCGAGCGCGAACACCGAGTTCTTCGACCGCTACTACGGCTGGCTGTATGCGGCCAATGTCGCCGTCGCGGTGATCTTCATGCTGATCGTCATCAGCCTGAGCTTGATCATCGTGTCGCGGGTCAGGCAGGGGCGCTTCGGCACGCGGCTGCTCGCAAAACTCGCGCTGATCTTCGCGCTGGTCGGCGTGGTGCCGGGCGCGATTATTTACATCGTGTCGTATCAGTTCGTGTCGCGCAGCATCGAGTCGTGGTTCGATGTAAACGTCGAAACCGCGCTGACTTCGGGCCTCACGCTCGGGCGCGGCATGCTCGAAAACTCGCTCGCAGACTACAAGAACCGCGGGCGTCAGATGAGCGACCAGCTCGCGAGCGCCGATCCGTCGAGCCTCACGCTCGCGTTGCTGCGTCTGCGCGATCAGTACAACGTGCAGGACGCCGTCGTATTCGAACGTCCGCGCGATCAATACGGTCGCGAGGATTTCGCCTCGGGCAATGCGTCGTTGTGCGGCACTAGCCTGCGCACGGTCGCGCAGGCATCGGGCAATTACTACGCGCTGTTGCCGACCAACGAGCCGAGCAGCGCGATGCTCAAGCAGGCGCAGGATCATCCCTACGGCGCGATCGAAGGCGAACTCGACGGCGACCCGAAAGACAACGGGCCGAAGGGCGCACTGCGGTTGCGCGTCATCACGAAGATTCCGGATCCGTCGACGACCACGGCGTTCCAGCACGTCGATCGCTTCCTGCAGATCGAGCAGCCCGTAAGCCAGGAACTCGCGCGCAACGCGGATACCGTGCAGCGTGCGTATCGCGAATATCAGGAGAAGCGGCTCGGGCGCACCGGCTTGCGCAAGATGTATATCGGCACGCTGACGCTCGCGCTCTTTCTCGCGACCTTCATCGCGATGATGCTCGCGCTCGCGCTCGGCAATCAGCTTGCGCGGCCGCTGTTCCTGCTGGCGCAGGGCACGAAGGAGGTCACGGAAGGCGATTACACGCCCAAGCGCGAGATCAATTCGCGCGACGAACTCGGCTTTCTCACGCAGTCCTTCAACGCGATGACGCGCCAGTTGTCGGAAGCGCGTGTGGCGGTCGAGAACAATCGGATCGCGCTCGAACATTCAAAGGCGTATCTCGAAAGCATTTTGGCGAACCTGACCGCGGGCGTGTTCGTGTTCGACCGGCAGTTCCGGCTGACGACAGCTAATCGCGGCGCGGAACGCATCTTCCGTCAGCCGTTCGGCGCGATGCTCAATCAGCCGCTCGATCAGATCGGAGCGCTCGCCGAATTCGGCGCGATGGCGAAGAAGGCCTTCGCCGAGCGCGATGCCGCGTCGATCGGCTCCGATCATCCGGCGGGCGATCGTGGTCACTGGCAGCAGCAGGTCGCCGTGACCGTGCCTGGCGAGAACGATCCGCTGACCTTGCTCGTGCGCGGTACGCAGTTGTTGTCGGCGACCGACGGCGAGGAAGATGCGGAAACCACCGGCTATGTCGTCGTGTTCGACGATATTTCCGACGTCATCTCCGCGCAGCGTTCGGTCGCATGGGGCGAGGTCGCGCGGCGTCTTGCGCACGAGATCAAGAACCCGCTCACGCCGATCCAGTTGTCGGCCGAGCGTTTGCAGATGAAACTGGCGGACAAGCTCGCGCCGCCGGATGCCGACGTGCTCAAGCGCGCTTCGACGACCATCGTCAATCAGGTGCAGGCGATGAAGCAGATGGTCGACGATTTCCGCGAGTACGCGCGCACGCCGCCTGCGGTGCTCGGCAATCTGCAACTGAACGAACTTGTGGCCGAAGTGCTGACGCTTTACGGCATCGAAGACGGCAAGACGCCGATCAAGGTCGATCTCGCGAAGCTGCCCGTGATCCGGGGCGACGCGACGCAAATCCGGCAGGTCATCCACAACCTGCTACAGAACGCGCAGGACGCGGTGGCGGACGTGACGGAGCCGCGCGTGCTTCTCGAAACGAGGACAGTAGAATATGGCGACCCCGACGCTTCGGGCCACGCGCGTGTCGTGGTCAGGCTGACGGTGTCGGACAACGGCTTGGGCTTTCCGGCGCGGATCCTTTCGCGTGCGTTCGAGCCGTATGTGACGACGAAGGCGAAAGGCACGGGACTGGGACTTGCAACAGTGAAAAAAATCGTCGACGAGCACGGTGCGCGCATCGACATCCGCAACCGTTCGAAGTCGCCGGATGTGGTGGAAGGCGCACAAATATCGATTCTGTTTCTTCAACTCGCGGACGATGCCGCGGCGCCCGCCACCGGCACGCATGCGAATCACGGAACGACCAAAGCAACAGTGCAGACAAGGGAGCTTAAATGGCAACCATCCTGGTGGTAGACGATGAAATGGGGATCCGGGAACTGCTCTCCGAGATCCTGAGCGACGAAGGACACGTAGTCGATCTGGCGGAAAACGCGCAGCACGCGCGCGATTACCGCCAGCAGCAGACACCCGACCTCGTGCTGCTCGACATCTGGATGCCCGACACCGATGGCGTGACATTGCTGAAGGAGTGGGCCGCGCAGGGCAAGCTGACGATGCCCGTGATCATGATGTCCGGTCACGCGACCATCGACACGGCGGTCGAAGCGACGAAGATCGGCGCGCTCAATTTCCTCGAAAAGCCGATCGCGCTGCAGAAGCTGCTGAAGGCCGTCGAACAGGGGCTCGCGCACAGCTCGGCGGCACCCGCGACGTCGGCCGCGCCGAAATCGGCGTCGGGGACGGGCGCGTCGGGCGTGCCGATCGCGGCGGTGCTGCCGAGCGCATCGGCACACCACTCGCCCGCTCCCGCTGATGCACTCGCGTCCGGCGCGATGCAGGGACAGGCGGGCCAGACGGCGTCGATTTCCTTCGATATCCCGCTGCGCGATGCCCGCGACGCCTTCGAACGGGCGTACTTCGAATATCACCTTGCGCGCGAGAACGGCAGCATGACGCGTGTCGCGGAAAAGACCGGGCTCGAGCGCACGCACTTGTATCGCAAGCTCAAGCAGCTCGGCGTCGATTTGGGCAAGAACAAGAGCGAAGTCTGACGGTACTCGCTTGCCGCATCGGCGGCGTGTTCGCTGACGGGCGGCGAGAAATTTTCTCCCGAGGGCTTGAGGGATGCCGATCACTCTGCTATAGTTTCACATCTGTTGGCCCGGTAGCTCAGTTGGTAGAGCAGTGGATTGAAAATCCGCGTGTCGATGGTTCGATTCCGTCCCAGGCCACCAAAGCTTCAAGCAAAAAGCCCAGTTCTCGCGACAGGGCTTTTTGTTTTCTTGCTGCTTTTCGATTGCTACCTTTGCGGCGCTCGCCGCACGTAAAAAAGCGGGCGAATCGCCGAAGCCATTCGCCCGCCTTGCACTTCTATCTACCGAACTTCTTTTGCCGACTGCGCAAACTTACTTCGGTTCGCCTTCACGAAGTTCTTGAACGACGCCGTGTAGTTCGGCTTGATCGTCTTGCCGTCGTTCTTGATCAGACCGTATGCGCCTTCGCCGCCAGCCGGATCGTCATAGAGTTCGTACGTCTGGATCGCCTGGATGTTGTACTTGGCGGCGTTCTTCACGAATTGCGCCATCATCTTGTTGCCGACGAGGTAGGACGCGATCTGATCGTCGCTGCCGAGACACGGACGAACGCCGTACTCGTTGATCCAGATCGGGTGACCCAGTTGTTGCAGCGTGCCGAGCACGTCGTGGCAACCCGTGCCGCCGCATGCATTCGTGATGTCGCCCTGATCCGAGTACCAGTGCCATGCGGTGATGTCCCACGACACGACCGGATGGTTGCTCGAACCGTCAGGCTGCGTGCCTGCCGCGAGCATCTGATAGAAGCCGTAGTGCATCCACGCACCGCCTCCCATGATGATCTTGCCTTGCGTGTCAACCGAGCGCACACCGGCGATCATGCCGCGGATCACGCCACGCGCGATCTGGTACTTGGCGTTGTCGAAGTGCTGCGGATACATACCGTCGACGTTGCCGACGAGCGTGTCGGCTTCGATTTCGTTACTGACTTCGTAGTACGGGTACTTGTACGAGCTGGCGGTTTGCTGACCGAGCGCATAGCCCGCGTTGT
>JAQFVI010000274.1:6055-7172 GCA_029439495.1 Caballeronia sp. BR6202001590007
AGATGTCATACGCGTCGCCTTCGTTGTTGTGACCGTTCGCGCCGTAGAAGATGCTGCTGGTCGTGGGCGTCGTCGGGGTCGACGGCGTGGTTGTACCGCCCGTCTTCGAGTTTGACACCGTCACGACGATGTTCTGCACCGACGTCGCGCCCATGTTCTTGTTCGTCGCCGTGATGCGCCACGTATGGTTCGCGTTGATCTGGCGCGTCGTGTCGACGTTGGTCGTGAACGAGCCGCTCGACGGCACTGCGTCGCGTGCGACCTTGTTGCTCGTCGTCATGTCGACGACCGAGACGCTCGTCCATGCCGAACCGACTGTGCCCTTGACGGTGACCGTCTGGTTTGCCGACGGCGAGGTGATCACGAAGCTCGTCGAGCGGCTCGCTGCGTTAGCGGTCGAAGCCGTGTCGAATGCATCGTTGACGCTGCCGCCGCCGCAGGCGGTCAGCAGGATGCTCGTGGCGACTGCAGCAGCGATCAGGCTGGCTTTCGGAGCGTTGAATAGGCGGGCGGAGGTTTGGGTCAGAGTCTTCATACAAGTAGTCGGGTGTACTGATATAGATGTGTGCGTCAGCGAAGAAGGCGTTTTCCGGAGCGTCGGGGGAAACGGATCGGAAACTGGACCTGCGATCCCGCGTAACCCGGCGGGGGGGTTTCCGGAGTCGGCTTCATTCGGATTCCGAATAAAGCGCCCCGGAGGGTTGGCAGGATCGTCCAACACCAATGTCAGATGACGCTGCTAAGCAGCTGGACCCGCACCGGAGATCCTCAGCGTTTCGCGCTGAGGTCGATCTCGGTGTACATGCCATGCGGGCCGGTACGACGAATTAAACTGAGCGACTTTTGTAAGTAAACGTTTGTTTGTGAAGTGCGCTTGAATCCTGCTGATACTGCGCTATCGGAATAATTTGCTGAGTGAACCGTTTGCGTCAGGGTGCTGTTTTCCTGTTTTTACGGCATCCCGCAACCAACTTTTAGGGAATTTTCAAAATTTGCCGAATCTTTTCGTCTGATATATGTATTTGTTGCCGAAATCAGCATCGACGGAGGTAACTGTAAATGAGTTAATCGGAAAAAGTGAAAATTCATATCAACCGACCGTTGCAAAATCGGCAAA
>JAQFVI010000275.1 GCA_029439495.1 Caballeronia sp. BR6202001590007
GAAAGCTACTGAATAAACAGCAAGAAACCAGCAGCCCCTTCCCCCTTCCACGCCCAAGTTCAAAAGCGCCAGCAAACCCTAAAAGACCGGACGCAACTCCGAAACCTTAATAGAACCATCCGGAGCCCTGCCCTTCCGAGCCCGCTTCGCAACGTGAAGCTCCAACTGCGACCCCGAAAGCTTCTCATCCTTAAGCTTCCCGCCGCGCCCGGCACCAATCATGACCACACCGCGCGCATCGATCGCCAGCGCCTGCCGCAAAGTCTCCTTCTCGTCGAGCGCCATGAGAATCACCCCGCGCCCTCCGCCGGAGAGCGTCTTCATCTCGTCCATGCCGAATACGAGCAGCTTGCCCGTACTCGACAGACACGCGACGAGCGTCGCCCCCGGCAGAACTGGCATCGGCGCGAGCGGCACCGCTCCCTCGTCGATGGTCATGAACGCCTTGCCCGCCTTCTGACGGCTCACCAGATCGCCGAGCTTCGCAATGAAGCCGAAGCCGTTGCTCGAAGCCAGCAGCAACTGCTGATCGGCGACGGCCGCGAAGTAATGCAGCAGATGCGTGCCCGATTCGAGTTCGATCAGCGAAGTCACCGGCACGCCGTCGCCGCGTCCGCCCGGCAAGGCCGCCACCGGCACGGAATACACGCGACCCTTGCTGCCCCACGCGACCAGCGAATCGGGCGTGCGCGCCTGGAACGCGGCATACAGGCCGTCGCCCTGCTTGAAGGTGAAGCCCGCCGGATCGAGCCCGTGACCCTTCAGCGCACGCACCCAGCCGCGCTGCGACACGACCACCGTCACCGGCTCGTCAACGACCCGCGCCTCGAAGGTCGCACGCGTCGCCTGCTGGATCAGCGTGCGGCGATCGTCGCCGTATTGCTTCGCATCGGCCTCGATCTCCTTGATCAACAGACGCTTCATCGCGGCGTCGCTGTTGAGCAATTCCTCGAGCTTCGTCTTCTCGTCGCGCAAGTCGGACAGCTCCTGCTCGATCTTGATCGCTTCCATCCGCGCCAACTGACGCAAACGAATTTCGAGGATGTCCTCCGCCTGCCGCTCCGACAGCTTGAAGCGCGCCATCAGCGCCTGCTTCGGCTCGTCGGATTCGCGGATCAGACGGATGACCTCGTCGATATTCAGAAAGACGATCATCCGCCCTTCGAGAATATGGATGCGGTCGTTCACCTTGTTCAGGCGATGCTGCGTGCGCCGCGTCACCGTCGCGAAACGAAAACCGATCCACTCGTGAAGAATCTCGACGATGCCTTTCTGACGCGGACGGCCATCCGCGCCGATCATCACCAGATTGATCGACGCGTTCGATTCGAGGCTCGTATGCGCGAGCAGCGTATTGACGAACCCGGTCTGGTCGATGCGACTCGTCTTCGGCTCGAACACGAGGCGCACGGGCGCATCCTTGCCCGACTCGTCGCGCACCGCGTCGAGCAGCGCGAGCATCGATTGCTTGGTCTGCAACTGCTCGGGCGTCAGCGTCTTCTTGCCGAGCTTGAGCTTCGGATTGGTCAATTCCTCGATTTCCTCGAGCACCTTCTGACCCGACATGTTCGGCGGCAACTCGGTGATGACGAGTTGCCACTGCCCGCGCGCGAGATCCTCGATCTTCCAGCGCGCGCGCACTTTCAAACTGCCGCGCCCGGTCTCGTAAGCCGCCGAAATCTCGGCCTGCGACGAGATGATCTGCCCGCCGCCGGGGAAATCCGGTCCCGGCAGCTTCTCCATCAGCCCGGCATGGCCGATCTTCGGATCGCGGATCATCGCGACCGCGGCCGCGGCGACTTCGCGCAGGTTGTGCGACGGAACCTCAGTGGCAAGACCGACCGCGATGCCCGATGCACCGTTCAGCAACAGGAACGGCAGGCGCGCGGGCAACAGCTTCGGCTCTTCGAACGAGCCGTCGTAGTTCGGCATGAAATCGACCGTGCCCTGATCGATTTCGTCGAGCAGCAGGCGCGCGATCGGCGTAAGACGCGCTTCGGTGTAACGCATGGCCGCCGCGCCGTCGCCGTCGCGCGAGCCGAAGTTGCCCTGGCCGTCGATCAGCGGATAGCGCATCGAAAAATCCTGCGCAAGCCGCACGAGCGCGTCGTACGCCGACTGGTCGCCGTGCGGGTGATACTTGCCGAGCACGTCGCCGACGACGCGCGCCGACTTCACGGGCTTCGCGGTGCTGGCGAGGCCCATCTCGTTCATCGCGTACAGGATGCGGCGCTGCACGGGCTTCTGCCCGTCGCAGACGTCAGGCAGCGCGCGGCCTTTGACCACGCTCACCGCATAGTCGAGATATGCACGCTCGGCGTAATCGCCGAGCGTCAGTCGTTCGCCGTCCGGTGCGGTTTGTTCGGCGAAGAGATCGTCTGTGATTCCCATCTGATATCTGTTCTGAATGCGTTGGCACCGAGCCGTCAGATGTCCGCTTCGACTTCGTTGCCCTTCTCTTCGAGCCAGCTTCGGCGCGACGCGGCTTCGCCCTTGCCCATCAGCATCGTCATGCGCGACACCGTGAGATCGAAGCCGAGATCGCCCAGGCCGACCGGCAGCAGGCGGCGCGTGTCGGGGTTCATCGTCGTGTCCCACAACTGCTCGGCGCTCATTTCGCCCAGGCCCTTGAAGCGGCTGATGCTCCACGCCGTGTCGCGCACACCGTCCTTGCGCAGCTTGTCGAGGATCGCCTCGAGTTCGCCTTCGTCGAGCGCGTAGAGCTTCTGCGCGGGCTTCTTGCCGCGCGCGGGCGCATCGACGCGAAACAGCGGCGGACGCGCGACGCACACATGGCCGCGCTCGATGAGTTGCGGAAAGTGCTTGAAGAAAAGCGTCAGCAGCAGCACCTGAATGTGCGCGCCGTCGACGTCCGCGTCTGAAAGGATGCAGATCTTACCGTAACGCAGATTCGAGAGATCGATCTGATCGTCCGGGCTGTGCGGATCGACGCCGATCGCCACCGCGATGTCATGCACTTCGTTGTTCGCGAAGAGCCGGTCGCGCTCGGTTTCCCAGGTGTTCAGCACCTTGCCGCGCAACGGCAGGATGGCCTGGAATTCCTTGTCGCGGCCCATCTTCGCCGAGCCGCCCGCCGAATCGCCCTCGACCAGGAACAGCTCGTTGCGCGCGATGTCGGTCGATTCGCAATCGGTCAGCTTGCCGGGCAGCACAGCCACACCCGAACTCTTTTTCTTCTCGATCTTCTGGCCCGCGCGCGTGCGCGCCTGCGCCTGACGGATCACCAGTTCCGCAAGCTTCTTGCCGTACTCGACGTGCTGATTGAGCCACAATTCCAGCGCCGGGCGCGAGAACGACGACACGAACTTCACCGCGTCGCGGCTGTTCAGACGCTCCTTGATCTGGCCTTGAAACTGCGGATCGAGCACCTTCGCCGACAGCACGAAGGACACGCGCGCGAACACGTCTTCCGCGAGCAGTTTCACGCCCTTCGGCTGCAGGTTGTGAATCTCGACGAAGTTCTTCACTGCCTGAAACAGGCCGTCGCGCAAGCCGGATTCGTGCGTGCCGCCCGCGGGCGTCGGAATCAGGTTCACGTAGGATTCGCGCAGCAGCGGTCCTTCCTCGCTCCATGCGACGACCCACGACGCACCTTCGCCTTCAGCGAAGGTCTCTTCGGTGTTCTTCGAGCTTTCGGCGTAGCGCTCGCCTTCGAACAGCGGAATCAGCAGGTCGCTGCCGCCCATGCCTTCGAGCAGATAGCCGCGCAGGCCGTCTTCGTACTTCCAGATCTGCCGCTCGCCGGTCTTTTCGATGACGAGCACCACCTCGACGCCCGGCAGCAGCACGGCCTTCGAGCGCAGCAACCGCTGAAGTTCGCCGAGCGGAAGGTTCGCGGAGTCGAAGTACTTCGGGTTCGGCCACGCACGAACGCGCGTGCCGTTCTTCTTTTCGCCGCGATCGGGCGCGCGCGTCTTCAGTTGCTCGATGACGTCGCCGTTCGCAAACGCGAGCTGCGCGACCTTGTCGCGCCAGACGGTCACTTCGAGCCGCGTGGCGAGCGCGTTCGTCACCGATACGCCGACGCCGTGCAGACCGCCCGAGAACGTATAGGCGCCGCCCGCGGCCTTGTCGAACTTGCCGCCCGCATGCAGGCGCGTGAAGACGATCTCGACGACCGGCACGCCCTCTTCCGGATGCAGCCCGAAAGGAATGCCGCGTCCGTCGTCTTCGACGGACACCGAGTTGTCGGTGTGGAGCGTGACCGTGATCTGCTTGCCGTATCCGCCGAGCGCTTCGTCGGATGCGTTGTCGATCACTTCCTGAATGATGTGCAGCGGATTCTCGGTCCGCGTGTACATGCCGGGCCGCTGCTTGACCGGTTCCAGGCCCTTGAGCACCTTGATCGATGCTTCGCTGTAGCCGGCGACCTTGGCTTGCATGACAGTACGTTTGCCTCGTTCCGACACTGTCGCCATTGCGCTGGATTGTTTTGTGGACATAGTTGAACGGTTACCCGGCTCATCGCGCGTGCGCGCGGAACCCCTCACGACGCGACGCCGATTCACCGGCGAATGCCTGATGAAAATGCCTAGCCCGACGAGCGGACGTCGAGCGCGCTGCCCCGTCCGCCGATCCGAGCCGCAACGGGAGAATAGCGATTTTCGCTCGCCGCGCCCACCTTGACTACATAAAAACCCTCGCTGCCGGCGCGCTCGCGGCCGACGATTGTAAGCGCGCCGAACTTGACCCGCGCTCGTTCGGCCGCGCGCCTTCCTTTGCGTCCTTCGCGAAGATCAAACCGTCCTCGAGCTGCGCGCCGATGACCTTCTGCTCGTCCTCCAGCTCCGCGATGCACGCCGGCAGCGCTTCCAGTTCGCGCTGCTCCTTGAACGACAGCTTCACGGTGCGCTGGGCGTTGCGGCCGGCGGCGCTGTCCTTCGGCGCTTCCTTCGCGGTCTGCCGCGCGGCTTCTTCCGCGATGCGCTCCGAACGTTTGCGCTGAATCTGCCAGTCGGAAAAACCGCCGACATACTCGCGCCACTTGCCGCCACCTTCGGCCGCGAACACCGAGGTCACGACGTTGTCGAGAAACGCGCGGTCGTGGCTCACCAGCAGCACGGTGCCGTCGTAATCAGCCAGCAGTTCTTCGAGCAGTTCGAGCGTGGGGATGTCGAGATCGTTGGTCGGCTCGTCGAGCACGAGCACGTTCGCGGGACGCGCGAACAGGCGAGCGCGCGCTCGGGCGCGAACAGAAAGTCGCCGAGATAGCTCACGTGCTTCTTCACGCCGTTGACTTCGACCCATTCGCTGCCGGGACTGATGGTGTCCGCGAGCGATTTGTCGAGATCGAGCTGCGCGCGCATCTGATCGAAATACGCCGCCTGGATGTTGGTGCCGGTGCGCACACGGCCATCGTCGGGTTGCAGTTCGCTGAGGATCAGCTTGAGCAGCGTGGTCTTGCCCGCGCCGTTCGGACCGACGAAGCCGATCTTGTCGCCGCGCATGACCGTCGCCGTGAAACGATCGACGATGGTGCGCTCGCCGTAGCGCTTGGTCACGTCGGTCAGCTCCGCGACGATCTTGCCGGACTTCTTGCCCTGCACGTTGCGGCGCTCCGCGCGTTCCTTGCGCATTTCCACGAGCCGCGCGATGCGTCCGACGCTGCGCGTGCAGCGTGCTTCCACGCCCTTGCGGATCCACACTTTTTCCTATGCGAGCAGCTTGTCGAACGAGCAGCTTGTCGAACTTCGCTTGCTCGACCTGTTCGATTTCGAGTTGCTGCGCCTTGCGCGTCTGATAGGCGCTGAAATTGCCCGGATACGGACAGCAACCGTCCGCGATCCAGTTCGACGATGCGCGTCGCCACGCGATCCAGAAACGCGCGATAGTGCGTGATTGAAAAGCAGCCCCATGCGCAGCGTGACCAGCAGTTCCTCCAGCCAGCGGATGCCTTCGAAGTCGAGATGGTTGGTCGGTTCGTCGAGCCAGCACGTCGGGCTGCACGACGAGCGCGCGTCGCCATCGAGGCCGATCTGCGCGAGCGTGGTCGCGACGCGCGTGCACCAGTTCCATACATCGCGCGTATCAAGCGCCGACTGCAGCGCGTTCATGCGCGCGAGTAGATCGTCGTGCTGCGGGCCTTTGGGCATATCCGCAAGGGCGTGCGCGACGGCGTCGTATTCGTCGAGCAGCGCGCGCTTCGCTGAGGCCCGAGGCAACGACGTCGAACACCGACGCGTCGAGATCGAACTCGGGCTCCTGCGGCACGCAGACGGTCGACAATTCGTTCTGGCGCGTGACGAGACCGTCGTCGGGCGCCGCGAGACCGGCGACGATCTTGAGCAGCGACGACTTGCCCGTGCCGTTGCGGCCGATAAGCCCGACGCGTTCGCCGGCTTCGAGCGAAAAGTCAGCATGGTCGAGCAATGCGACATGGCCGAACGCGAGTTGCGCGTCCGTAATAAAATAAAGTGACATGGGGAAAATCAGATGTAGGGCGACGAGCGTCCGACGGAGCGCTCCGGGAAACGTTCATTGTACCGGGCGGGCGCGGCGCGTCAGGCCGCGCCCGCCGGCCGTCACTGCTTGACGTGTACCTTGACCTTGATGGTCGAACTCATTTCGGGGCCATAGGCGCGATGCGCGCCGTCAGCGAACTGCATCGTGAGCGTGTGATCGCCCGGCGGCAGCTTGACGTCAGCTTCCGTCTGGCCCTTGCCATAGCGCAGATGCGTGTCATCCATCGGGATGACCGTGCCCTTGGCGATCGGGCCGGTATCGACCAGTACGTGATGATGGCCCGTGCCGTCCGCGATCGTGCCAGCGGGCGCGACCTTCATGCCGTCGACGCCGAACTTCACATGCACGGAACTCGTGACCGTCGCGCCGTCCTTCGGAATGTCGGTCTGCGCGGCGCGCGTTTGGTCTGCCTTGGGCCAGCGTCGGACGGTGGACGGTCGCGACCAAGCATACACCGGGCTTTTGTGCGCGCGCAGGTCGGGCGTTCGGACGATGCGTCACCGTGACGCGTGCGCCGGACGTGCGGCGAAGGATCGTTTCGAATTCGGTAAGATGCACCCGGTTTTGCGCTGCTTTTATCTTTTTTCATCGAATCAAAGAGCTCCGTCGTGAGCGAAGTCATCGAACACAAGAGCTGGGTCTGCCTGATCTGCGGATAGATCTATAACGAGGAAACCGGACTGCCGGACGAAGGGATCGCACCCGGAACTCGCTTCGCGGATATTTCCGCCGATTGGCGATGTCCGGAATGTGACGTCGATAAGGAAGATTTTGTCGTTGTTGATTTTTTGAGTTTTCGCATTGCTCGTGCGAGGTGTCGTGCAAGGCGCCTCTGTTTTTTGGTTCGTTT
>JAQFVI010000276.1 GCA_029439495.1 Caballeronia sp. BR6202001590007
CGGGGCGCGGGCATCGTCCGCGTGCACGACGTCGCGGAGACGGTCGATGCGCTGAAGGTCTGGCAGGCCACCCGGCGCGCGGATCGGACCTGAGCTGATCGCGCGGGCAGCACGAGGCAATGACGGCGCATCGCGTCAAAGCATTCTTAAACAACATGATCGCGGACACAGAACAGCGCGATACTTCCACGAGGAGGGTCAAGCAACAATGGCACGTCGATATTTTGGAACGGACGGCATTCGCGGCCGCGTCGGAATCGCACCGATCACGCCGGATTTCGTCCTGAAGCTGGGTTATGCCGCAGGGAAGGTGCTCGCGGGCGGCGAAGGTGCGCAGAAGGCGCACAAGGGCCAGAAAGGCGGCCGCCCGACGGTGCTGATCGGCAAGGACACGCGCGTGTCCGGCTACATGCTCGAAGCCGCGCTGGAGTCGGGCTTCGCAGCGGCGGGCGTCGACGTGATGCTCGCCGGTCCGATGCCGACGCCGGGCGTCGCCTATCTGACGCGCGCGCTACGCCTGTCGGCGGGCGTCGTGATCAGCGCGTCGCACAATCCTTACGACGACAACGGCATCAAGTTTTTCTCCACCGACGGCAACAAGCTGCCCGACGAAATCGAACTGCAGATCGAAGCGCAGCTCGACGAGCCGATGGAATGCGCGACGTCCGAGCGTCTGGGCAAGGCGCGCCGTCTGGACGACGCGCGCGGCCGCTACATCGAGTTCTGCAAGAGCACGTTCCCGGCTAGTTTCGACCTTCGCGGCCTGAAGATCGTGCTGGACTGCGCGCACGGCGCGGCCTACGACGTCGGTCCGCATGTGTTCTACGAACTCGGCGCGAAAATCGTGTCGATCGGCGTGTCGCCGNAGCACAAGGCCGATATCGGCANCTACAACGGCGACGAGCTGCTCTACGTGCTCGTGCAGGATCGCATCGCGACCGACGGCAAGGTGAACGGCGCGGTCGGCACGCTGATGACCAACATGGCGATCGAAGTCGCGCTGAAGGAAGCGGGCGTGCAGTTCGTGCGCGCGGCCGTCGGCGACCGTTACGTGCTCGAGAAACTCGTCGAGAACGGCTGGCAGCTCGGCGCGGAAGGGTCGGGGCACATCTTGTCGCTCGACCGTCATTCGACCGGCGACGGCATCGTGTCGGCGCTGCTGGTGCTCGCGACGATCCAGCGCAGCGGCAAGACGCTCGCCACGATCCTCGAGGGCGTGAATCTCTTTCCGCAGAAGCTCATCAACGTGCGGATGAATCCGGGCGCCGACTGGAAGAGCAGTGAGGCAATTCGCCGCGCCGTCGAACAAGCCGAGCGTTCCTTCGAATCGTACGGAAGAGTCTTGATTCGCGCGTCGGGAACCGAACCGGTTCTGCGCGTGATGGTCGAGGCCGCCGCCGAGCAGGACGCGGTTCGTCACGCGGAAACGATTGCTCAGGTCGTGAAGGAAGCGACTTCGTAGCAGTTCGCGGCAATCGTCTCACCAGCGCAAAAGTGAGCCTCGGCCCGTTTTTTATTTGCATCAACCACTTGACAAACCGAGTGATCCAATTTTCAGCACGTAAGACCAAATAACATGTGAGGGTCACGAAAAGTCATATAAGTCATATTACTGTCACATACTGTGCCTATATTTCGCCTGTCGTCTCACACGCAACAACACACGCTCACAACCCCTGGAGATTCTAATGAAATTGATGCACACCGCGCTGGCCGGCGTTATTGGCGCTATGTTCGCCATCTCTGCGCAATCAGCCGACATCACCGGCGCGGGTTCGACCTTCGCAGCTCCGATCTACATGAAGTGGGCAGACGCCTACCAGAAGACGGGCGGCGGGAAGGTGAACTACCAAGGCATCGGCTCGTCGGGCGGTATCAAGCAAATCGTCGCCAAGACCGTCGATTTCGCTGGCTCCGACGCTCCGCTCAAGGACGACGAACTCGCCAAGGACGGCCTGTTCCAGTTCCCGACGGTGGTCGGCGGCGTGGTGCCGGTCATCAACATGCCGGGCGTGAAGGCCGGTGAAGTGACGCTGTCGGGCCAGGTGCTCGGCGACATCTACCTGGGCAAGATCAAGAAGTGGAACGATCCGGCGATCGCTTCGCTGAACCCGAAGGTCAAGCTGCCGGATATGGACATCGCCGTGGTCCGCCGCGCTGATGGTTCGGGCACCAGCTTCATCTGGACGAACTACTTGTCGAAGGTCAACACCGAGTGGAAGTCGAAGGTCGGCGAAGGCTCGACGGTCAACTGGCCGACGGGCACGGGCGGCAAGGGCAACGACGGCGTCGCGGCCTTCGTGCAGCGTCTGCCAGGCGCGATCGGCTACGTCGAGTGGGCCTACGCCAAGCAAAACAAGATGACCTACGTCGGCATGAAGAACTCGGCCGGTACGGTCATCGAGCCGAAGACGGACACCTTCAAGGCAGCGGCAGCGGGCGCTGACTGGTCGAAGTCGTTCTACCAGATCCTGACGAACGAGCCGGGCCAGAACGCATGGCCGATCGTCGGCGCGACCTTTGTTCTGCTGCACGCGACGCAAGAGAAGCCGGCGCAAGGCACGGAAACGCTGAAGTTCTTCGACTGGGCGTTCAAGAATGGCGGCCAGGCTGCGAACGAACTCGACTACATCTCGCTGCCGGAATCGGTCGTCGCCAAAATCAAGACGCAATGGAAGGCGAAGGTCAAGGACGCATCGGGCAAGGCCGTCGCGGAATAAGTACGACAGTACGAGCAGTCTGAAACTGTCCTAAGCTAGGTTGCTGGCGGAACAAGAAGCGCCAAACGCATCAGGCAGTAAGCAACAGCACCCTCCAGCAGCAACGAAAAGCCGCGCGGCGGGCCGACAGGCCGGTCGCGCGGTCTGACACGTAGCGAAACCAAGGTTCCCATGTCGGACATCAACTTAACGTCGGCAGTGCCGGCCGCGCACGCGCAGCGCGCGCCCAGCCGTCTCGGCGACATCCTTTTCGGCGGTCTGACCCGGCTCGCGGCCGTGGTCACGCTGCTTCTCCTGGGCGGCATCATCGTTTCGCTGATCATCGCGTCGATGCCGACCATCCAGCAATTCGGTCTGTCCTTCCTCTGGCGTGCAGAGTGGGATCCGCCCAGCAATCAGTTCGGCGCGCTCGTGCCTATCTACGGCACTATCGCGACGTCGGTCATCGCGCTCATCATCGCGGTGCCGGTGAGTTTCGGCATCGCGCTCTTTCTGACGGAACTGTCGCCCGCGTGGCTGCGCCGTCCGCTCGGCGTCGCGATCGAGCTGCTCGCGGCGATTCCGTCGATCGTGTACGGCATGTGGGGCCTGCTCGTGTTCGCCCCGATCTTCGCGGAATACTTCGAAAAGTCGCTCGGCAAGGTGCTCAGCGGCGTGCCGGTGATCGGCGCGCTGTTCCAGGGCGCGCCCATCGGCATCGGCATTTTGTGCGCCGGCGTGATCCTCGCGATCATGATCATCCCCTACATCGCCTCGGTGATGCGCGACGTGTTCGAAGTCACGCCCGTGCTGCTGAAGGAGTCGGCGTACGGCATCGGCTGCACGACCTGGGAAGTGATGTGGAAGATCGTGCTGCCCTACACGCGTGCCGGCGTGATCGGCGGCGTGATGCTCGGCCTCGGCCGCGCGCTCGGCGAGACGATGGCGGTGACCTTCGTCATCGGCAACACGAACCTGCTCGACAACGTGTCGCTGTTCTCGCCCGGCAACAGCATTACCTCGGCGCTCGCCAACGAGTTCGCGGAAGCGAGCCCTGGCCTGCATACCTCGGCGTTGATGGAACTGGGTCTCATCTTGTTCGTGATTACGTTCTTCGTGCTCGCGCTGTCGAAGCTGATGCTTCTGCGCATGGAACGCGGGGAGGGCCGTAAATAATGAGCCGTCCCGCAACCTTCAATCAGAATCTGGAGCGCGTGCAGAAGCCGCGCGAGAAGCTCCAGAGCCGCCGCCGCGGCACCAATGCGATCGCGCTGACGTGCTCGCTCGCCGCGATGGCCTTCGGTCTCATCTGGCTCGTGTGGATTCTCTTTACGACGCTCAAGCTCGGCATCGGCGGGCTGTCGGTCGAACTCTTCACGCAGTCGATGCCTCCGCCGAACACCGATGGCGGCGGTCTCGCCAATGCGATCGTCGGCAGCCTGCTGCTGGTCGTGCTCGCGACCTTCGTCGGTACGCCGCTCGGCATTCTCGCGGGCGTGTATCTCGCCGAATACGGCCAGAAACGCTGGCTCGCGAGCGTGACACGCTTCATCAACGACATTCTGCTGTCGGCGCCGTCGATCGTCGTCGGTCTGTTCGTGTATGCGATCGTGGTCGCGAAAATGGACCGTTTCTCCGGTTGGGCAGGCGTGATCGCGCTTGCGCTCTTGCAGATTCCGATCGTCATCCGCACGACGGAGAACATGCTGAAGCTGGTGCCGAACGCGCTGCGCGAAGCCGCTTTCGCACTCGGCACGCCGAAGTGGAAGATGGTCATGTCGATCACGCTGAAGGCGTCGGTCGGCGGCATCGTGACGGGCGTGCTGCTCGCCATCGCGCGTATCGCCGGCGAAACCGCGCCGCTTCTGTTCACGGCATTGTCGAATCAATTTTTCTCGCTGGACCTGAATCAGCCGGTGGCCAACCTTTCGGTGACGATCTACAAGTTCGCGATGAGTCCGTTCCCGCAGTGGCAATCGCTCGCGTGGGCCGGTGTGTTCCTGATTACGCTCGGTGTGCTCGGCCTCAATGTGCTGGCACGGTCGATCTTCTCGAAGAAATAAGGGTGGAGTGATTCCATGAATATGGTCGAAAGCGGTGTCAACCACCAAGACAATCCGGTCGAGCGCGGCCCGGTTCCCGGCAGCGTGCGTCCGACGCACGGCTCGCAGCCCGCGGATTTCATCAAGCTGAAGATCGAGGTCAACAACCTCAACTTCTTCTACAATAAGTATCATGCGCTGAAGAACATCAACCTGCGCATTCCCGAGAAGAAGGTGACGGCGTTCATCGGACCGTCGGGTTGCGGCAAGTCGACGCTTCTGCGCACGTTCAACAAGATGTACGCGCTCTATCCAGAGCAGCGCGCCGAAGGCGAAATCCTGATGGACGGCACGAACCTGCTCGACACGACGAAGGACATCTCGCTGCTGCGCGCGCGTGTCGGCATGGTGTTCCAGAAGCCGACGCCGTTTCCAATGTCGATCTACGACAACATCGCGTTCGGCGTGAAGATGTTCGAGCAACTGTCGCGCTCGGAGATGGACGATCGCGTCGAATGGGCACTGACCAAGGCCGCGCTCTGGACCGAAGTGAAGGACAAGCTGCAGCAGAGCGGCTACGGTCTGTCGGGCGGTCAGCAGCAGCGTCTGTGCATCGCGCGCGGCATCGCGATTCGTCCGGAAGTGCTGTTGCTCGACGAGCCGTGCTCGGCGCTCGACCCGATTTCGACGGGCTGCATCGAGGAGCTGATCGCTGAACTGAAGAGCGATTACACTGTCGTCGTCGTGACGCACAACATGCAGCAGGCCGCGCGTTGTTCGGACTACACTGCCTACATGTATCTGGGTGAACTGATCGAATTCGGCGATACCGAAAAGATCTTCATCAAGCCGGCTCGCAAGGAGACGGAAGACTACATCACGGGTCGCTTCGGCTGATCGACCAGTTCAGTCATCAGTATAAAAGAAGGAGCACACATGTCCGATAAACATCTCTCGAGCCAGTTCGACGCGGACCTGAACGCGGTTTCGTCGAAGGTGCTGGAAATGGGCGGCCTCGTTGAATCGCAGATCATCGCGGCGATGCAGGCGCTCAACGAATTCGACATCGGCATTGCCGACCAAGTGATCGCGGCGGAAGCGCAGCTCAATCGCATGGAAGTCGAGATCGACGAGGAGTGCAGCAACATCATCGCGCGCCGCCAGCCGGCCGCACGCGACCTGCGTCTTCTGATGGCAATTTCGAAGACCATCACGAATCTCGAACGCGCCGGCGACGAAGCGGAAAAGATCGCCAAGCGCGTGAAGCGCATCAACGAGGACGGTGGCGGCCGCACGGTGAACATCGCCGAGATCAAGCTTTCGGGCGAGATGGCCGTGTCGATCCTGCGTCGCGCGCTCGACGCGTTCGCGCGTCTGGACACGGTGGCGGCCGCGCAGATCGTGCGCGACGACAAGGCCATTGACGATGAATTCCGCGCCTTCGTGCGCAAGCTCGTGACGTACATGATGGAAGATCCGCGCACCATTTCCGCGGGCCTCGACTATCTGTTCATCGCGAAGGCGGTCGAGCGCATCGGCGATCATGCGAAGAACATCGCCGAGTTCATCATCTACATCGTGAAGGGTACGGACGTGCGTCACATCTCGCGCGACCAGCTCGAACGCGAAGCGCTGAGCTGATTTTTCGGCCGACGCACAGTATCAACTCAAGCAAAAGGTCCAGAGGTGCCGATGCCCAGCAGTATCCTCGTCATCGAAGACGAACCCGCGATTTCCGAACTGATCTCGGTGAATCTACAACATGCGGGACATTGCCCGATCCGCGCGTATAACGCGGAGCAGGCGCAAAACCTGGTCAGCGACGTGCTGCCCGATCTCATGCTGCTCGACTGGATGTTGCCCGGCAAGTCGGGTATTGCATTCGCGCGCGAGTTGCGCAACAACGAGCGCACGAAGCACATTCCGATTATCATGCTGACCGCGCGGCGACGAGCAGGACAAGGTGCTGGGTCTGGAAATCGGCGCGGACGACTACGTCACCAAGCCGTTTCGCCCAAGGAACTGATGGCGCGCATCAAGGCGGTGCTGCGCCGCCGCGCGCCGCAACTGACGGAAGACGTGGCAACGGTCTGCGTCTGGATCCGGCGACGCATCGCGTGGCCGCGAGCCATTCGGGCAACGACATCAAGCTCGATCTCGGTCCGACCGAATTCCGCCTGCTGCATTTCTTCATGACGCATCTGGAGCGTGTACACAGCCGGACGCAATTGCTGGATCAGGTGTGGGGTGATCATGTGTTCGTCGAAGAGCGACCGTCGACGTGCATATCAAGCGTCTGCGGGCCGCGCTGAAGCCGGCGGGATGCGATGCTATGATCGAAACGGTCCGCGGCAGTGGTTATCGTCTTGCCAAGAGTGGCTGAACGTCCCGAGCGCCGTGTATCTCACGTTGCCGCATTAACGTCACTCTGAACTACCTACAACATGAACATCATCTGGACGCGGTCCATCGTGTCCCTTGCGCTGCTCGCGGCGATCTGCGCCGCGAGCAGCGCGTTCGTTGGCGTGCGCATGGCGCTTGCCTTCGCGGTGCTCATGCTGGTCCTACAAGCTTCTTTAGCACTTATCACACGCAGCGTCTCTGGCGTCTGCCCGATGCGCCCGTGTATGGCGAGATGCCGAGCGCGCTCGCAGCTTTGGCATCGGTGTGCAGC
>JAQFVI010000277.1 GCA_029439495.1 Caballeronia sp. BR6202001590007
AACATTACTCACTGGAAAAATTTACTCGCCGCGTAACGATATTATTCGAAACGCAAGTGTTTACTCATCTTGCCCAATTCTTCCGCATAAGGAAAATGTAGGTAATAGCTGATTCGAATGTAATTAGAGGACCGGACATGATTCGACTCAATCACTTCACGCAATGGCTGAAGTCGCTGATGGCGCCCTCGCTGAATCCAGAAACGAACGCCGTATCACCGCTCGATCTCGATCCCGGTTGGCATGCCGATCACTGGCAAAACCTGCTGTCGTCGCCGATGGACGCCCGCCGCTACGTCATGGAGGACTGGGCAAGCCCGCTCTGGAAGGCGATCTCATCGAGGCCGAGGAAGCCACGGCAGACACCCGCTGCACAGGACGAAAAAAGCGCGACTGGGAAGTCACGCTGACAAGTTTGGAGATCTTTTCCGTCAACGAAAAAGTCTGCTTCGGAAAGCAAAGATTACAGTATAACGACGACGCCCTTAAGCATTATGCTCACTTTTGGCAATCGTCTGTTTCAGAATTATCGACAATCGTATTTCGGACTTCTCTTGTTCTTGTTGCTTTTGAGTAACTTTTCATGTCGCTCTGACGCAACGTCTTTTGGTTGACACCTTCTCGTCTTACGGCTCTATTCGCGCTTTAACCCTTGTATTTAAACGAGAAGCGCGCGTTTTCTTGATCATTGCTGATTGGAGAACGATTTATTGCGGAAATTGGAACGTCCCGTCTGTAACGCTCTCTTTACACTTCGTCTGGTCGGAAACAAATGTGTCGCTTCCCCAAACACATTGCTCCTGCGGCGACGCCTCTCGCAGCGCGTCGCAGTGAGGTTTCCTCAAAGCCTGGGTCTCGGCCCACACTGCTCTTGGAGTTACAAAGATGAAAAAGACTCTCATGGTCGCTGCCCTGACAGGCGTTTTTGCTACGGCAGCCCACGCACAAAGCAGCGTCACGCTGTACGGCCTGATCGACGCAGGCATCACCTACACGAACAACCAGGGCGGCCACAGCAACTGGAAAGAAACCAGCGGCTCGGTAAACGGCAGCCGTTGGGGCCTGCGCGGCGCCGAAGACTTCGGTGGCGGCCTGAAGGCAATTTTCACGTTGGAAAACGGCTTCAGCATCGCTAACGGCACGCTCGGCCAGAACGGCCGCGAGTTCGGCCGTCAGGCGTACGTCGGTCTGGCAAGCGACCAGTTCGGTTCGGTCACGCTCGGTCGTCAATACGACTCCGTCGTCGATTTCCTCGGACCTCTGGCTCTGACGGGCACGCAATACGGCGGCACGCAGTTCGCCCACCCGTTCGACAACGACAACCTCGACAACACGTTCCGCATCAACAACTCGGTCAAGTACACGAGCGCGAACTACGCCGGCTTCAAGATCGGCGCGATGTACAGTTTCTCGAACGAAGCAGGCGGTTTCTCGGATAACCGTGCTTACAGCGTCGGCGCATCGTACAACTACGGTCCGTTGAACATCGCTGGTGCGTACATGCAACTGAACAACGCCGGTTCGCTGAACACGGCAGGCGCGATCAACGGCGACAACCCGTTCATCGCCGGCCGTCAGCGCATCTTCGGCGGCGGTGTGAACTACGCGTTCGGCCCGGCAACGGTCGGCTTCGTGTTCACGAAGTCGATGCTCGACAACGCGACGGGCATCAGCAACACGGGTACGCAAGGCGCCGGCATCCAGCCGCTGACGAACGGTCACGTCCGCTTCACGAACTATGAAGTCAACGGCCGTTACAACCTGACGCCGGCTCTGTCGCTCGCAGCGAACTACACGTACACGGACAGCCGCATCGACGGCGTGAAGCCGAAGTTCCACCAGGTCGATCTGCAGACCGCCTACGCGCTGTCGAAGCGTACGGACGTGTACCTGCAAGGCGAATATCAGCACGTTACGGATACGGACGGTACGCCGCTCGGCGCGACGATCAACGGCGTGGGTGTGTCGTCGACGTCGAACCAAGTGTCGGCAACGGTTGGCGTGCGTCACCGCTTCTAAGCTTTAGCTGCACTCAGTACCGCAGTCGAAAAAGCCGCTCCGAAGAGCAGCTTTTTTCGTTCTCACGCGTCGCGCGCGCGGTGCCGCATCAGTGCGGATATCTGACGTCGAGGATATCGATCTGCTGGATGCCGATAGGCGTGTGCAGCGACACCGTATCGCCTATCTTCGCCTTGAGCAGCGCGCGCCACAGCGATATCCAGTCACGTAGCCGCGATCCAGATCGACCTCGTCGACGCCGACGATCCGTCGTATCCGCTTTCTCGGCAAGCGCCTCGATCTCGCGGAAGTCGTCGACAGCAGCAAGCAGGAGAACGTCGATCAGGTCTTCTTCGGCGTCTTCGGCGCGACAGTGGACTATGCGGGCGATGACGGCGACGTGAAGACCGTGACTATCCATATTCTGTACCGTCGTCACCAGCATCGCCGGCATGGAAGACATGAAGAAGGTCGGACGCGTCGGCGGCAAGGCGCTGCTGTACTTCGAGATCGTCTCGACCTTCGCGCTGATCCTCGGCCTCGCCGCGACGCACCTGCTGCGTCCGGGCGTCGGCTTCAACGTCGATCCGGCGACGCTCGATCACAAGGCCGTCGACTCCTTCGCCTCGAAGGCGCACGGCCAGAGCACAGTCGACTTCCTGCTGCACATCATTCCGGACACGCTGGTGTCGGCGTTCGCGCAAGGTGAAATCCTGCAGATCCTGCTGATCGCGCTACTGTTCGGCGCGGTGCTCGCGCATATCGGCGAACGCAGCAAGGTCGTGACGAACTTCATCGAAGGTCTGTCGAGCATCCTGTTCGGCATGGTCGGCATCATCACGAAGCTCGCGCCCATCAGCGCGTTCGGTGCGATGGCGCNCGATCGTCTTCGTCGTCGTGGTGCTCGGCGCGATCGCGCGCATGGGCGACTTCAACATCCTGCGCTTCGTCACGTACATCAAGGAAGAGATGCTGATCGTGCTCGGCACGTCGTCGTCGGAATCCGCGCTGCCGCAACTGATGCTCAAGCTCGAAAAACTCGGCTGCTCGCGCTCGGTCATGGGTCTCGTCATGCCGACCGGCTACTCGTTCAATCTCGACGGCACCAACATCTACATGACGATGGCCGTGCTGTTAATTGCGCAGGCGACCAACACGGATCTGACGTGGACGCAGCAGCTCACGCTGCTCGCCGTGACGATGCTCACGTCGAAGGGCGCGAGCGGCGTGACCGGCGCGGGCTTCATCACGCTGGCCGCGACGCTCGCCATCGTGCCGACGATTCCGCTCGCGGGCATGGTGCTGATCCTCGGTATCGACCGTTTCATGTCGGAATGCCGCGCGTTGACGAGCATCGTCGGCAACGGCGTGGCGACGGTCGTCGTGTCGGCATGGGAAAAGGAACTGGACCACAGCAAGCTGAAGGCCGCGCTGTCGCGTGAAGTCGACGTGACGGACCGCAAAGAAGCCGAGACGGTCTGATCCCGCGTCTGCACGAAAAGCCGGAACTGCCATCATGAATGCGGCGAAGCCTCACTCCCCGAGCGCTTCGCCGCAGTCTTTTGGGACGCTGGCCAAGCCTTATCCCGAAGGCGCGTATGCCACAATGACAGATCCTCATTCGTGGGAATCTGCTCACGTGACGCGCCGCATCCTCGTGTTCTTCGCGCTCTTCGCCGCGCTGGTCGCGTGCTGCGCGCTGACGTGGCATGTCGCCTGACAACGCGGCATCGACGAACTGCGGCTCAATGCGGCGGCGCGCGTCGATCGCACCACCAACACGCTCAAGAGCACGCTCGACCGCTACGAGTACCTGCCTTATCTGCTGTCGAAACATCCCGTCGTGCAGAACGCGCTCGACGATCCCACGCCCGCCAACGTCGAACGCGCGAACCGTTATCTCGGCGATCTCAACGCGCGCGCATGCCACGGTCACGTATCTCGTCCGCGCCAACGGCATCTGCGTGGCGGCGAGCAACTTCGACGGCGGCGACTACAATTTCCGGCCGTACTTCATCGATGCGATGAAAGGCGGCGTCGGCCACTTCTTCGGCATCGGCACGATATCGGTCGAGCCGGGCTATTACATCTCGCAGCCGGTCTACAAGGAAGGCACGCACGAGAAGTTGGGCGTCGCCGTCGTCAAGCTCAACCTCGAATGGCTGCAGGGCGCGGATGCGTCCGAGCCGCTCATCGTCACCGACGATCACGGCGTGATCTTCCTGTCCTCGGTGCCCGCGTGGAAGTACCACACGGTGCGCCCGCTGCCGCAGAACATCGAAGCGTCGGTCTATGAAACGCGCCAGTACGCGCAGCAGTCGATCACGCCGCTGCCGATGTCCATCGTGAAGACGCTCGAAGGCGGCGCGCAGATCGTGCGCGGCGGCCACAACGCGCCGGCCTTTCTCGCGACGCAGCGCTCGATCAGTGAGCCGGACTGGCAGCTCATCACGATGGCGCCGCTCGATCCCGTCGAAAGCGAAGCGCAGAACGCGGTGATCGTCACCGCGCTCGTGTACGTATCGCTGTGCCTGCTCGCGTTCTACTGGCGCATGCGCCGCACGCGCGGGCGCAACATGATCCGCAGCCGTGAATTGCTGCAGACGGCCTATGCCGAACTGAATCAGCGCGTCGACAAGCGCACCGCCGATCTCTCCGACGCCAACGCACAACTCACGCGGGAAGTCGCCGAGCGCACGCGCGGAACAGAATCTGCGCGCCGCGCACGACGAACTCATTCAGGCGAGCAAACTCGACGCGCTCGGGCAGATGGCGGCGGACACACGTACGAACTGAATCAGCCGCTCGCGGCGTTGCACAGCTTTTCGGACAACACGCGCGTTCAGATCGATCGCGGCGATCAGGCCGCCACGCGCGAGAATCTGGAAGCCATCGCTTCGCTGACCGAGCGCATGGGCAACATCACGAACCAGCTCAAGCTCTTCGTGACCAAGGCGCGGCCGAAGAACGCGCGCGCGGACGTGGCGCGTGAGCTGTCCAACGTGTTTTCGATGCTGCGTCCGCGCATGAAGAACGTGGCCGTCGACGTCGCGCCCGAACTCACCGGCGATGCGCCGCCGCTTTTCGTACGATGCGAGGACTTGCGTCTGGAGCAAGTCTTCATCAACCTGATCAGCAATGCGTTCGATGCCGTCGCCTCGTGCGACAAGCCGCGCATCGCGATCGAAGCCGACGTGCGCGAGAGCACCATCGAAATTGTCGTGCGCGACAACGGCCCGGGCACTCCCGCCGATGCGCTGCCGCGGCTCTTCGAACCGTTCTTCACGACCAAGGAAATGGGCCACGGCCTCGGCCTCGCGATTTCGTCGGCCATCGCGCGCGATTACGGCGGCTCGCTCGTCGCGCGCAACCGTGAGGCGTCGATCGTCGCGGACGGTCCGGAAGGCGGCACGCAGGCCGACGCCGACCGCTCGCACAGCGCCGAATTCGTGCTAATCTTGTATTGTGTGTAAAATCAAGTTGAAGCCATTCATGACCACCGGTTTGCAGGTCATCTTCATCGAAGACGACGAACTCGTGTGCCGCGCGAGCGTGCAAAGTCTCCAACTCGCCGGCTTCGACGTGACGGGGCACGGCAGCGTCGAAGCCGCATCGCACGCGATCGACGCGAGCTTTCCCGGCGTGATCGTCAGCGACATTCGCCTGCCAGGCGCGAGCGGTCTGGATCTGCTCGCGCAATGCCGCAGCCCGCGCCCGACGTGCCGGTGATTCTCGTCACCGGTCACGGCGATATCTCGATGGCCGTGCAGGCGATGCGCGACGGCGCGTATGACTTCATCGAGAAGCCGTTCGCGTCCGAGCGCCTGATCGAAACCGTGCGCCGCGAACTCGCCGAGCAGTCGAGCGTCGCCCCGCGCATCATCGGGCGCAGTCCGGCGATCGAACAGGTCAGGCGCCTGATTGCGAACGTCGCGCCCACCGATGCGTCCGTGCTCATCAACGGCGATACGGGCGCGGGCAAGGAACTGATCGCGCGCAGCCTGCACGATCTGTCGCCGCGTTGCGACAAGCCGTTCATCGCCGTGAACTGTGGTGCGCTGCCGGAACAGATGTTCGAGTCGGAGATGTTCGGTTACGAGGCGGGGGCGTTCACCAGCGCGCAGAAGTACTGCGTCGGCAAGCTGGAGCACGCGTCGGGCGGCACGCTCTTTCCTCGACGAGATCGAGAGCATGCCGCTGTCGCTGCAGGTCAAGCTGCTGCGCGTGCTGCAGGACGGCGTGCTCGACCAGCCGGTGCGCGCGAATCTGCGCGTCGTCGCGGCCGCGAAGGGCGACATGAACGAGCACGTCGCCGACGGGACGTTCCGGCGCGACCTGCTGTATCGGCTCAACGTCGTGACGATCACGTTGCCGCCGCTCAACGAACGTCGCGAGGACATCGTGCCGCTCTTCGAACACTTCCTGCTCGATGTCGCCGTACGATACCAGCGCTCCGCGCCGCTGATCACCGACCGTCAGCGCGCCGAACTGATGCAGCGCGACTGGCCCGGCAATGTCCGCGAACTGCGCAATGCGGCCGACCGGATGGTTCTCGGAATCCTCGACGACGGCGGCGCATCGGCGCTCGATACCTCGACGCAATCGCCCAAGGAGCGCACCGAGCAGTTCGAACGCGCGGTGATCGGCGAGACGCTGGAACAGTGCGGCGGCGCGGTCGCGTTGGTGGCGGCGGATCGCCTGCAGCTCAGCAAGGCAACGCTCTACGAAAAAATCAAGCAGTATGGAATCGCGGTGAAGGGCGAGTCGTCCAATCGCTGAAAGCAAAATGCCCGCCGCTATGCCAGCGGGCATTTTCGCATGCGTTGCGCTAGATCGCGTCGTGTCAGGCGGAACCGAGCGCCTTGTCGAGCAGCTTGTCGAGTTCCGCGAAAGTCGGCTCGCCGACGTAGCGCTTCAAAATTTTCCCGTCCTTGTCGATCACGAAGGTCGTCGGCGTCAGTTGCATGTTGTCGAACTGCTTGGCCGCGCTGCCGTCGTCCATCGCGACCTTGAAGGGCAGATTGCGCGTCTGCGCGTAGTTGGTCACATACATCGGCGCGTCGTAGTTCATAGCGACCGCGACGAATTCCAGGCCGCGGCCCTTGAACTTGTTGTAGGTGTCGATCATCTGCGGCATTTCCTTCATACAGGTCTCGCAGCTCGTCGCCCAGAAGTTGACGAGATAGACCTTGCCTTTCAGATCGGTGGCGGTCGAGATCTTTTGTCCCGACAGCAGCGTGAAGGTGACATCGGGCGCGTCCTGCGTGCCGCCGAACGCGAAGTAGCCGGTGCAGACGATGACGCCCGCGACGAGCGCCATCACGATGTAGCGCAGCGGGCTTTTCGCCCGCGAGGAAGAGTCTTGCGTGGTCTGAGACATTAGACGAAACCTCGGATTCGCCGGACGGCGCGCGATCTCGAAGACGCGGGCGCGGTGGCTGAAATGGGTGCTACGTATTTTAGCGCCGTTTTTGGGATGAAGTCGTGAAAGCCGGGCATGGCCCGGCGGCGCGGCGCGATAATGAAGTTTTTCACGCCTCCATCCGCAATCACCCGCCATGACACGCGTTTTTCTCAGCTTTTTCGACTTTCCGGATGATCGATTCAACGTTCCGATTCGGCCTGTGCGCTTTTGTCGCGTGCTCGACGTTCGCGGCCCTCGCCGCCTGCACGCCTGCCTACGACTGGCGCACGGTGATGAACAACGACGACGGCTACGAAGTTGCATATTTCAGCCGAAGGTGACTGGCTGTT
>JAQFVI010000278.1:0-1872 GCA_029439495.1 Caballeronia sp. BR6202001590007
TCGCGCGATGCATTGCCGCCGCCCGCCTTCGCGATCGCCGCATCGGCGAAATTGCCCGCGTGCGCCGCCTGCGATATGCCGGCTGCCGTAATTAAAAGAGGCAACACCGCTGAACGTAGCGAAAGGTTCATCAGTATCTCCAAGCGAAATTGCTATGGTGCAGAACGCGTAGGGTACGCGAACGGAAATGATGCAAATGTGCACCAAACCGCTGTTCGGCACAGTGCGATGCACCCCGTTGGCCAATCGCCGAAAGCATTCGCACAGCACGCTCTGCGCACCTTCGAACGGATAGGGCACGCCATCGTCGGCTACGGCCAAAAGACATGCCGATGCGGCCATTCGTGCCATAGCGCACGCGCGCGTCGACACCGTTCGCATATATCGACACCGTTCATCGACACTGTTCGCATATAATCAGTTTATCATATGCGTTCATGCAACGGCGGACAACACACGCTTTCCCTACGAACGGGTGGAAGACAACATCGCGGAGCCGCCGGATCATACGCTACGGCATACGTAAGAAGAACGGCCAATCACGTTTTCCTTTCGCGCAACGCATGCCCCGGCCTCGCGGCCACCGATATGTCTGCGGCGAAATCAGAGATGACAGCAGGACTCGGCGGGGGTCAAATGGACAGAGTGATCGAGGAACGTCGCATCGACACGGGCATCGCAGCCGGCGAGCACGCCCGCGACGACGCAACGCGTCAGCGCGGCTCGCATGCATCGGGCAAGGTCATCGACCTGTCGCTCGCGGGTCCGGGCAACTTTGTCGCGAAACGCGGCTTCGTGACTGAGCTCGCGTGGTTCTTTCTCGAAGCCTGCATCATCAACAACAAGCTCATCCCAGTTTCGTTCGTGCGTGTAGCGCTGTTGCGCGCGTTCGGCGCGCGCATCGGTAAGAACTGCCGCATGCCGCATCCGATCCGCGTGAAAGCGCCCTGGAATCTCACCGGTCGGCGACAACTGCTGGTTCGGCTTCGACGCCTGGATCTACAACCAGACCGATATTCGCATCGGCAACAACGTGTGCATCTCACAAGGTGCGTTTCTTACCACGGGCTCGCACGACGTAGCCGGCAACATGGATTTGCAGGTCGCACCGATCGTGATCGAAGACGGCGTATGGATCACATCCAAATGCGTGGTGCAGATGGGCGTCACCATCGAACGTTCGGCGGTCGTCACGCCGATGTCGGTCGTGCATCGCTCGCTCGAGGCGGAAGGCGTCTACGGAGGCAATCCGGTCCGCTTCATCAGAAAGTGTTTTCTCGTCTGACCGTCTCATCGTCTGACCACCCGGTTCGTTTTCGCTCGCGCACGGCGGATGCACGTCGTCGCTCCGCGCCGCGAGTAGGCCGCGTGATATCCGTCAAGCCAGATGTTGTTCGATCGCAGAACCGTCGTGCAACGTTCGGCATGTCGCATACAGACGACGCGCCCGGCGTAATGCTTCAAGCTCGCTCGAACGAGCCTGCGAGACGCGCATTCGTCGCACGGGTCGCAAAGCAACAAGGATGAAAGCCGCGCAGCATGCGGCGATGCTGAACCGGAGCCCGGTGACACAGACGAGGTGAATTGCACCAGGGCGCCGTCGAGACCGATCGCATTCGTGCACGTCAGCCGGTCTTCACCGGCCGCAACGACGGATACGACGTTTGGACTATGGGTCAGAACCGCGGTGGACGCGTTGATAAGAAGGAGCACGGGGCATGTTCATCGACAGCCGAAGCGTGGAAGAAAGCGCAGCCATCGAGACCACGGTTTGCATCATCGGGGTCGGCGTGGCGGGTATCACCATGGCGCTCGAAATGGAGAAACAGGGGATCAACGCGATCCTTCTGGAAAGCGGCGGCTACAAGGCCG
>JAQFVI010000278.1:1895-7833 GCA_029439495.1 Caballeronia sp. BR6202001590007
CTTCGGCCTCGACGAACTGCGCTCGTACTATGCGCGCACGCATCAGTTGCTGCAGCGCGGCGAAAATAACTTCGAACCGGCCTACTGGGAAGCGGCGATCAATCGCCCCGACGTGCGCCGTCATCCGTACTCGACCGGCAAGGTGCGCGACACGATCTCGCAATTCAGCCCGCCGGTGCGCTTCGGCAAGGTGTATCGCAAGCAACTGCTCGACGCGAAGCACGTTCACGTGATGCTGTTCGCCAACGCGCTCAACATCGATACCGACAGCGACGCGCGTACGGTCACGAAGATCGACATCGGCACCATCTTGGGCCGCCGCTTCTCGGTGCGCGCGAAGCAGTTCGTGCTCGCGACCGGCGGCATCGAGAATGCGCGTCTGCTGCTGTCGTCGAACAAGGTGCCGGCGGCCGGTTTCGGCAACGGCAACGATCTGGTCGGCCGTTACTTCATGGACCATCCGCGCATCATGTCGGCGAAGGTGAACTTCAAAAAGGAATGGGCGCGCAACAAGCTCTACGACATCAAGTATCATTACTAGAGCTGCGCGGTATCGGCGCACGGCACGTTCATCTCCTCGCAGTTCGCGCTGACGCAGTCGGTGCTCGAAAAGGAGAAGCTGCTGAACGCGCGCTCGTGGTTCTACTCGGTGTTCAGGGGCGAGAACACGGAAGGCGCGAAAGCGCTGATCCTTGCCAAGCAGGCTGTGCTCGGCAAGGATCAGCCCGGCTACAGCATGGTCGGAGATCTCGTCAGGATGGCGATGCGTCCAATCGATACCGCGTGCTTCGGTCTCGCGCGTCTGTTGCAGCCGCGTCCGCTCATCACCGAGGTGAAGATCCAGACCATCGTTGAAGCCGAACCGAACCGGGACAGCCGCGTGACGCTTTCGACGCAGAAGGACTTCCTCGGCATGAACCGCGTGGTGGTCAACTGGCAGGTCACCGAACTCGTCAAGCGCACGTTCGATTGCACGGTCGCGCTAATCGCCGACGAACTGAAGCGCAGCGACGTGGCCAACGTCGAACTCGACGAGACGCTCGAAGGCAAACCCTGGCCCGCGCAGCTCGAAGGCACCTGGCATCACATGGGCACGACGCGTATGCACGATTCCGACAAGGAAGGTGTGGTCGACCGCAACCTGAAGATCCACGGCATGAGCAATCTGTATGTCGTGGGCAGCTCGGTATTCCCGGCCGTCGGCGCGAATTTCCCGACCATCACGATCGCCGCGCTCACCTTGCGCCTTGCGTCGCATCTCGGGCGCGTGATCAAGGGCGAAGACGCTTCGACGACGCTCGTGGCCTTGTCCGGCTGCTGTTGAAGGGCGAAGCCTCGACGGCCGAAAGCCTGCCGATGGCCGCATCCGCGATGCACATGCCGGGCGACCTCGCCTTGCAGATGGGCAAGAAGTAAGGTGGTATCCGGCAGGTCCGCAAGCGCCGCGCGTTCGCAAGAACGGCGGCGCTTTGTGTTTGCGGGCGGGACGCCTCATTATAATCGGCGTCCACCCGAATCGAACTGACAACGCCTGTGAAAACGCTCATCGCCTGTATCGCCGCCTCGGCCCTGCTCGTCGCCTGTTCGTCGGCGGAGAAGCAGAAACAGCGGGAAATCGGCTTTACGCACTCGGAACAATCGCTGGAAAAAGCGCAGCAGAACGCGACGATCGCCTGCACGGATGCCGCGCAATGCGATGCGATGTGGAAGCTTACGCGTACCTACATCGAGCAGAATNACGACTCGGGCAAGGCGGTGTTCTCGGCGACGCGCGTCGGCAATGGCGGNTTCGCGCAGTATCTGCGCACGCATTTGTCCGCGCAATAACGCGGACCAGGGAAACTACACAGCGACGGCTTTAGCGCGATGCCGGCACGGCGCCGCGCGTGTTGTCGTTTTCGCGCAGCACGCGAATCAGATCGCGCGACATCGCATCGACGTGAAAGCGCTTCATGAAGGTCGCGAGCGCCTGATCGTGTATCGCGGCCGTCTTGCGATGCATCCATCTTCAGCCAGGCCGTCAGCGCATCGATCGCGCCTTCTACCGTGTCCGTCGTGACGATGCCCGCGCGGTCTTCCTTCACTTCGCGCCAGATGTTGACCTTGTCGGAGATCAGCACCGGCAGGCGCGAACCGAGCGCCTCCGCGACCACGATACCGAAGTTCCCTGATGGGACGGCAACGCGAATACGTCGCTCGTGCGGAACGCGCCTCACTTTTCGCTGCCAGTGAGCATGCCGAGTCCACGTCATGCGGCTCTCGATGCCAAGTTCCTTCGATAGCGCGCGCAGTTGCATCGCGTATTCACCATCGTCGGGACCGGCCATCACGAGATGTGCATTCGGATCGAGATCGCGAACGGCGGCGAAGGCCTTCAGCAAGAGATCGCAGCCCTTCTTCTCGTGGATGCGGCTCAGAAAGAGAATCGCTCGCTTGCCTTTCAGATGCGGAAACTTCGCGAGAAACGCGTTGCGCAGCGATGCCGCATCGTCCGGCGGCTGACGCGTGCCGAACGCGACGACTTCTTCGTTCGCGCGATACAGCCTGAACGATTCGCGTGCGAGCAAGCGCTCTTCCTGCGTCGTGAAGAGCACGCGCTTCGCATCGCGCAGCACGCGATATTCGGCCCACGGCCAATACAGGCATTTCTGCAGATGCTTGAGCGGATAGGTTCGCTTGAACCACGGATCGAGCATGCCGTGCGGAATACGTAATAGGGCACGCCGCCGCCGCGCAGCGCCTTCCACGCGCCGTAGCTCTGATATTGCCAAAGTCCGTTGACGATGACTGCATCGAAGCGCGACGCGTTCTCTTGCAGCCACGGCACGTGGGGGCACAAGCCGTAGAAGCCGTGCGACGGTCCGAGCGCGTGCAGCGGCAGCTTGAAATCCGCCACGTAGGGCGCATCCGGCGTATCGAGCGAAACGACTTCGATGTCATGTCCTATCGCGCGCATGCTGAGACCGCTTTGCAGCACGCCTTCTGTGGGACCGCCCGCGCGCGGGTCGACGGTGGAAAGCAAATGCAGAATTTTCATGATGTCGCGTGTGTCCTTCGCGTTCAGACGCCACGCCGAAGGCGCGAGGGAATTGGCGCCGGGCAACTGCTCGCCGCGGCTCTTCTGTTCGTTGTCGTGCGGAAGTCCTGGCGCATGCGCGGCATGCGTGGGCAAGGCGTCGGCGCGCGGTTCGTGGAACGGACGGAAGTCGGGCGCGGCACCGTAATAGGGCCTTCTGAACGAGCGCTTGTGAAGGCTCTGTTCCGCCGCACGCCTGCGCAATGCATGGGCGATGCGCGCATACGCGGCCACGAGCAGACCCAACGCGACGCCGAACACCACGCCCGAGAAGCGATTGCCGAGCGGATTGCCGCCGACCGACGTTGCGGGCAGCGACGCGACGACTAGCAGCGCGCGTCCGAGCACGGGCAGATACAGCACGTCGGGCGAGCGATGCTTCCACGCGCGATACGCCATCGAGCCGCGATAGAGCGCCCACAGGATCGCGATCGGCAGCGCGAGGCCGAACATCAGGCCGCCCGCAAAGAACTGATACATCCAGAAGTTGTGGCCCGCGGCCCCATTCCTTGATCGCGTAGAAGTCCTGCTTGCTGAACTAGCTGGCGAGGTAGGGCAGATACGCGGGCGAGTAGCGATAGTCGTGACCGTAGCCTTGGCCGACCGCGATCGATAGCGCGGACGAGGTCGTCTGATCGTACTGGTCCTTCATTTCGGCGAGACGCGTGATGGTGGTCGGATCACGTCCGGACTCCGTGTCCTTCGCGAACGACATCCGCTGTTCCCAGTGTCCCGCGACGCTCGGAAAGAACGCGGCGGACGCGGCGACTATGGCGCCGAGCAGCACGAGCACCATCGCCGCGCGCAGGCCCACCTTGAAGAGATGTTTGATGGACGGCGCCGCGAGCCAGGTCGCGTAGGCGAACAACAGCAGCGTGCCGACGAGCAGACTGCGCGTTACCGACAACAGTTCGATGACCACCGTCCCGAGAAAGAGCGCGGCGGTGAACTTGGTGATGCGCTTGGCGACGACGAACTCATGCAGCAGCAAGCCCTGCAGCGACAGGAACGTCACCGACACGATGCGAAAGCGCACGTCGGCGAGTCCGCCGCCCGAGGTCGCCATGCCGTACCCGAAACTGAAGATGAGCGAGGCGACCATCGCCCAGTACATCGCGCGTTCGATCTGTTCGAGGCGGGCCGAATCCCATGGACGGCACGCGACGAAATAGCCGAGCAGCATCAGCAGAAAGGGCAGGATCACGCGCATGTAATTGCCCGAGTCGTTGCCTTGCAGGAGCTGCGTGGCGACGCTGCCGAGCATGGTCAGCAGAAACAGACAGGTGATGGTCGTGCGCAGCCGCGAGCGGCTTGCGAAGCGTGGCCCGANCTCTTTAGATCGCAAAGCTCATCGATTTTTCATCGCGGCGTTCGTATGAACGAAGGCCGCTGCGTCCTTTGGCGATGATGCCGCTCGTCGATTTTTTGACTGATCGCGCGTGACTTGCGCAAAGCGGCTGCCTCGGGAACCCCGTATTTGTGCGTCTTTTTTGCCGCGCCTTTACGGCGGCGTTTAGAAACTAGCGTTCGGCGCGAAACGACGGACGCCCGTGTGCGGCTTTCCACGCTCGGCCCGCGCGCTTCGTGTAACTGTTGCGCATGCCGCACTCGTCTGTCGGCGATGTCGGTAAAACACGCGATTCTGGCGGAACGCGCCAGTAACGAAGACCGAAAATTCGTGTGGTGCGCGGGTACATCGGGCACGGCTGTTTGCATCGGCGATGCGCGATGCATCGATGACCATAGAAAATACGCAACAAGGGGAAAGTCCATGAGCCTGTTTAGCGCCACACGCATGCAGGGAGGAACCAGCCGATCGATCGAGCTGGATTTCATTCGCGGGCTTGCCATCATTGCGTTGATGGGCTTCCACTTCCACTCGTTTCCGACCGTCAGCGTGGTGATTTCCGTCATCGAGTATCCGCTCAAGAGCTTCGGCCGAGAGGGCGTGAATCTGTTCTTCACGCTGTCGGGCTTCCTCGTCGGCAGGCTGTTGCTGAAGCAATATTCGCAGGAAGGGCGCATCGACGCGACGCGCTTCATCGTGCGGCGGATTTTCAAGATCTGGCCAGCCTACTATGCGTTGATTCTGTTTCATCTGATCGTGGGCCGGCATCCGGCGAACACGTTTCTCGTGCAGAACCTCACGCACATGCAGAACTACTTCGGGTCTTCCATCGCGCAGACCTGGAGCTTTGCGGTCGAGGAGCATTTCTATCTGTTCCTGCCATTTCTGCTAATCATTTTCGCGCGTTTCCAGACGCGGGCGAACGCCATTCTGACGGTGCTCGGATCCATCTGTCTGGCGGTGCTCGTGGCGCGTTGCATCGCGGTCTATAACGGTCAGATCGAACAGACCTTTTTCTATACGCAGTACCGCATCGACAGCTTGCTGTTCGGTGGATGCTTGCCGCGCTCTACTGGATGAAGCCTGCTGCCTATTGCGCGATCGCGCAGCGCAAGGGCTTGCTCGTCGCGATGGTCGTGGGCGTCGTGTTGTGGCTCGTGTTCGGGACGTGCGACGTGGCGCTCGATCAGAGTATCGAGTACACCATTCAGGCGATCGGCTTCTGTACGTTGATCGTGCTGACGCTCGAGTATTCAGGTTTCGTGCGGACGACGATCATCTATCGTCTGATCGGATGGATCGGGGTTTATTCATACGGCATCTATCTCTGGCATTCGCTGGCGCTTGTGCCGGGGGATATGCTCATTCGCAAAGCGACCGCGATGAATCTGCTGGCTATTCCGGCTTGGTTCGTCATCGTGGGGGCACAGTTTGCTATCGCCATCGTAGTGGGGTACGTCACTACGCGTGCCGTCAAGTTTCCGTTTTTGCGCATTCGGGATGCGCTGTTTCCC
>JAQFVI010000279.1 GCA_029439495.1 Caballeronia sp. BR6202001590007
GCATGACAACAAGTACCCCACCGTCAAGGCGGTTACTGAATAAACGAACCCAAACCCAGCAGCCAGAACCACCACCAAAGAGAGCCGAAAAAAAGAGCAAACCCCCAGAGTCCGCGCTATACTCCCCTCGAAAAGAACCCAACGTATGCGGTGATTTGCTGACTCGATTGCGGGCGCGCGAACTCCCGGTCCCACCCGGAGTAAGTTCACTATAAATGCGGCTAAAGAGGTCGTCAGCCGCACCCCTCGTGCGCCGACACCATTTAGCCGTCCTGTCAAAGGCGGAACGAATGGAATCGATCGGCATCGTCACCCCTCAAACGCTACGCTTCACCGAGCCGCTCGATATGCAGAATGGCTCGACACTCGGCGACTACGAACTCGTCGTCGAAACCTACGGCGAACTCAACGCCGCACGGTCGAACGCCGTACTTGTCTGTCACGCACTCAACGCGTCGCATCACGTCGCCGGCGTNGAATCGGTTCTTCGTCATCGGCGTCAACAACCTCGGCTCGTGCTTCGGCTCGACCGGACCGATGAGCATCGACGCGCTCTCCGGCAAGCCCTGGGGCGCACGCTTTCCCGTCGTCACCGTCGAAGACTGGGTGCACGCGCAGGCACGCGTCGCGGATCGCTTCGGCATCGGGAAATTCGCCGCCGTCATGGGCGGCAGCCTCGGCGGCATGCAGGCGCTCGCGTGGAGCATGATGTACCCGGAACGGCTGGAACACTGCATCGTCGTCGCCTCGACGCCCAAGCTCTCCGCGCAGAACATCGCGTTCAATGAAACGGCGCGCTCGGCCATCCTCTCAGATCCCGACTTTCACGGCGGCGACTATTACGCGCACAACGTTAAGCCGCGCCGCGGCCTGCGTGTGGCGCGCATGATCGGCCACATCACGTATCTGTCCGACGACGGCATGGCTGTCATGTTCGGCCGCGCGTTGTGCCGCGCGGAAGGGGCGCTCGATGCGTACAACTTCAACTTCAACTTCGAAGTCGAATTCGAAGTGGAATCGTATCTGCGCTATCAGGCCGACAAGTTCGCCGAATACTTCGACGCCAACACCTATCTGCTCATCACGCGCGCGCTCGATTACTTCGATCCCGCCAAAGCCTTCGACGGCGACTTGCGCCGCGCACTCGCCAACACGCGCGCGAAATATCTGATCGCGAGCTTCACCACCGACTGGCGCTTCGCCCCCGCGCGCTCGCGCGAAATCGTCAAGGCGCTGCTCGACAACAAGCGTACCGTCAGCTATGCGGAAATCGACGCGCCGCACGGGCACGACGCCTTCCTGCTCGACGACGCGCGCTACCATAACCTGATGCGCGCCTACTACGAACGCATCGCCACGGAGGTCGGCGCATGAACCAGCAAACCCTCGATTCGCTCGCGCTGCGCTCGGACTTTCGCGCGATCGCGCGCTGGGTCGAACCGCGCGCCACCATGCTCGATCTCGGCTGCGGCGACGGCTCGCTCCTCTCGCTGCTCGGCGAAGAACTCGAAGTCAACGGCTACGGCATCGAGATCAACGATGCCGGCGTGCTCGCCTGCGCGCAAAAAGGCGTCAACGTGATCCAGCAGAATCTCGAAGACGGCCTGCGCCTCTTCGAAAACGACAGCTNCTGCGCGAAACTGTGCGCGTGGGACGCGAATGCATCGTGTCGTTTCCGAACTTCGGCTACTGGCGGCATCGGCTGTCGGTGATCCAGGGCCGCATGCCGGTGTCGAAATCGCTGCCCTATCAATGGCACAACACGCCTAACGTGCGTGTGCTGACCATCACCGATTTCGAGGCACTCGCGCCGGAAGTGGGCATCGACATTCAGGATCGCGTGGTGCTGCACGAAGGCCAGACCATCCGTTGGGGCGCGAACTGGCGTGGTAGTCTTGCGGTCTATCGCGTGAAGTGCCGGTGATGCCCGCCGGAACGTCACGCATCGACAACCGCTCGACCGCCCTATGCCCGTACGCCCCGCGAGGCGCCCGCGCTAGCCGCCCACGAGGAACATCCCGGCTGGCGCGCGTTCCTCAACACGCGCATCCTCATTTGCGTTTTTCTGGGATTCACGTCCGGATTGCCGCTCTTCACGCTCTACAGCCTGCTCCAGGCATGGCTGACGACCGCGTACGTCAACGTGAAGGACATCGGCCTGTTCGCGCTGATCGGGCTTCCCTATACGTGGAAGTTCGTCTGGTCGCCGCTGATGGACCGCTACATTCCGCGCTTCCCCGGCTGGACGCCTGGCTACCGCCGCGGCTGGATGTTCGTGACGCAAGTGCTGACGATGCTCGGCATCGCGTCGTTCGGTTTCTTCGCGCCCGCCGAGAACCTCTGGACCGTCGCCGCGCTCGCGACGCTCGTCGCGTTCTTCGGCGCGAGTCAGGACATCGCCATCGACGCCTATCGCCGCGAACTGCTGCACGACGCCGAACAGGGTCTCGGCAACGCGGTCCACGTCAACGCCTACAAGGTCGCGGGCCTCGTGCCCGGCTCGCTGTCGCTGATCCTCGCGACGTATTTCCCGTGGAAGACCGTGTTCATCGTGACGGCTGCATTCATGCTGCCGGGCATAATCATGACGCTCGTCGTCAGGGAACCGAAGATTCACGGCTCGCCGCCGAAAAACCTGCGCGAAGCGATCGTCGAGCCGTTTCACGAGTTCATCACGCGCAACGGCTGGCGCACCGCGCTGCTCGTGCTGGGCTTCATCTTCCTCTACAAGCTCGGCGATACGATGGCGACCACGCTTGCGACCAAGTTCTTCCTCGACGTTGGCTTCTCGCTCGCGCAGATCGGCGTGATCGCCAAGGCGGTCGCGTTCTGGGCGAGCATCGCGGGCGGCCTGCTCGGCGGCATCGCGCTGGTCAAGATCGGCATCGCGCGCGGTCTGTGGATTTTCGGCGTCTTGCAGATTGTCGCGACGCTCGGCTTCGCCTGGCTTGCGAAGATTGGGCCGTCGCCGCTCGCGCTCGCCGTGCTGTACGGCTTCGAAACCTTCGCGACCGGACTCACGCTGGTTTCCGTGCTTCCTGGTCTGCGTCGCATTGTCCATTCCGGGCATGTTACTGTTGCCCAAGATCGCGCCCTGGAGAATTCAACAATGACGGTTCGCTTCACGCTTCGCGCCCTGGTCGGCGCACTGGCAATGGCGTCGCTCGCGCCCTTGCCCGCGCGCGCGCAGGACGACAAGACGCAGGAGCCGCCGCCGTACACCGCGCCGAACAACCAGGTTCGCTTCGGCAATACGGCGCTGTTTCGCAATCTGATTCCGCCCGCGACGCTTGAAGCGCAGTCCGCCGACGAATACACGCAGATCATCCACGACGCCGAGCGCAAGAAGACGCTGCTTCCCGACGACAACCCGCTCGTCAAGCGCATGCGCGAGATCGCCAATCACGAGATTCCGTTCGCGCTGAAGTGGAACGAGCGCGCGAAAAGCTGGAAGTGGGAAATCAATGTCGTGAAATCGCCCGAAGTGCGGATGTATTGTCTGCCGGGCGGAAAGATCGTCGTCTACAGTGGCCTGATCGACAAGCTGCATCTGAACGACAACGAGATCGGCATGATGATCGGCCACGAGATCGCGCATGCGCTGCGCGAGCACGCGCGCGAGCGGCTCGGCCGGCAGCAGGCCGAACAGCTGACCGGCGGCACAATGCCGCAACTGTTCGGCTTCGCCAATCTGCAGTCGGAGCCGCTCGGCATCGGCGATCAGCTTCTCGCGATGAAGTACTCGCCCGCCGACGAAACCGAAGCCGATGTCATCGGCAGCGAGATCGCCTCGCGCGCGGGCTACGATCCGCGCGCGGCGGTGACGCTGTGGAACAAGATCGACAACAACACGCGGCGGGCGGACAACGGCTTCATCTGGATGCATCCGTATGGGCCGGACCGTTTGCAGGATCTGCAAAAGCGCATGCCCGACATGATGCCGCTGTATGCGAAGGCGGTGGGCAAGACCATCGACCAGTTGCCGAATTATGCAGGGATGGGGCGATTCAAGAAGAGCGGCCGCTGATTCCAACCTGCTACTTCTTCTTCGCGATCTTCCAATCGTAATCGATCGTCAACGGTGCATGATCGCTGAACTTGATATCGCGGAAAATCGACGTCTTCTTCGCGGTCTCGGCGATTTCCTTCGTCGCGATCTGATAGTCGATGCGCCACCCGACGTTCTTCGCATACGCCTGACCGCGATTGCTCCACCACGTATATTGCTCGGCGCGCGTATCGAGGGTGCGGAACACGTCGACGTAACCGACTTCGTCGAATAGCTGCGTGAGCCACGCGCGCTCTTCGGGCAGGCAGCCGGAATTCTTCTGGTTGCTCTTCCAGTTCTTAATGTCGATTTCCTTGTGTACGATATTCACGTCGCCGCACACGACAACCTCGCGCTCTTTCGACAATTCGGCCAGATGCGGCATGAACTCGTCCATGAAGCGATACTTCGCCTGCTGGCGCTCGTCGCCGCTCGAACCCGACGGCACATACACGGAAACGACCGACAGCTTTCCGAAGCGCGCTTCGACGTAGCGCCCTTCCGGATCGAACTCCTCGCTGCCGAAGCCGATGATCACATCGTCCGGTTCATGACGCGTGTAGAGACCCGCTCCGCTGTAGCCCTTCTTCACCGCATGCTGGAAGTAGCCTTGAAATCCGTGCGACGCGAGGAACTCCGGCGTCAGATCGTCCTGCGAGCACTTAATTTCCTGCACGCACACGACGTCCGACTTCTGTTCGCCGAACCAGTCGAAAAAGCCCTTCTTGGCGGCGGATCGAATGCCGTTCAGATTGGCGGTAATCACGCGAAACATACGTTTCCTTTCTTATCGGTTGGATTACTCGACCTTCACGCCCTTCAGCAATTCCTTCGCGGGCGGAAATTCGAGCTTCATGCCCTGCATCGTGCGCCGCAGCAGTTCGGCGACCATCACGTTGCGGTGCGTCTTCGAATCGGCTGGAATGATGTACCATGGCGCCATCTCGGTCGATGTCGCGCCGAGCAGATTCTCATACGCCTTCTCGTAGTCGCTCCACAGCTTGCGCGCGTCGAGATCGGATACGTCGAATTTCCAGTGCTTGGTCGGATCGTCGATGCGCGCCTGCAGGCGTTCGCGCTGCTCGTCCTTCGAGATGTGCAGGAAGCATTTGACGATCGTCGTGCCGCTGTCCGCCAGCAAGGATTCGAAATTGCGAATGTGGCGGTAGCGGCGCTCGCATTCGGCATCGTCGATGCTCTTCAGCACGCGCGGCACCAGCACGTCTTCGTAGTGGCTGCGATTGAAGATCGCAAGTTCGCCCGCCATCGGCGCCTGCGCGTGCACGCGCCACAGAAAGTCGTGAGCGGCCTCGCGTTCGGACGGCGCCCTGAACGGCACGATGCGCAGCCCGAGCGGATCGACATCGTGAAACACCGCGCGCACGGTGCCGTCCTTGCTGCTCGTGTCCCATGCCTTGCAGCATCAGCAGCACGCGCTCACGACGCTGCGCATGCAGCCTTTCCTGCAGATCGTCGAGCAGCGTGCCGATCCGCCTCTTTCGAGCCGACGGAAAACGGCTTCGCGGACGGATCGATCGCGCTCAAATCGAAAGGCTTGAGCTTCTTGTCGGGATCGACGAAAGGCACGCGGAAATCGTCGAGTTCGGGTTGTTTGGCCATCGTCGTTTTGCCTCCGCCAATGAAAACGGGCTGCTGCCGAGCTTGACGGCAGCAGCCCGCGAGTGTGGACACGCGCAGCACCCGTGTTCGAGGCGCTCAGGATAGCTTTTTCTTCAGCAGCTCGTTGACCTGCTGCGGATTGGCCTTGCCCTTGGTCGCCTTCATCGCCTGGCCGATCAGCGCGTTGAACGCCTTCTCCTTGCCGGCGCGGAATTCGTCGACGGATTTCTGATTCGCGGCCAGCACTTCGTCGATGATCGCTTCGAGCGCGCCGGTATCGGAAATCTGCTTCAGGCCCTCCGCGTCGATGATGCGGGCCGCGACCGCGTCGTCGGTCGCCTTCTCTTCCCAGATGGTCTGGAAGATGTCCTTCGCGATCTTGTTGGAGATCGTGCCGTCAGCGATGCGCTGCAGGATCAGCGCGAGCTGCGCCGCCGACACCGGCGATTCGCCGATCTCCAGCGACTCGCGATTGAGCTGCGCGGAGACGTCGCCCATCATCCAGTTCGCGGCGATCTTCGCCTGCGCCGCGCTCGCCTTCTCGACCAGCGCCTCGAAGTACGACGCCATCGCCTTCGAAGACGTCAGCACGCCCGCGTCGTACGGCGTGAGGCCGTAGGTCTCGACGAAGCGCTTTTGCATGTCGGCCGGAAGCTCGGGCATGTCCCGCTTCACGCGCTCGACCCACGCGGCATCGATAACGAGCGGCATCAGGTCGGGATCGGGGAAGTAGCGGTAATCGTGCGCGTCTTCCTTGCTGCGCATCGAGCGCGTCTCGCGCTTGTCCGGATCGTAGAGGCACGTTTCCTGCGCGACTTCGCCGCCCTCCTCGATCAGTTCGATCTGGCGGCACACTTCGTACTGAATGGCTTCTTCGAGGAAACGGAACGAGTTCAGATTCTTGATCTCCGCGCGCGTGCCGAATTCCTTCTGGCCGACCGGGCGCACCGACACGTTCGCATCGCAGCGGAACGAGCCTTCCTGCATGTTGCCGTTGCAGATGCCGAGCCAGACGACCAGGCCGTGCAGCGCCTTTGCATAGGCGACGGCTTCTGCCGCGCTGCGCATTTCCGGCTCGGTGACGATTTCGAGCAGCGGCGTGCCCGCGCGATTCAGGTCGATGCCCGTCATGCCCGCGAAGTCTTCGTGCAGCGACTTGCCGGCGTCTTCTTCCAGATGCGCGCGCGTCAGGTTGATGGTCTTCGAATACGCTTCCTTGCCCGCTTTCTCGTTGGCGGGGACCTGAATCGTGATCTGACCGCCCTGCACGACCGGAATCTCGTACTGGCTGATCTGATAGCCCTTCGGCAGATCCGGATAGAAGTAGTTCTTGCGCGCGAAGATGCTGCGCGGTGCGATGGTCGAGCCGATCGACAGCCCGAAGCGGATCGCGCGCTCGACCGCACCGGCGTTCGTCACCGGCAGCACGCCGGGCAGCGCGAGATCGACGGGACACGCCTGCGTGTTCGGCGCGGCGCCGAACTGCGTGGCCGCGCCTGAGAAAATCTTGGAGACTGTGGAAAGCTGCACGTGCGTTTCCAGACCGATGACGACTTCCCACTGCATGTTCACACTCCCGATGCCGATGCCGACGCCAATGCCGACGCCGATGCAGGCGCCTTGCGGTGCCAGTCGGTTGCGCGCTGGAACGCGTCGGCGACCTGAAGCATCCGGGCTTCGTTGAGATAGTTGCCGACGATCTGCAGACTGACCGGCCGATTCGCGTTCGTGCCCGCGCCGAAGCCGCAGGGCACGCTCATGCCGGGCAGGCCCGCGAGGCTGGTCGACAACGTGTAGATGTCGGCGAGATACATCTGCACGGGATCGTCGGCCTTCTCGCCGAGATTCCACGCCACCGACGGCGCGACCGGACCCATGATGACGTCGCAATGCGCGAACGTCTCCTGAAAATCGCGCGCGATGATGCGGCGGATCTTCTGCGCCTGCAAGTAGTACGCGTCGTAGTAGCCGTGCGACAGCACATAGGTGCCGACCAGAATGCGCCGCTTCACTTCCGGACCGAAGCCTTCCGCGCGCGACTTCTTGTACATGTCGAGCAGATCCTTGTATTGCGCCGCGCGATGNAGAGTTCGGTCTTCGGCAGCGTGACCTCGACGAGCGTCGCGCCGNCGAAATACTCCTTCGGCATGCCGATGCGCAGGCCGGCGNGTTCTCGCGTTGCAGGCTAGTCGAGTCGCGCTCGTCGAAACCGGACATCGCGTTGAGCAGCAGCGCGCAGTCTTGCGCGGTCTGCGCCATTGGGCCGCCCTGATCGAGTGATGACGCGAACGTGATCATGCCGTAGCGCGACACGCGGCCGTAGGTCGGCTTGATGCCGGTGATGCCCGTGAACGACGCGGGCTGGCGGATCGAGCCGCCGGTGTCGGTGCCGG
>JAQFVI010000280.1 GCA_029439495.1 Caballeronia sp. BR6202001590007
CGAACACCGGCGAAAGTCACGATCACGCGATCACGGGAGGACGAGTTATCCATGCTCGATGAAGGCGGCGTCTCGAGTGACGTTGCGCCCGAATGCGCGACGACGAACGCAGCGTCCGGGGTCATCGCGAGAGACCTCGGCAGCGCCGTGATCGCTTCCGCGAGTTTCTTGCGCCACAAACCGAAGGTGCTGACCGCCAGTCCTTGCTTGCGGCAGAAACGTCGTGCACCCATTCCGCTTGCTCTCCACGCCACGACCATTTCTAGCCAGAATGCCTCGCCTTGCCTGGGTCGGCGCATAGCGGCCTCGACACCTGTTGCGTTCTCCATCGCCTAGCTCCAGTGCTTACGATGGAAGTACCTTCGCACTGCGTTAACTTCGGTTCAAGACGGGATGCGCTGACGGATACGCTGCTTTCGGTGATGGCCATCGAATCCGACTTCAATCCGTATGCGGAAAGCGGCGTCGGCGCGCAGGGCCTGATGCAGGTCATGTCGAAGGTGCATTCGGACAAGTTCCAGTACTTCGGCGGCTCTAACGCGGCGCTCGATCCGCTCGCGAACATCAAGGTCGGCGTGCTGGTGCTGAAGGACTGCATCGCGCGCGGCGGTTCGGTCGCGGGCAGCCTGCGCTATTACGTCGGCTCGACGTCGCAGGACGACGGCGGCTACGGTGCCAAGGTGCTCGCCGAACGTTCGCGTCTGCGCGATGTCGCGCGCGGCCGCAACGTGCCGATCAACAGCCCGCAGGCGCCGGTTCAGGCGGCGCCGAAGCAGGTGCTGGCGTCGGCGTTGCCGGATGCGGGCAAACGCGTCCATGTGACCATCGACACGCCGAAGAAGTCAGATGCGCAGGATGGCAGCGCGAGCGACGAGCGACACCAGCGGCGCGGACAGCGAAGCATGTCGCATCCGCGGAATTCGGCGCTTGAGCGGCGCGTGAGCGTCTGAGCGGTTTCGCGTGGCGGAAATGAAAAGGCACCCTCGGATGCCTTTTGTTTTGCCTGTGTGCCGCAGCGTGCCGGCGGACCATTCGGTTTATCGTCCGAACAGATGGCCGAGCCTTTGAACGGCTTCTTCCAACTTCGAATACGTGGTCGCGTAAGACAGTCGCAGATAGCGCTCGGGCGCATGAAACCCGAAATCCTCGCCCGGCACGAGCACGACGCCTGCATCGTGCAGCATCGCGTGCGTGAGCGCGCCGCTGTCGCCGGCGGCGGGATGATGCACGCCCGTCGTGTGTCGGCATAGACATAGAACGCGCCGTCAGGTACCACCGGCACGCCGAAGCCGATCGAACGCAGCGCAGGCACGATGTAATCGCGGCGGCGCTTGAATTCGATGCGGTGCGCCTCGTAGATGGCGAGCGTATCGGGTTGGAAGCACGCGAGCGCCGCATGCTTCGCTCGCGCCGACGCGCAGATGAACAGGTTCTGCGACAGTTTTTCGACCGCGCCGACCATCGCCTGCGGCACGACGAGCCAGCCGAGCCGCCAGCCGGTCATGTTGAAGTACTTGGAGAAGCTGTTGACCGTGACGACGTCGTTGCCGAAGGAGAGCGCCGAAACGGGTTTTGCGTCATAGCTCAGGCCCTGATAGATCTCGTCGACGATCGTGAAGCCGCCGCGCGCGCATCGTATCGACGATGCGCTGCAGTTCGGCCGCTTCGATCGACGTGCCGGTCGGATTCGACGGCGACGCGAGCAGCACGCCGCGCGTGTTCACGCTCCAGTGTTCCTCGACCTGCGCGCCGTCAACTGGAAACGCTCCGCTGGGCCGCTCGGAATCAGCACCGGCTTGCCGTCCGCCGCCGACACGAATGCCGGTTGCACGGATAGCAGGGATCGGGCATCAGCACTTCGTCGCCGTGATCAACGAGCGCCATACACGCGAGCAGCAGCGCCGCCGACGCGCCGGCCGTCACGACGATGCGTTCCGGCGCGATCGTCAGACCGAAGGTGTCGAAATAATGCTGCGCGATGGCCTCGCGCAATGCCGCGATGCCGAGCGCGTTGGTGTATTGCGTGACCGGCTCCGGCGCCGTGAAATCCGGCTCGCCGATGCTCATATGGGATGATGTCTCGGCCCGCGCGCTCCAGCGCCTGTGTCTCCTTCATCAGTTCCATCACGTAGAACGGCTCGATGGCGTCGACGCGCGAGGCCAGATGCATCAGCGGCTCGGAAGCATGGTTCATGGACGCGTCCCGTCTCAGCCGCGTCCGCGCGCTTGCGCTTCGGTCGGGCGCAAGGCGACGGCGAGCTTGTCGAGCACGCCGTTGACGTACTTGTAGCCGTCCGAGCCGCCGAAGGTCTTGGTCAGTTCGACCGCTTCGTTGATGACCACGCGATACGGCACGTCGATGTGATGCTTGAACTCGAACGCGGCGACCAGCAGTACTGCGCGTTCGACCGGCGAGAGCTGCTCGATCGCACGATCGAGGCAGGGCTGCAGTTGTTCGGACAGCGCATCCGCTTCCTTGATCACGCCGTGCAGGATCGCATCGAGATGTTCCTGGTCGGCCTTGTCGAAGCCCTGCGACGTGCGCAACTGGGCGTCGATTTCGCCGGCGGGCGCGCCCGACAGCAGCCATTGGTAAAGCCCTTGCGTTGCGAGTTCACGCGAGCGGCGTCGTGCGCTCTTCATGCGCGGTCCTCGTCTTCGTCGTCTTCGTTGTCGCCGCTCAGTTGTTCGAGCGCGACCGACAGATTGGCCATCTCGACCGCCACGCGCGCGGCGTCGCGGCCTTTTTCCGTCATGCGGGCCACCGCCTGTTCGTCGTTCTCGGTGGTCAGCACGGCGTTCGCGACCGGAATGCCGAAGTCGAGCGCGATGCGCGAGATGCCCGAGCCGCTTTCGTTCGACACGAGTTCGAAGTGATACGTCTCGCCGCGCACGACGGCGCCGAGCGCGATCAGCGCGTCGAACTGGCTGGATTCCGCGAGCTTTTGCAGCGCGAGCGGAATTTCGAGCGCGCCCGGCACGGTGACGAGCAGCACGTCCTCGCCGATCACGCTGAGGCGTTCCAGTTCCTCGATGCACGCATCGGCGAGGACGTTGCAGACCGGTTCGTTAAAGCGTGACTGCACGATGCCTATGCGCAGTCCGTCGCCGTCGAGATTCGGCTGATATTGTCCGATTTCCATTGATGGGTGTCCGTGGTTTGGAATGGGGTGAGGGCAGGCGCTCAGGCAGTGCGCAGCTTCGCGACGCCTGCCTTCGCAGTGTCGAGAGTGTCGACGCTGTCCGCGATCGCGGCGCTCGCGGGGCAGCCAGGCATCGGCACGAAGCCGGTGACTTCCAGGCCGTAGCCGGACATGCTGCCGAGCTTGCGCGGATTCGCGAGCACCTGCATCTTACCGACGCCGAGATCGCGCAGGATTTGCGCGCCGATGCCGTAAGTCTTGAAGTCGGTCGGGCGGCGCTGCAGTTCGACTGCCTTGTCTTTCTGGTCGAACACGCGGAACACGTCGACGAGATGCTCCTTCGTGTTGCCGCAATTGAGCATGACGATCGCGCCGAGGTCGCGCGCGGCGATTTCCTTCATCGCGGCGTCGATGGTCCACGAGTGCATCGACGAATCGATTTCCAGCAGATCCAGCACCGACAGCGGTTCGTGCACGCGCACCGGCGTTTCGCGATCCGGCGTCGGCGTGCCGCGCACCAGCGCGATGTGCGGCGAACGCGTCGGCTCGTCGCGGTAGAGGATCGCGCGGAACGGGCCGTGCGCCGTCTGCATGGTGCGCTCGGCGACCTTTTCGACGATCGATTCGGTGCGGCTGCGATGGTGGATCAGATCGGCGATGGTGCCGATCTTGATGCCGTGCTGCTCGCCGAATTCGACGAGATCAGGCAGGCGCGCCATTTCGCCGTCGTCGCGGATCACCTCGCAGATCACCGCGGCGGGCGACAGGCCCGCGAGCGTCGTCAGATCGCAGCCCGCTTCGGTATGACCCGCGCGGACCAGCACGCCGCCCGGCTGTGCCATGATCGGAAAGACGTGACCCGGTTGCACGATGTGCTCCGCGCGCGCGTCGGGTGTGCAGGCGGCGCGGATGGTGCGGGCGCGGTCGGTGGCGGAAATGCCGGTGGTGACGCCTTCGGCCGCTTCGATGCTGACCGTGAAGGCCGTGCCGTACTGCGTGCCGTTGCGATGTGTCATCGGCGGCAGATTCAGCAGCTTGCAGCGCTCCTGCGTGAGCGTGAGGCAGATCAGGCCGCGCCCGAATTTCGCCATGAAATTGATCGCTTCCGGCGTGATGAAATCGGCGGCGATGATCAGATCGCCTTCGTTTTCGCGATCTTCCTCGTCGACGAGGATCACCATCTTGCCGGCTTTCAGTTCGGCGATGATTTCTGGAGTGGAAGCGAGCGGCATGATGGCGTCCTGTGGAGTGCGTTTTGGGAAAGGGCGTATTTTACGCCACGGGCGGTGGCGGGGCGGTGAAATCGAAAGGATCGGCCATTCGGACGAGGCGTGCGTTTCGGCACGCGGCGTGGCGCTTTCCTGGCGGTTTCGCGCCGTTTCCACGCAATTCGTGCCGCCTTTAGGACGCTGTCATCATCCGTTCGACATAGCGCGCGATCAAGTCGATTTCCAGATTGACCTGCTTGCCCGGCGCAAGCGCCTTGAGCGTCGTCACTTCGACCGTGTGCGGGATCAGATTGATCGAGAACTCGCAGCCGTCCGCGCGATCGTCGACCGCATTGACCGTCAGGCTCACGCCGTTCACGGTCACCGAACCCTTGTAGGCCAGATATTTGCCGATGTCCTTCGGCGCGACGATGCGCAGTTCGTGCGATTTGCCGACGCGCTTGAACTTCGACACGACGCCGAGGCCGTCGACGTGGCCCGACACGAGATGGCCGCCGAGCCGGTCGTGCGCGCGCAGCGCCTTCTCCAGATTGACTTCCGCGTCCGCCTCGCCGAGGCCGACGGTCTTGTTCAGGCTCTCGCGCGACACGTCGACGTCGAAGCTCGCGGCGGTCTTTTCGATCACGGTCATGCACGCGCCCTGAATCGCGATGCTGTCGCCGAGTTCGACGTCGCCGAGATCGAGGCCACCGGCGGCGACGCTCAAGCGCACGCCCGCTTCCGGCTCGGTGCCGAGCGGCGTGACTTTTTCGATGCGGCCCAGCGCCGTGACGATTCCTGTAAACATCGGGAGATTTCCTTGAGTGCGTGGATCAGCGTAGTTCGGATTTGACGACCTTCGCCTTGGCGAAGCGCGCGAGGATGCGCAGGTCATCGCCGAGCCGGTCGATGCGGTGAAACTTCAGATGCGGCCGCGCATCGAGCGTGTCGGGCGGCGCGAAATCGAACATGCCGGGCGCGCTGCCGAGCAGGCTCGGCGCGAGATAGACCAGCAGTTCGTCCACGCAGCCTTCGCGCAGCAGCGAGCCGTTGAGCTTGTGGCCCGCCTCGACGTGCAGTTCGTTGATGCCGCGATCGGCGAGCGTGGTGAGCATCGCGGACAGATCGACCTTGCCGTGTTCGTTCGACAGTTCGACGAGGGTCGCGCCCTTGTCGCACAGCGCGTCGACGCGGGTGGAGTCGGCTTCGGCGGAATGGAAGATCCACGGCGGCGCGCCGTCGAGGATGCGCGCCGCGAGCGGCACGTCGAGCCGGCTGTCGATCAGTACGCGTTGCGGCTGGCGCGGCGTGTCCACCGCGCGCACGGTCAGTTGCGGATCGTCCTCGCGCACGGTGCCGATGCCCGTGAGGATCGCGCAGGCGCGCGCGCGCCACGCGTGGCCGTCGGCGCGCGCGTTTTCGCCGGTGATCCACTGGCTCTCGCCCGACGGCAGGCTGGTGCGGCCGTCGAGCGTCGCCGCGACCTTCATGCGCACCCACGGGCGGCGGCGCGTCATGCGCGACACGAAGCCGATGTTCAGTTCGTGCGCCTCGTTCGCGAGCAGCCCGCAGCGCACGTCGATGCCCGCGTCGCGCAGCATCGTGAGGCCGCGTCCGGAGACGGTCGGATTCGGGTCTTCCATCGCGGCGATCACTTTCTCGACGCGCACATCGATGAGCGCATGCGCGCACGGCGGCGTGCGGCCGAAATGGCTGCACGGTTCGAGCGTCACATAGGCGGTCGCGCCGCGCGGATCCTTGCCGCGTGCGCGCGCGTCCTTCAACGCCTGCACCTCGGCGTGATCCTGGCCGGTGGGCTGCGTGAAGCCCATGCCGATCACTTCACCATTCTTGACCAGCACGCAGCCAACGCGCGGATTCGGCGTGGTCGTGTACATGCCGCTCGAGGCCAGCGCCAGCGCGCGTTCCATATGAGCGAAATCCGTTTGCGAGAACATCGGCGCGCCCGTTCGCTGCGTCAGACCGCGAGCGACGCGAATGCGCCGCGCGCCGCGTCGAGCGTCGCGTCGATGGCGGCATCGTCGTGCGCGCTCGACACGAAACCGGCTTCGAATGCCGACGGCGCGAAGTACACGTCTGCGTCGAGCATCGCGTGGAAGAAGGCGTTGAAGCGCTGCGTGTCGCCTTTTGCGATCTCCGCGAAGCTGCCCGGCACGCTGTCCATGAAGTAGAGGCCGAACATGCCGCCGATCGAATCAGCGGAGAAGGGCACCTGGGCGTCGCGCGCGGCCTTCGACAGGCCGTCGACGAGCTTGCGGGTCTGCCTGGCGAGGTCGTTGTGGAAGCCCGGACGCTGAATCAGTTGCAGCGTCTTGAGGCCCGCCGCGACTGCGACCGGATTGCCCGACAGCGTGCCTGCCTGATAGACGCCGCTGAGCGGCGCGAGATGGGCCATGATGTCGCGCCGTCCGCCGAACGCGGCGGCGGGCATGCCGCCGCCGATCACCTTGCCGAGGCAGGTCAGATCCGGCTTGATGCCGTAGACCTCCTGCGCGCCGCCGAGCGCGACGCGAAAGCCGCACATGACTTCGTCGAAGATCAGCACTGTGCCGTATTCGTCGCAGCGGGCGCGCAGCGCATCGAGGAACGCCGGCGTCGTGCGCACGAGATTCATGTTGCCGGCGACCGGCTCGACGATGACCGCCGCGATCTCGTTGCCGAATGCCTTGAAGGCTTCGTCGAGCTGTTCGACATTGTTGTACTCGAGCACGGTCGTGTGCTTCGCGATATCCGCCGGCACGCCGGCCGAAGTCGGATTGCCGAAGGTCAGCAGCCCCGAGCCGGCCTTGACGAGCAGGCTGTCCGCGTGGCCATGATAGCAACCCTCGAACTTGACGATGCAGCTGCGGTTCGTGAAGCCGCGCGCGAGGCGCAGCGCGCTCATGGTCGCTTCGGTGCCGCTCGACACCATGCGCACCTGTTCCATCGACGGCACGAGCTTGCAGATTTCCTCGGCGATCTCGATTTCGGCCTCGGTCGGCGCGCCGAACGAGAAGCCGTCGACGATGACGCGCTGCACGGCTTCGAGCACTTCGGGATGGACGTGGCCGACGATCATCGGGCCCCACGAACCGATGTAATCGATGTAGCGCTTGCCGTCCGAATCCCAGAAATAAGGGCCTTGCGCACGCTCGATGAAGCGCGGCGTGCCGCCGACCGAGCGGAACGCCCGCACGGGCGAGTTGACGCCGCCGGGAATTGTCTGCTGGGCGCGTTCGAAGAGAGCTTGATTCTTGGACATGGATGGAAACCTGCGCTGAAAGTGGATGCGAAAGCCGCGTCGCCGGGCGTCGTGCCGGCGGCGGCGAGCCGTGCTGAAAAGCGCGTTCCGACGCGAAAAACATGGCTGAAATTGTACCGGAGTCGTTGCGAACGGACTGGGTCCGCCCTCGGTGCGCGGGTGCGTCAGGCTGACTCGGTGCCGTTTTTCGGGCGCTTTTTACCGGCCGGCGGCGGCGCTGCGGCCTTGCGTGTCGCATGCGTGCTCGCCTTGCTCGCGTCGCGGGCGGGGCGGACGCGGTGGCCGGAATGGGCAGAGCCGGCCGCCTGCCCGTGCGTTCGGTCCACAGCTTTTCGAGCGCGCCCTGGGCGACCGGCTTGATGATCGTGCCGGAAAGCCTGTGCGTCCCACGTCTGCACGGAAAGGGGATTGCACGCGCAGTTCGTCGCAGGTGACGATGACTTGCGCATGCGCGTCGATGACCCAGTCGTAGACGAAGTCGATGCACAGGCGATATCCCCGTTTGCCATGCGCATCCGGCACTTCGTAAGGCGCGCGCGTCACCATTGGGTTGATTGAGGTCAAACGTTATGAGTC
>JAQFVI010000281.1 GCA_029439495.1 Caballeronia sp. BR6202001590007
AGGCCGAACATCGTCACACCCATTGCCATCGCCAAATCCATGGTTACTCCCTGTCCGTCTGATTCCTAACATTGAAATCGTATAACAACATATTGCAGCTTCGTCAGGGAGTCGCAATTTCCCGCAAAGGGTTTATCCGTAGAAAATTCGGGGCAAAATCGGGCGATCGAGGCACCTTCCACTTTCTCACCGCTTCTCACCTTCTCATCCATCACGGAACGCTTTGCCATCATGTCATCCGAAGCAGACGTCATCGAGATCGCGCGCGACGGCGCCGCAGCCGGCGGCGAGCCGGTCATCCACTGGCCGGATCCGCTCGATTCCGCTGCGTGGGCGAACGCCGCCAAGATTCGCGGCGGCAATCCGCTGCTGTTTCCGTTCCTCGGCCGGCATTTCGTCGATGGCGAAATCAACAAATGGCGCGATGCCGAAGACGTTGTGCACGACCTGCCCACGCACGGCTTCGCGCGCAACCTGCCCCTCTCTTCGACGCGCGACGCGGACGGCCACGGCCTACGCATGACGTTCGTCGACAACGATGCCACGCGCGGCGGCTATCCGTTCGCGTTTCGCTTCGAGGCGGCCTATCGTCTCGTCGACGCGAATATGCTCGAAGTCGAATTGACGACCTCGAATCCCGGCGAAGTCGCGCTGCCCTACTACGCCGGCCATCACTTCTACTTTCACCTGCCGCACGGACAGCGCGCCGAAAGCAGCATCGAGCTGCCGCGCACGGAAGAACGGCATCAGCTGCCCGACGGCGCGATCAGCGAGCCGACGCCCGGCAAGCCGCGCTATTCGCTCGGCGACAAGGACATCGTCGACGTTTTCCACTGCTTCACCGGTCCGTCGGACGCGCCCGTGCGCGTGAATCTGCTGGGGCTGAAGCGGTCGATCGGCTTCGAACTGCATCGGCCGGATTCGGTGCCCTGGTACTGCATCACGACCTGGACCGAGACCGATAACTCCGACTTCTATTGCGTCGAACCGTGGATCGGCCTGCCCGATGCGATCCACAACGGCCACGGTCTGCGCTGGCTCGCGCCGGGCAAGACGGAAACGGCTTCGCTTCGGCTCATCGTCACGCCGATCGCGTGATGCAAAGCCGCTCCGAAAAGCTGTCTCCAGTCACCCTTTTGGTTCGGAAATAGTCGAACCGGTAAAATCCTGCCTTTCGATCCGCCACGCGTTGGACACGGCGGCGCTTTGCGAGGTCAGGTCTTGGTTCTTCACATTGGATTTCGACGCATCGGATTTCGACGCGCTGCATTCGGACGGCTGGTCTGCGTATCGCTCTGATCGCGGTGCTGGCCGCCTGCGGTTCCACGCCGGTCAGTCCGGGCGTCTATCGCGTCGAACGCGGCGATACCGTGTCGAAGATCGCGCGCGCCAATCGCACGTCGGTCGCCAATATCAAGCGCTAGAATTCGCTGTCGAATCCGGATGCCATCGAAGTCGGCCAGGTGCTGCGCATCGCGCCGCCGCCGGGCACGGCGACCGCTTTGACATCAGCGGACCGGCCGCCGCCCGCAGCGACGCCGTCGCCGATTCGGTCGCACAGAGCAAGGCCGGACCGGGCGTATCGCTCGTGTGGCCCGCGCAAGGCACCGTGATCCGCGGCTTCGACGGCAAGAATTCCAAGGGCATCGACATCGGCAACGCGGCGGGCACGCCCGTCGTCGCGGCGGCGGCCGGCAGCGTCGTCTATGCGGGGAACGGTCTGCGCGGCTACGACAACATGCTGATCATCAAGCACAGCGACGACATCTGACCACGTACACGCACAATCGCGCGATTCTGGTGAAGGAAGCAGTAAGGCCAGCAGATCGCCGAAATGGGCGACACCGACAGCAACCGCACGATGCTGCATTTCGAAGTGCGCTTCATGGGCCGCTCGACCGACCCGGCGCGCTATTTGCCGCCGCGCTGAAGCGCGCGGTCGAGCAGAACCGGCCGCACGGCCATACGAGGATTGATGATGAGGATGAACACGACCGCGCTGATCGCGGCCGCGGCCCTGAGCGCGACGGCGATGCTCGCCGGCTGCGCGAGCGGCCCGACAATGACTTACCTGCCGTCCGGCGACACCGGATTCGCGATCAACTGCAGCGGCGGCGATGCGGCCACGAGCTGGGCCGCGTGCTACAAGCAGGCGGGCGAAGTCTGCGGCGCCTACGGCTACGACGTGATTTCGAAGGATGCCGACAATGGCGCGACCGCGGGCGGTTCGGTCGGCGGCATCTTCGGCGCGAACATCAAGAACCGTTCGATGGTGATCCGCTGCAAGCAATGAGCGCGGCCTGAGCGCGACGCGCCGACACGCCACGCGGCAACTATTGCGTCCGTGCGTCGCCGAGAGCGTTCCTCCGAGCACTTCTGACCGGCCGGCGTTTTTACCGCGCAAACGTGTCAACGGCAATGGCATCGTCGAAGCGCGCCCGGCGCGGCTTGCAGCCGGTTACGGTCCGATACCAACGCACACACCTGCGCGTAGCGGTCTTTCCTAGAATGTGCCCAGCCCGCGCTTTTCTCTGCGCGAACAGTCCGCGCGGGTCAGAAGCCACGGTGTGCCCGCATCGGGACTTCGCCTTTTTCGGGGCGGGCAACGCTCACTTTTGCGGCACGGCCGGTTGCGGGCGCGGCGGCGTGTCGATCATCGACGGCGGCGTCATGTCGGTGGGCACGCCGTGATAGTCGGGCGGATCCTGCGGCGGATGCTTGTGGGGCGTCGAATCGACGCAGGCGGCGAAGCCCAGCGTGATGGTCGTCGACAGAGCGAGAGATACGGCAAGGCGCGGCATGGAGTTCCTTTGGTGCGACACGTTCGACGAGCAAGATTCGTGATTTGAAGAGACGCCTCGAGAAGCGGCGCCGTAAAAAGCAAAAGGGTTACAAGCCGAGACTTGTAACCCCTTCGTGTATCGTGGTCGGAGCGAAAGGATTCGAACCTTCGACCTTCTGATCCCAAATCAGATGCGCTACCAGGCTGCGCTACGCTCCGACACGAACCATAATCATAGATCATAGCCTGTCGCTCGCGCATCGCAAACGAAGCCGAGGGGCACGTTTGTTGCCCGTTCCCTGGCATACGAATCGTGGCAATCGATTCGATCGAACGCGCTGTCACTCAATCACGGAGACAGTCGATGAACCTCATTCTCTGGCGTCACGCCGAAGCTGAAGATCACGTCGCCAGCGATCTCGCCCGCCAGCTCACGCCGCGCGGACGCAAGCAGGCGCAAGGCATCGCGAAGTGGCTCAAGCTGCGCATTGACGACGACGCCGTGTTTCTCGCCAGCCCCGCGACGCGCACGATCCAGACCGTCGAGGCGTTTTCGGACCAGTATCGCGTCGTTGATTCGCTCGCGCCGGGCACGAGCGCGCAGGCCGTGCTCGATGCGGCCGGCTGGCCGGAAGGCATTGCGGAGACCGTCATCATGATCGGCCATCAGCCGACGCTCGGTCGCGTCGCGGCGCTGCTCCTGACCGGGCACGAAGCCGAATGGTCGGTGAAAAAGTCCGGCATCTGGTGGTTCCAGTCGCGCATGCGCCACGGCGACGGCCAGGTCGTGCTGCGCGCGGTGCTGAATCCGGATCTGATCTGAGCGCGCGTGTGCGCGTAAGAAAGCCGGCATGGTGCCATGTGTAAGCGCACGTTCATGCGAGCGTCACTGACGGTTACTACATTGGCGGAAATTCACGCCAATCAGCCAAGTCCTCGCGAGGAACGCCAATGCAAGATCTGCCGACGACTGTCCTGCAACTCGGAGCGTCATCACCATTCTTCGATACGCGCCGCCATCTTCCGCGCACATCGGAAACCGTTGCAGGGCCAGCAAAGGCTGCAGGTCGCGTGGACCCGTTCGGAAGATGCCGTGCGCGAAGCGCAACGCCTGCGCTTTCGCGTGTTCTCCGAAGAAATGGGCGCGCGTCTGTCCGGTCCCGCCGGTCTTGATGTGGATGCCTTCGACGCCTTCTGCAATCACCTGCTCGTGCGCGATCTCGACACGCTGAAAGTGGTCGGCACGTATCGCGTGCTGCCGCCGCATCAGGCCGCGTGCATCGGCCGTCTCTATGCGGAAAGCGAGTTCGACGTGTCGCGTCTCACGCACCTGCGCCCGAAGCTCGTCGAAGTGGGCCGTTCGTGCGTGCATCCGGACTATCGCAACGTCGCGGTGATCATGTCGCTGTGGGGCGGCCTCGCGACCTACATGATGCAGAACGGCTACGAAACGATGCTCGGCTGCGCGAGCGTCGGCATAGTGGACGGCGGACACTACGCGGCGAACCTGTATGCGGTGCTTCGCGCCGACATGCTGACCGCGCCGGAATATCACGCCTTTCCGCATATGCCGCTGCCGGTCGAAGAACTGAAGACGAGCGCGGAAGTCAGCCCGCCGCCGCTGGTCAAAGGCTATCTGCGTCTGGGCGCGAAGATCTGCGGCGCGCCCGCATGGGATCCCGATTTCCAATACGGCCGACTTTCTGACGCTGTTTCGCCTGTCAAACATCAACGCACGTTACGCGCGTCACTTCATCGGCGACATGGCTGCGCGCTGAAACGTCTCGATTACAAATCGAAAGGCCCCGGTCGTCGACGCGGGGCCTTTGTCGTTCGATGAACGCGGCGACTGCGTCAATCGCCCGTATAGACGACTCGATACGGACGCCCGATCTTTTCCCATTCCATCGCTTCCTGTACGAGGCTATAGTCGGTGAGGGGATTGCTCGCGACCCAGTCGTTCGGCAGACGCACTTCGAAGCCACCGTTGGCCGCCCTCACCTCGATGCCCGGCAGGCCGACATCCGCGCGACGGCGCGACAAGAGCGCCGCGAGGCGCAGGCAGAACAGCAGCGTCCAGTCGACATCGCGCGCCTGCGCGAGCTTGCCGGGCTTGCCGGGCTTGCCCGCATGACCGAGCACGAGCGCCGCGAGACGCGCCTGATCGGTGCGCGAGAAGCCGGGCATGTCCGCGTTGCTCGCGATGTAGGCCGAATGCTTGTGATAGGCGCTGTGCGCGATCGACAGGCCGATCTCGTGCAGCGATGCCGCCCACGCGAGGAACATGCGGTTCTCTTCGCGCAGGTCTTCGTCGGGCTCGTCGAGCTGATCGAGAAGCTGATCGCGAGTTCGCCGATGCGGTCCGCCTGCGCCGAATCGACGCCGTAGCGGCGCTTGAATCCTTCTACCGTCACCGTGCGCATGTCCTGATGCTGCGAGCGGCCAAGCAGATCGTAGAGCACGCCCAGCCGCAGTGCGCCGTCAGTTGTATCCACGTATTCGATGCCGAGTTCCTCGAACACGCCGAGCATGATCGACAGACCGCCCGTGAGCACCGGAATGCGGTCAGGCTTGAGCGCGATCAGCTTCAGCCGATTGACGTTCTCCGCCTTGATGAGCGCGCGCTTGAGCTTCTCCAGTCCGCCGCGCGAAATGCCGTGCGTGATGCTGGGATCGTTGAAGTCGTTGGCCTCGACGAGTTCCGCGAGCGCGCGCGCCGTGCCGGACGAGCCGATCGCCTGATCCCAGCCGGTCTGCTTGTATTCGCTCGAAATGATCTGGATTTCGCGCTTGGCGGCGAGTTCGGCCTGACGCATCGTGTATTCGTCAACATTGCCCGCCGAGAAGAACTGACGGCTATGGCTCACGCAGCCGATATAAAGGCTTTCCATGTGAATGGGCGTGTAATGCGAACCGATGATGAACTCGGTCGAGCCGCCGCCGATGTCGACCACGAGCCGCTTGCCCGCGCTCGCCGGCACCGAATGCGCGGCGCCTGCGTAGATGAGACGCGCTTCTTCGCGGCCCGCGATGACTTCGATGGGGAAGCCGAGCGCCGCTTCCGCTTCGGCGAGGAAGTCGTGCGCGTTCTTGGCGACGCGCAGCGTATTGGTGGCGACGGCGCACACCTGATCGGGATGGAAGTCGCGCAGACGTTCGCCGAAGCGCTTGAGCGCATCCCAGCCGCGCACCTGCGAGGCGCGATCGAGCATCTTGTCTTTCGACAGACCGCCGCCGAGACGCACGGGCTCGCGCAGCGCATCGACCTCATCGACCTGATAGATCTGGCTGCCGGCGGGTGTTTCCTCGACGCGTCCGACGATCAGCCGGAAGCTATTCGATCCCAGGTCGACCGCGGCAAGAAGATGAGGATATGTGACCATCGGATTTCCAGATTCGAGTGGGGACAAGGACGCTGCGCTGTTGCAGCGTCGAATTCTAAATTTTATTCTATGCCGACTAGCAAGGGGCTTCCGTCGGGCTGCATCGGCACGGCCCGCGCCCGCGCGTCTTCTTCGCTAGCGACGCTAACCACAATGTGAGTAGAATTTGTGTCACACATCATGTCATAAAAACTACATAGTACTGCGAGATCATTCAAGCGCCATTCTATCTTCCTTCCATTCGAGAGTCACACACCTCCACCGATGTCCATACGCTATCCGCTCTTCAACCGCGAACTGGGCATTCTGGGTTTCAACGAGCGAGTCCTCGCGCAGGCTACCGATACGTCCGTGCCGCTGTTGGAACGCCTTCGCTTCATCTGCATCACCAGCTCCAATCTCGACGAATTCTTCGAAGTCCGCATGGCCGGTCTGCAGGAGCAGATGCGCGACAATCCCGGCTCGCTGACGCCGGACGGCATGTCGTTGCAACATGTCTACGATCTCGTGTCCGAGCGCGCGCAGCATCTCGTGCATCAGCAATACACGATGCTGCATGACATCGTATTGCCGGCGCTGGAGATGGAGGGCATCTATTTTCATGGGGCGGAAAGCTGGAACGAGCAGCAGACCGCCTGGGCGCGCGAGTACTTTCAGCACGAACTCCTGCCGGTGCTGACGCCGATTGGCCTCGATCCGGCGCATCCGTTTCCGCGCGTGCTCAACAAGAGCCTGAACTTCGTCGTCGAGCTCGAGGGCACGGATGCCTTCGGCCGCCAGGCGATGATGGGCATCGTGCAGGCGCCGCGCGCGTTGCCGCGCCTCGTGCGCATGCCGGAAGCGCTGTCGGGTTATCCGCATGGTTTCGTGTTGCTGAGTTCGTTTCTGCAGCACTTCGTCAGCGAGTTGTTTCCGCATCTGACGGTGCGCAACTGCAATCAGTTTCGCATCACACGCAACAGCGAACTGTTCGTCGACGAAGACGAGATCACCAACCTGCGCGTCGCGTTGCAGGGTGAACTGCCCGCGCGGCATCTGGGCAACGCGGTCCGTCTGGAGGTATCGGCAGAGACGCCGCCGCACATGATTCGCCGTCTGCTCGACGAGAGCCAGTTGAACGAGCGCGACTGCTATCGCGTCAACGGCCCGGTGAATCTGGTGCGTCTGATGCAGTTGCCGGAGATGGTCGACCGTCCCGATCTGAAGTTCGTGCCGCACATTCCGTTGGTGCCGAAGCCGGTCGCGAACACGACCAATCTCTTCGATGCGATCGATCAGGGCGATATCCTGCTGCTGCATCCTTACGAGAGTTTTCAGCCGGTACTCGAACTGCTGCTGCAGGCGGCGAAGGATCCGCAGGTGGTCGCGATCAAGCAGACCATCTATCGCACCGGCACCGATTCCCCGTTGATGGATGCGCTGATGCAGGCCGCGCGCAACGGCAAGGAAGTAACGGTGGTGGTCGAATTGCTTGCGCGTTTCGACGAAGAGACCAACATCAACTGGGCATCGCAGCTCGAGGCGGTGGGCGCGCATGTGGTGTACGGCGTGGTGGGCCACAAGTGCCACGCGAAGATGATGTTAATCGTGCGTCGCGTGCAGCAGGCCGGAAAGATGGTGCTCAAGCGATACGCTCATCTGGGCACGGGCAACTACCACCCGCGCACGGCACGGCTTTATACCGACTTCGGCCTGATGACGTCCGATCAGGAGATGTGCGAGGACGTGCATCATGTCTTTCAGCAGTTGACGGGCATTGGCGGCGAGATTCCGCTGCANCGCCGAAGCCGACAACGCCCGTGCGGGCAAGCGTGCGCGCATCGTCGCGAAGATGAATACCTTGCTCGAGCCTACGGTGATTGCGGCGTTATACGAAGCGTCGCATGCGGGCGTGAAGATCGATCTGATCGTGCGGGGCGTGTGTTCGCTCAAGCCTGGCGTCGAGGATCTTTCGGAGAACGTCACCGTGCGATCGATCGTCGGGCGGTTTCTCGAACATCATCGGATCTTCTACTTCTATGCGAACGGGAAGGAAGATGTGTTTCTTTCCAGTGCGGACTGGATGGACCGGAATTTCTTCCGGCGTGTGGAGGTGGCGTTTCCGATTCGCG
>JAQFVI010000282.1 GCA_029439495.1 Caballeronia sp. BR6202001590007
TTCTGTTCACCGAGGAAGCGCGACACTACGTCCTTGTACGATTCGGCGACGTCCGTGCCGTCCAGATGCACGGCCGGCAGACCCTGGTTCGATGCATGCAGCACCGCTTCCGATTCCGGAATCACGCCGATCAGGTCGATGCGCAGAATTTCCTGGATGTCGGAAAGCGACAGCATCTCGCCTTCGGACACGCGCTTCGGGTTATAGCGCGTGATCAGCAAATGCTCCTTGACCGGATTCTTGCCCTCGATCGCACGCTTGGTCTTCGACGACAGAATGCCGAGGATGCGGTCCGAGTCGCGCACTGACGACACTTCCGGATTTGTCACGATGAGCGCCTCGTCGGCGAAGTGCATCGCTATCAGCGCGCCGGACTCGATACCCGCCGGCGAATCGCAGACGATGTATTCGAAGTTCATCTTCACGAGTTCGTTGATGACCTTCTCGACGCCTTCGAGCGTGAGCGCATCTTTGTCGCGCGTCTGCGAAGCTGGCAGGATGTACAGGTTCTCGAGCTTCTTGTCCTTGATGAGCGCCTGATGGAGATTGGCCTCGCCCTGGATCACGTTGATCAGGTCGTACACCACGCGGCGTTCGCAACCCATGATGAGGTCGAGATTGCGCAGACCGACGTCGAAGTCGATCACGGCCGTCTTGTGGCCGCGCAATACGAGCGCCGATGCGAAGCTCGCGCTGGTGGTCGTCTTGCCGACGCCGCCCTTCCCCGAAGTCACCACAATGATTTTTGCCATACAAGTACCTTGTGTTCGTCAAATAGGTCCGCTCGCGTTGCCGTAAGCGCGCGCCAGGGGCATCGGGCGCGCGGCTTTCAGGTCAGCCGCAGCGGTTCGATCATCAGTTTTTCTTCGTCCAGCCAGATTTGCACGGGCTTGCTCGCGACCTCGGCGGGCAGCGGATTCTCGGTCGTCCGGTAGATGCCTGCGATGGAGATCAGCTCCGGCTCGAGACAGGTGCAGAAGATCCGCGCATCGAGATTGCCATGCACGCCGGCAAGCGCGCGGCCGCGCAACGGCGCATAGATATGAATATTGTCTTCGGCGATCACTTCCGCGCCATAGGACACGAGTCCGAGCACGATGAGATCGCCCTTCGCGTACACCTGCTGACCCGAACGCAGCGGCCGGTCGATGATGGTCGCCGGCTGCGGCAGTACCGTCGGCGGCGGCGTGCTGGCGACGGCCGCTTCGATCACCTTCGCGGCGTCGGAGTTGGGCTTCGCTTCGTCCACCGAAGGCTTCGGCATGCCGCGGCGATCGCGTGCCTCGAGCACCGGCAGGCCGCCGTCGTTCGTCCATTGAATCGCCCACGTCTGCGACGGCAGCGCGCATACGCCGATCGGACGCATGCGCACGCTTTTCAGAAGCGTCTCGAGTTCCGCGAGCGATACGCGCTCGCCTTCGCCGCCGTTCGCGGCATCGGCGAGACGACGCACGTCGATGGCGACCGTGTCGTTGGCGAAGAATTCGGGAGTGGCTTCGAAGCGCCACGTGAGTTCGGTGCGCAAGGCTCCAAGGTCTAATGTTTTGACGACGAAGAGAAGCGTGTCGACGGAGCCGCTGCGCAGTTCGAAAAAGGGCGTTTTGTTGAGCGACATAAGAACGGCCAAGAATTTTGCGTATTTTACAGGCGTACGCGCGCACAGCCATATTTTTTCCGGCCGAATTTCAGCTATCGGAAACGAGCAGTGCGCGCGACGCGAAGGCGTGCCGCGCGCGTATCATGCGTCGCGATTGACCTGCAGATGGCGCACGTAGAATGCTTCGGTTTCCGCTTCGTTGGCGGGCATCGCGCGGCGATCGCCTGTCGGGCCGAAGCCGAGGCGTTCGTAGAAGCGCATCGCGTTGCGGTTTTCTTCGGCGATCCACGCATGCACTTCGAATGCGCCCTGCTCCGCGAGCCATTGCGATGCCGCGTTCACGAGCAGCTCGCCGCCGCGCAGATGACGCACCGCCGGCGCGACCCACAACGCGGCGACAAAGGCACGCGCATCGTCGTAATCTTCGACGTAGGCATGCACAAGGCCGCAGGGATGACCTTCGGTGTAGAGCAGGAAAGTCGCGAGTCGCGGGGACTGCGCGTGCAGCGCGGCGGTGTCGTCGAAGGAAGCGGGATCGACGAGCAGCGCGTCGGCCAGGGTCTCGCCGAATGCATAAGGAGCTTCGCGCAGCGACGCGGTGCGAAGCTCGCGCAGAATGGAACCCTGTTGTGCGGCGATGCGGCTGACGGTCAGTGAAGGACTCATGCGGGCGCTCATGCAGACAGTTTCTCTCGGGCTCCTGGTCTTCGCGGCGCGCTTCGTCACGCGCGCGCCGGGACCATTCGATAGCTTCAACCGAACGGGCGTACCCGTCAATTCTTAAATCTCGGGAAGTGCCTTACAACGCACACGCGCCCTCGCGATGCACCGCGAAGGCGCGCGAGGCATGGACGTCAGGCGCGGCGTAAGCGCCGGTGCCGTCCGGCTACGGCGTGAGCAACTCGAAGCCGTCGTCGGTGACGGCGACCATGTGTTCCCATTGCGCGGACAGCGAGCGGTCCTTCGTCGTCACGGTCCAGCCGTCGCGCGACTGCTGCGTGGCCGCGCGGCCCGCGTTGATCATCGGCTCGATGGTAAAGACGAGGCCCGGCTTCAGACGCAGTCCGGCGCCGCGCTGACCATAGTGCAGCACTTGCGGGTCTTCGTGATACATGCGGCCGATGCCGTGCCGCAATATTCGCGCACCACCGAAAAGCCTTCGCGATGCGCGACCGACTGAATGGCGAAGCCGATATCGCCGAGCGTCGCGCCGGGCTTCACTTCGCGGATGCCGGCGATATCGGCTTCGTAGGTCGTGTCAACGAGACGCTGCGCTTGCTTGTCCGGCGTGCCGGCGAAATACATGCGGCTCGTGTCGCCGTAGTAGCCGTCCTTGATGATCGCGACATCGATATTGATGATGTCGCCGTCCTTCAATTCCTTCGACCCCGGAATGCCGTGGCACACGACGTGATTTACCGACGCGCAGATGGTCTTCGGAAAACCCATGTAGCCGATGTTCACCGGCGTGGCCTTCAGTTCATTGACGATGAAGCGATTGCAGATGGCGTCGAGTTCGTCGGTCGTGACGCCAGGGCGTACGTGTTCCGCGATCATCGCGAGGACTTCGGCGGCCATCCGGCCGGAGATGCGCAACTTGTCGATGTCGGCGGATGTCTTGAGGGTGATGGCCATTGAGCAATGCAGAGGTGTTCGGGGCGCCTGCCCGCGCGTCTGTGGCGTCTTGCGACAATTCGAGGCAAGCCGCGCGTCAGCGCGCGTCGACGCAATGGGGCCGATGATAGCACCTGTGACCGCTTCGGCCGTTTTGCGGGCCTCGCGCGGCTTGGCGGCGCGTGCACATGTCTGGGCTGAGATGTATGGATGTTTGTGTTTTAGTGGCGCGGATTCGAATTGCTTGACGGACTGACTGGAGGGACATGCATTGCATCGCATCGTATTTGTTTCGGCCTTGATGACGGGCGTCGCGGCGCTCGCTGCGTGCGGATCGGCAACCACCGGTCCCGAGTTGCGCGCCTCGAAGCCGGTGGATACACGTCTCGTCGGCGCGAGGCGCATCGGACATATCGAGCTGCCTGCAGCGAATGATTCCATCGGCGCGCGCGGAGCGGGATCAGGGCAATACGGAGGTGATCGTCGGATCGAACGCGTGGCTCGTCACGCTGACGCCGGCGACGTTCGGATCGGTCGTGAAGGCGGTCGTGAAGGTGCAGCAGTCGTCGAACGACGATGGCGGCGTGCCCGAGCCCGAACTGCGCTTCGCGATCGCGCGATGCACGACCTGACCGATTGCGGCTGAAGATGCGGACGCAGACGTGCCCGGCACGCACGTCACGCGTCGTATCGCCGAAAATGAAAAACCCCGCAAGCCATGACAGCGTGCGGGGTTTAAGTATTTTGGCGGAAAGGGTGGGATTCGAACCCACGGTACGGGGAAACCGTACGCCTGATTTCGAGTCAGGTACATTCGACCACTCTGCCACCTTTCCGTCTACCAACCGGTTTTTTTGACCTCGATCGGCCTTCGCTAAGCGGGTCGCTGCTCAACGAAAAATAAAATTATATCGAAGTCTTTTTGGCTTTCCAAGCCCCCTTTTTGCAAATTCGCATTAGGAATTCTTTGGAGCCGCTTGCGCCTCGATGCGCTCCTGATTGCACATGTAGGGACGCAACGCCGTCGGAATCGTCACTGAGCCGTCCGCGTTCTGGAAGTTCTCCAGCACCGCGACCAGCGTGCGCCCGACCGCGAGGCCCGAACCATTGAGCGTATGCACGAATTCCGGCTTGCCCTGCGCGTTGCGAAAGCGCGCCTGCATGCGCCGCGCCTGGAACGCTTCGGTATTCGAGCAGCTCGAAATCTCGCGATACGTGTTCTGCGCCGGCACCCACACTTCGAGGTCGAAGGTCTTGGCGGCCGAGAAGCCCATGTCGCCCGTGCACAGCGTAATCACGCGATACGGCAGCTCCAGCTTCTGCAGGATGGTTTCGGCCTGGCCGACCATCTCGTCGAGCGCCGCATACGAGGCATCCGGCGACGTGATCTGCACCATCTCGACCTTGTCGAACTGATGCTGGCGAATGAGGCCGCGCGTATCGCGGCCATACGAGCCCGCTTCCGAACGGAAACACGGCGAATGCGCGGTGAGCTTCACCGGCAATGCGCTCGCCTCGAGGATGCTGTCGCGCACCGTGTTGGTCAGCGAGATTTCGGAGGTCGAAATGAGGTACTGCGTGACGGTGTGCTCGTCGCCGCCCTTCTCGACGCGGAACATGTCGTCGGCGAACTTGGGCAACTGTCCGGTGCCGTACAGGATCTCCGGATTCACGATGTACGGCGTGTACGCTTCCGTGTAGCCGTGGTGTTCGGTGTGCGTGTCGATCATGAATTGCGCGAGCGCGCGATGCAGACGCGCGATCGGACCGCGCAGCAGCGTGAAGCGCGCGCCCGAGAGCTTCGCGCCCGTCTCGAAGTCGAGGCCGAGCGGCGCGCCGACATCGACGTGATCCTTGACTTCGAAGTCGAACGTGCGCGTCGTGCCCCAGCGCCGCACCTCGACGTTCTGCGTTTCGTCGCGGCCGACGGGCACGCTTTCGTGCGGCAGATTGGGCACCGTCAACATCAGGTCCGACAGACACTTTTGCACGTCCTCGAGCTTCGCGGCCGACTCCTTCATGGTGTCGCCGATGCCGCTCACTTCCGCCATCACCGCGGTCGTGTCTTCGCCGCGGCCTTTCATCGCGCCGATCTGCTTCGACAGGCTGTTGCGGCGCGACTGGAGTTCTTCGGTGCGAGTCTGGATCTCGCGACGCTCGGCTTCGAGCGCGGCGAAGGCGGCGACGTCGAGGGTGAAGCCCCGGTCGGCGAGGCGCTTCACGACGCCGTCCAGGTCTTTGCGGAGGTGTTGAATGTCGAGCATGGCGGGGCTTCAATGATTGATGTTGAATGGTCGATTCTAGCGCACGGCCCGCGCGCGGCGCCCGCGTCACGGCTTCGGAGTCACTGTTTTGCGTCAGCGCTTCTTGTCGTCGCGATGCTCGCGCCGCCACGCGTCGTCAAGTTCGGCGAGCCGCGCGAGCTTGTCACCGATCTTGCCTTCGAGTCCGCGCGGCGTTGGCCGATACCAGTCCGGTTCGCGCATGCCGTCGGGAAGATAGGTTTCGCCGGCCGCGTAGGCATCGGGCTCGTCGTGCGCGTAGCGATACTCGTGGCCGTAGCCGAGTTCCTTCATGAGCTTGGTCGGCGCGTTGCGCAGATGCACCGGCACCGCGCGCGACTGATCCTTGCCGACGAAGCGCCGCGCCTCGTTGTACGCGTTGTAGCCCGCGTTCGATTTCGGCGCGACCGCGAGATAGATCAGCGCCTGCGCGAGCGCGAGTTCGCCTTCGGGCGAGCCGAGCCGCTCGTAAGTCTCCGACGCGTCGAGCGCGATGCGCGCGCCGCGCGGATCGGCGAGGCCGATGTCTTCCCACGCCATGCGCACGATGCGCCGCGCGAGATAGCGCGGGTCGGCGCCGCCGTCGAGCATGCGGCAGAACCAGTAGAGCGCGCCGTCCGGATTGCTGCCGCGCACCGACTTGTGCAGCGCGCTGATCTGGTCGTAGAACGCGTCGCCGCCCTTGTCGAAACGCCGCAGGTTTTCCGCGAGCGCGCTGCCGAGCAGCGTGCCGTCGATCTCGGTCTGCTTCTGTTGCGCCGCCGCCCGCGCGACGATTTCCAGGTTGTTGAGCAGCTTGCGGCCGTCGCCGTCGGCGGAACCGATCAGCGCGTCGCGCGCTTCGTCGGTGAAGGTGAGACCGCCGAGTTCCGCGCTCGCCCGTGACAGCAATTCCTTGAGTTCGTCGGCATCGAGACTTTTGAGCACGTAGACGGCGGCTCGCGACAGCAACGCGCTGTTCACCTCGAACGACGGATTCTCGGTCGTCGCGCCGACGAACACGAAGAGCCCCGATTCGACGTGCGGCAAGAACGCGTCCTGCTGACTCTTGTTGAAGCGATGCACTTCGTCGACGAACACCAGCGTCTGCCGCCCGTTCGCGCGATGGATCTGCGCCGTCTCGACCGCCTCGCGGATGTCCTTGACGCCCGACAGCACCGCCGACAGCGAGATAAACTCGACGTCGAAGGCATCGGCCATCAGGCGTGCGAGCGTGGTCTTGCCGACGCCGGGCGGTCCCCAGAGGATCATCGAATACGCCTCGCCCGATTCGAACGCGACGCGCAGCGGCTTTGCGGGACCGAGCAGATGCTTCTGGCCGATTACTTCGTCGATGGTGCGAGGGCGCAGGTGTTCCGCGAGCGGAACGTTGCCACGGGTTTCTTCGAACATAGCTCTGTCGGGAAGACGCGCCATCGATGGGGAATTGGCGCGGGTGGTTTTGAGCGCGGCGATAATCGTGCACTTTTCCGGCACGCGCGGACATTGGCCGTTCGGCCAGGTGGTCGCGCGCCGCGGATGGCCGCAAAATCGGGTCATTATGACAGTCGCGGACCGGCGCGGCCGTGTGGCGCGCTTCATCGAATACAGAAAAGGCAAACGCATGCAGTAAGAAAACTCTGGCGATTCCGCCACCTACGCGCCGCTCGTCCCCGTGCCGCAGCAACGACGCGCGTTCGCCACGAGCGATGCCTTCACGCTATGGTTTTCGCTCGGCATCGGGCTGCTGGTCGCGGAGGCGGGCGCGCTGCTCGTGCCGGGCCTGCCGTTGCTGCACGCGCTGACGGCGATCGCCGTCAGCACCGTCATCGGCGTCGTGCTGTTCGCGGTCAGCGGGCCGCTCTCCTTCGTGCGGCGATTTCTGCGCACCTGGGGCATCTGGCTGCTGCTCGGCGGCGCGGGCTGGCTGACGTGGAATCTGCTCGCGAAGCAGGATATCGGCATCGGCGCGCTGATGCACCGCCCCGGCACCGGCGACATGGCCTTCGGCGCGGGCATCGATCTGGTCGTCGCGATGCCGCTGTCGTGGCTGCCGCTGATCGCCGACTACACGCGCTTCGGACGCAGCGCGGGAGGCACGTTCCACGGCACGCTGTTCGGCTATGGCATCGCCAATCTGTGGTTCTACGCGCTCGGCGCGATCTACGGTCTCGCGGCTGGCGGCGACGATGCGCTGCTGATCGTCGCGTTCGCGCAGGCGGGCGGCGGTATCGCGCTGCTGCTGATTCTCATCGATGAAATCGACAACGCGTTCGCCGACATGCACTCCGCCGCTGTATCGACGGGCACGTTCTGGGCGCGCGCGCGCGTGCCGGTGCGTTCGGCGCTTTGTGCACGCTCGTCGCGCTGGCCGTCGCAATGGGCAAGTATCAGAACTTCCTGCTGCTGATCGGCTCGGTGTTCGCGCCGTTGTTCGGCGTCGTGTTCGCGGATCACTTCGTTGTCCGCAAGCGCCGCATCGACTCCGCGGCGCTCGCCGATGCTCACGGCCGCTATGCCTATTCCGGCAGATGGCATGTCAGCGCGTTCGTCGCGTGGGGCATCGGCATCGCGGCGTATCACGCGATCAACCAATGGCTGCCGAATCTCGGCGCGACGCTGCCGTCGCTTGCGCTTGGCGCGGTGTGCTATCTGCTGCTGGTTTCCACGCGGCGCGCGGCGCTGGCTTTGTGACCGCGATGCAATAGGTCTTGCGCATCAACGCGTTGCGGCGGCGATGCGCAGGATATCCACATGCTTGTGAACAGAAATTGTGGATAGATTGGGTGGCCAGTGCGGCCACGCGCGCGGTCGACGATCCGGAGGCTCGTCGGTGAAAACACTGAATGCGATTCGGACTTTACGTATTCTTTCGCAGTC
>JAQFVI010000283.1 GCA_029439495.1 Caballeronia sp. BR6202001590007
TCGCGCGATGCATTGCCGCCGCCCGCCTTCGCGCACGACCAGCGGCACCAGCACCGACGCCACGCGCCGATCGCCGCCGATCGCCTTGATGCGCTGCTCGCGCGCTTCCTGTGTCCAGTCGAGCTGCATCGCGAAGCGCGCGCAGGCCGTCGGGCGTCAGCCGCTCGGGCGCAATGCGCGGAGTCGAGGTCTTGCCGGTGGACACAGGTCGGATATTGAGATGTCGAATGTCCAATTTGAACACACCAAAGAAAAAAGCACCCGCGAGGGGGTGCTTTTCCGTGCAGCATCGGCTTGTCGACGATTACTCGGCGGAAGCAGCCTTGTCCTTGAAGACGAGCTTTTCCTTGATACGAGCCGACTTGCCTGAACGCTCGCGCAGGTAGTAGAGCTTCGCGCGACGAACGTCACCGCAGCGCTTCACGACGACGCTCGCGAGCAGCGGCGAGTAGGTCTGGAACGTACGCTCGACGCCTTCGCCTGACGAAATCTTGCGGACGATGAAGTTCGAGTTCAGGCCACGGTTACGCTTGGCGATGACGACGCCTTCGTAAGCCTGAACACGCTTGCGCGTACCTTCCACGACGTTCACGTTGACGACAACCGTGTCGCCCGGACCGAAGTCGGGGATGGTCTTTTCGCCGAGCACGCGAGCGATCTCTTCCTTCTCGAGTTGTTCAATCAGGTTCATTACTGACTCCTTTGTGCCATCTTGCCAGAGTTGGTTGCCTTAGACGAAGGCCCCGGTAGAGGATGAGTTTACTTCAGACGCCGTTCACACGACGCCCTCTTGGTCCCACTCGTCCGCCCGAGGTCTAGTCAGACTTCGATGCGCCCTTCGCGAGTTCTGCAAGCCACGCCTCGTCGGCCCGGCTCAACATCTTTTGCTCGCGCGCCCGCACGATCAGATCGGACCGCTTGTGAAACGTGTTGCGCAAGGCTTCGCGCCTACGCCAGGCGTCGATTTCCTTGTGATGGCCGCCGAGCAGCACATCGGGCACGCGCATGCCTTCGTATTCCTCGGGACGCGTGTAATGCGGGCAATCCAGCAGCACGTCGACGAAACTGTCCTGCACGGCCGACTGCGCGTCGTTCAGCACGCCCGGCAACTGACGCACGACGGCGTCCATCAGCGCCATTGCGGGCAATTCGCCACCCGACAGGACGAAATCGCCGAGGCTGATTTCTTCGTCCACTTCGCGGTCGATCAGACGCTGGTCGATCGCTTTGTAACGGCTGCACAACAGCACGAGGCCGGGTTCCTGCGCGAACCGCATCACGCGATCGTGATCGAGTGTCGCGCCTTGCGGCGACATCATGACCACGCGCGTCGAAGCGATGCCCTGCTCACGCTGCGCGGCCTTTGCCGCATGGATCGCATCTTCCAGCGGACGCGCCAGCATCACCATGCCGGGGCCGCCGCCGTAAGGGCGATCGTCGACGGTGCGATAGTTGTTCGTCGTGAAATCGCGTGGATTCCACGTACGCAAACCGAACCGCTCCTGCGAGACCGCCCGGCTGGTGATACCCCAGTCGGTCAGCGCGCGAAACATCTCGGGAAAAAGCGTCATGACATCGAACTGCATCGCGCTTTCCCCTTGAATCGATGCGTCTTAATATTCGGTGGCGTCCCAGTCGACGACGATACGCTTCGCCACGCGGTCCACCGTCTTCACATACACGCCGACGAACGGAATCAGCCGCTCGCCGGTGACGGGCTTGCCATCCTTGCCGGTGCTCGGATACTCGATCCGCAGGATCGAATGCGCGCCGTTGTCGATCATGTCTGCGACGCGGCCCAGGGCCACGCCCGCTTCGTTCTCGACATCGAGGCCGATCAGATCGACCCAGTAGAACTCGTCCGCGTCGTCGAGCTTCGGAAAGTCGCTGCGGGCGATATGCACCGCATAGCCTTTCAGCGCTTCCGCCGCATTGCGGTCTACGCAGCCGCCGAGCTGCGCGACGATGGTATCCACGTGCACCTTCGACTGAATGGCGCGCGCCGACTTGCGCTCGCGCCCTTTCGTCAGCCACCAGCGCCGAGCGGTGAGTAATGAGTCGCCACCCGACTTGCCGTTCGCATGCGGAACGATCTTGATCCAGCCCTTAAGACCGTAGCCGTCGGCGATATAGCCGACTTCGACCGCGTCTTCGGGCAAGCTATCGACTGCCTCGACGGACTCTTCCTGCTTTGGATTGCTTTTCGCGCTCGAAACGTCGGCCGCCACGCGATGCGCACCCGGCTTGCAGGCGAACGCGCCGAACGTGGCGGCTTGATCTTGCCCCGGCTTCGGCTGGCCGATGGCGCCTTCGCGGCCGTTTTGAGGATCACGCGCGGACATCAGCGAACCTTTGGGCAGATTTCGAACGGCACGGCGATCACGCGGCAGAAACCAGCGTGCGTCGCCGGTACTCGATGAGACTTAAGCAGCCGGCTGAGCTTGCGCGGCTTGCTTGACCAGGCGCTCGACGGTCGGCGACAGTTGCACGCCGACGCCTTGCCAGTAGGTCAGACGATCCTGCGCGATACGCAGCGATTCGCCCTTGGTGGCAACCGGGTTGTAGAAGCCGACGCGCTCGATAAAGCGGCCGTCACGGCGGCTACGCGAATCGGTTGCGACGATGTTGTAAAACGGGCGCTTCTTCGAGCCGCCACGAGCCAAGCGGATGATGACCATGCTGAAGCTGAAATCCTTGAAAACTGGGGTTCGGAACAACGAGATCAGACGATTATAGTTGGATTCCGACGCTCGAACGAACACTTAACGCAATTTTCGCGCGATTCGGCGTGGTTTTCGATGCGCGTATGCTGCCGCGGTCGATATCCGGACCCGACACCGCTGCGACAAAAGGCAGCGCCGGCGCGATCTTCCGTATGTTTGCGTCGATACGCGCACACGCGAGCGTAAAATGCTCGGCTTGCGCCACCCATTACCACCGCTTTCGCCGATGACTTCCTCGTCCGTCGCCTCCCGATCCGGCCCGAAGCCGGACAGCAAGCCCATTCCGCCGTATTTCCGGTCCAAAACGCTCACCGCTGCGCTAGCGTTTCTGTTCGGCTATATCGGGCTGCACCGCTTCTATTTGTATGGCATGCGCAACAAATGGGGCTGGGCGCATATTGTCGGCATCATCGCAGGGGCGNTCCGGGCGCGGTGTCGCTGATGGCGGCCTTTCTGTCGGCGATCGTCTACGGTCTGCGTCCCGACGCCAAATGGGACGCGCAATTCAACGCCCACACCCATCGCGAGAGCGACTCCGGCTGGACGGTCATCTTCATCGTGATGTTTTCGCTGCTGATCGGCGCGTTTCTGCTGATGACCGGCCTCGCGCTCACCTTTCAGACCTACTTCGAAGGACAGGTGGAAGCGGCCAAGGCGCTGTCGCAATAAAGCTCCGCAAGCATCATCAGAACAGATCGAGTTGCGGATTCGGCGGCGCGATGGGCCTTCGTGCCGCTTCGATCACCGGCCGCTGAAACTCCGACATATCCAGAATGCCGTGCGAACGCCGGTTCAGCCCGAGCCGCTTCGTCGCCTTGCTGAAGCGCTGCTTCAGCATGTCGGCCCACAAGCCCTCGCCGTTCATCCGTTTCGCGAAATCCGAGTCGTAGTCCTTGCCGCCGCGCATGTCGCGCACGTGGCTCATCGCTCATCATGCGATCGGCGCGATCCGGAAAATGCGCCGCCAGCCAGTCCTTGAAAAGCGGCGCGACTTCCCACGGCAAGCGCAGCACGATGTAGCTCGCGCTCGTCGCGCCCGCCTCGGCGCAAGCTTCCAGCACGCGCTCGAAATCCGGCTCCGTCACGAACGGAATGATCGGCGCGATGCTCAACGCCTACCGGGATGCCCGCCTCCGCGAGCACGCGGATGGTGCGCAACCGGCGCGAGGGCGTGGCCGCGCGCGGTTCGAGCGTGCGCGCGATTCGCATCCAGCGTGGTGACGGTGATCGCCGCCATGACTTGCCCGCGTGCGGCCATCGGCGCAAGCAGATCGATGTCGCGCTCGATTAGCGAAGACTTCGTGATGGCCGCGAACGGATGCCCGCAGGCGCTCAGGATTTCGATGACACGCCGCGTCAGCTTTAACTCACGCTCGACCGGCTGATAGGCATCGGTGTTCACGCCGAGCGCGATTGGCTCGGGCCGGTACGACGCTTTCGACAGTTCACGCTCCAGCAATTCGCCCGCGTTGATCTCCGCGTAGATGCGGCTTTCGAAGTTGAGTCCCGGCGACAGACCGAGATAACTGTGCGTCGGACGCGCGAAGCAATAGATGCAGCCGTGCTCGCCTCCGCGATACGGATTCAGCGACACACTTAACGGAATGTCCGGCGACGTGTTGCGGGTCAGGATGCTCTTGGCGCGCTCCTCGAACACTTGCGTACGCAGCGGCGGCGCGGCTTCGTCGTCCGAGCCGACGTGGAGCCAGCCGTCGTCGACGCGCTCACGTTCGTCCCGCTCGTATCGCCCTTGCATGTTCGACACGGCGCCGCGTCCTTTCAGCGGCGCGGGCGGCACAACGGGAAACTCTCGATCCGACGTAGACATTGCGATGGTAACCACAAAAAATACTGTATATTTGTACAGTATTTTTTGTGGTTACCATCGCAAGCGGAAATTCACGTCTCGACCGGAATAAACAGCGTCTCCTTGATCTCCTCCATCACGACATAGCTTTTCGACTGCACCGCGCCGGGCAACTGCAAAAGAATGTCACCCAACAGATTCCGGTAGTCGGCCATTTCGCCGATGCGCGCTTTGATCAGATAGTCGAAATCGCCGGACACCAGATGGCATTCGAGCACCTCGGGAATCTTCTGCAGTAGCGCGCGACCCAATTCGCTCGGGTTCACCCGCGCGTAGTAGCCCATGATGACGCCGTCGCGCTCCATGCGCTTGACACGTTCGATACACGGCGTCACCGACAGTCCGACCCGCTCGGTCAGGTCCTTCATCGCGATGCGCCCGTCCTGCTTCAGGATGTTCAGAATCTTGTGATCGAGCTTATCGAGCGCGCGGACCGGATTTCGCTGTGTTCTCATCGCGTTTTTCCTGAAAATCGGCCAAAAACAATAACTAAAACTATATCGACATCGATAATATAGTCGATATCATTGAATAAACTTCCCTACGCAGCGTCGATCGACTTAAAGCACTAAAGCACGCGCATGCGGAAGTTTCATCGGATCAGGACTGGAGATCTCATGCGTATCGTCATTCTCGGAAGCGGCGTCGTTGGCATAACGAGCGCCTACTATCTCGCCCGCGCCGGTCACGAAGTCACGGTCATCGACCGCGAATCGGGCCCCGCGCTCGAAACGAGTTTCGCCAACGCAGGCCAGATCTCGCCGGGTTATGCATCGCCATGGGCCGCGCCCGGTGTCCCGCTAAAAGCCGTCAAATGGATGTTCGAAAAGCACGCTCCGCTCGCCATCCGCCTCGACGGCACGATGAATCAACTCCAGTGGATGTGGCAGATGCTGCGCAACTGCACGCAGAATCGCTACACGGTGAACAAGGGCCGCATGGTGCGCCTCGCCGAATACAGCCGCGACTGCCTGCAAGCACTGCGCACGGACACCGGCATCCACTACGAAGGCCGCACCGGCGGCACGCTGCAACTCTTTCGCACGCAGCAGCAACTGGACGGCACCGCGAAAGACATCGCCGTGCTGAAGGAAGCAAACGTGCCCTTCGAACTGCTTTCCGCCGACGAATTGCAGAACGCCGAACCGGCGCTCGCGGCGGTATCGCACAAGCTGACGGGCGGACTGCGCCTGCCGAACGACGAAACCGGCGATTGCCAGATGTTCACGACGCGCCTCGCCGCGATGGCCGAAGCGCTCGGCGTCAAGTTCCGCTACAACACGCCGATCGACGCGATCGCGAACGGCCGCATCGCGGGCGTGAAGTGCGGCGACGAGACGGTGCAGGCGGATTCGTATGTCATCGCGCTCGGCTCGTACTCGCCGAAGCTGCTCGGCGATCTCGTGAAGATTCCGGTTTATCCGCTGAAGGGCTATTCGCTTACCGCACAGATCGTCAACAAGGACCGCGCGCCGGTCGGTGTCGACCGTGCTCGACGAGACGTACAAGATCGCGATCACGCGCTTCGACGATCGCATTCGCGTGGGCGGCATGGCGGAAATCGTCGGCTACGACAAATCGCTGAAGAAGGCGCGTCGCGAAACGCTCGAAATGTGCGTGAACGACCTGTTTCCCGGCGGCGGCGATACGGCCGGCGCGTCGTTCTGGACTGGTCTGCGCCCGATGAAGCCCGACGGCACGCCGATCGTCGGCCGCACGCCGGTGCCGAATCTGTTCCTTAACACGGGACACGGCACGCTCGGTTGGACGATGTCCTGCGGCTCGGGCCAGTTGCTGGCCGACCCTGATGTCCGGCAAGCAGCCCGTGATTCGTGCCGACGATCTCTCAGTGCATTGCTCGGCGTAAGCCGACACCCGGGCTACGCGAACGCCTGAGCATTGAAGACAGCAACGAACGACGCCTCGATGCCCGGCGCGTGCGACAGAATGTGTTCCGCATAGAACTCCCCCGTCGCGATCTTCGCCGTATGGAAGCGCGTGTCTTCGGCGCGCTTCGCGTGAGAAACGAGCATCGCGCGTGCCATTTGCCAACCGCACAGCACCGTGCCCGCCAGACGCAGATACGGCACGCTGCCCGCAAACACCGCGTTCGGATCGCTCTTGAACTTCGCGACGATAAATTCGATCGAGCACGCGAGCGATAGGCTGCCCGCACTCAGATGACGATGCATCGACTTGAACGCCTGCCCGTCGACTTCGGCAAGCGATGCGATATCTGATCTGCGCAAGCAGCGCCTGCGCCGCCTTGCCGTCGTCGCGCACCGTCTTGCGGCCGATCAGATCGTTCGCCTGGATCGCGGTCGTGCCTTCGTAGATCGGCAGGATGCGGGCGTCGCGATAATGCTGCGCCGCACCGGTTTCCTCGATATAGCCCATGCCTCCATGCACCTGCACGCCGATGTTCGCGACATCGACGGACATCTCCGTGCTGAAGCCTTTGACGATCGGCACCAGATATTCGTAGATCGTCTGATGCTGCTTGCGCACCGCTTCGTCGGGATGGCCGTGCGCCAGATCGCTGTGCGACGCCGCGACGTACGCGAGCGCACGCGCGCCCTCGGGTATAGGCGCGCATCGTCGACAGCATGCGTCGCATGTCGGGGTGATGGATGATCGACACCGGCTCCTTCGCGCTGCCGTCGACCGGACGGCTCTGCACGCGCTCCTTCGCATACGCGACGGCCTGCTGATACGCGCGCTCCGCCACCGCGACGCCCTGCATGCCGACCGCGAAGCGCGCCGCGTTCATCATGATGAACATGTATTCGAGCCCGCGATTCTCCTCGCCGATCAGATAGCCGATCGCGCCGCCGTGATCGCCGTACTGCAGCACCGCCGTCGGGCTCGCCTTATGCCGAGCTTGTGCTCGATCGACACGCAGTGCACGTCGTTGCGCGCGCCGAGCGAACCGTCTTCGTCGACCAGAAACTTCGGCAGGAGAAAGAGCGAAATACCTTTGACGCCTTCAGGCACATCAGGCGCGCGCGAGCACCAGATGGACGATGTTCGACGCCATGTCATGCTCGCCATAGGTGATGAAAATCTTCGTGCCGAAGATTTTGTAGGTGCCATCGCCCTGCGGCTCGTGCGCCCGAGCGCGAGGTCCGATCCGGCTTGCGGCTCGGTGAGGTTCATCGTGCCGGTCATTCGCCTTCGATGAACTTCGGCAGATAGCGCGCTTTCTGGGCATCGCTGCCCGCGGTCAGCAAGGCTTCGATCGCGCCATCGGTAAGCAGCGGACAAAGCGCGAACGACAGATTGGCCGCGTTGAACATTTCCATGCACGGCGTCGCGATGAGCTTCGGCAAGCCTTGCCCGCCGAATTCCGCCGGATGCACGACGCCCTACCAGCCGCCCTCCGCGAACTGTCTGAACGCGTCCTTGAAACCGGGCGTCGTCGTAACTTCACCGTTTGCCCATGTACTCGGTTGGCGATCGCCCTCGACGTTCAGCGGCGCGATGACTTCACCGCAGAAACGCGCCGCTTCCTCGACCACGGCCTGCGCGGTATCGAAGCTGCCGTCCTCGTAGCTGGGCATCGCGGCGATGCTGTCGAGGTCGGCCAGCTCTTTGACCACGAACAGCATGTCCTTGATGGGGGCGATGTAGCTCAGTGCTCTGTCTCCTCTTGTCTCGAATAGTCTTGCAAGATCCGGTCTTGCATGATCCCGCATGTGAAGAAGGAGCGTAACCCGCGTCACGCCCCTTCTCTCATTTGCTCATGTCGCCTGCACAATTGCTCAGCCGAGTTCCTTCACGAGT
>JAQFVI010000284.1 GCA_029439495.1 Caballeronia sp. BR6202001590007
CGCCGGCGCAGCGCGCATGCATACAGCGCATCGGCATCATGCTTGCCTTGGTGATGCGCCTCGCGCTTCTCGGCACCGTCGCATGGATTACGCGTCTGACGCAGCCGGTGTTCGAAATCTTCGACCATCCCTTTTCGTGGCGCGACCTCATTCTGCTTGCCGGCGGTCTGTTTCTGGTGTGGAAGGCGACCAAGGAGATGCATCATCATGTGCGCAAAGACTCCGACGAAAGCGGTGTTGCGTCCGGCGTCGGCACGCTTACCGCCGTGGTCGGCGATCGGTCAGATTTTGCTGCTAGACCTGGTGTTTTCGGTGGACAGCATCATCACCGCCGTCGGCATGACCGAACATTTGCCGATCATGTTCATCGCAGTCATCGTCGCCGTGGCCACAATGCTGTTTGCCGCTCAACCGTTGTCGCGCTTCATCGAACGCAATCCGACCGTCGTAACGCTGGCGCTCAGCTTCCTGCTGGTTATTGCGATGACTTTGATTGCGGAAGGTTTCGGCTCGCACATTCCCAAGGGTTACATTTATGCGGCAATGGGATTTGCCGGTTTCGTCGAAGGGCTGAATTTGCTCGCGCGTCGGGCCAAGGAGAAGCGCAAACCTGTGCAAAACAAGCCTGCGTTGACACATCGCACGGCAGGCTAAACGTAGTGAATGGGCTGCTTCATCCACGCGCATGAATCGCGGTGATTTCCTGGAGATCGAATTCACGTTCGAGCGAATGAAGCAGTTCATCGTGGATCAAGCCGCCGCGATGCATGCGCAAAAGTTCGGCGCGACCCGACGCGATCGCAGCAAGCACGACATCGTAATGCGTGTGACGCGACTCGTTAGGGAAGTCTTCGAGATCCTGGAAACGCTGCGAAAGCGTAGCTCGATAGGTATATTGCTTGAGCAAACGAGGATGAATGACGGTGCCCGCTTCATCGTGCACCAGCGGCTAAATGGCGGCGAGTTGCGCTGCTTCGAGACGTGCCCATGCCTGCGGCTCGCTCAGATGACGCAAGGAACGTTCGCGTCCACGGCGCAACGATAGCCACGCAATCAACGGCCCCATCGTCGTGCCTTGCACCAGTACAGTGACGAGAATCACCGTAAAGCCCGCGAAGACGATCAGATCGCGTCCGGGCATGTCGTCCGGCAGGGACAGGGCGACCGCAAGCGTCACCACGCCGCGCATTCCCGCCCAACTAAGCACGGTGGCCGCGCGCCAGTTCGGCATGAGGCCGCAAGGTTCGCCGTCTTCATGCTGCTGCGGACGGCCCTTGGCTACCCACACTAAGCTCTTGACGGCCTCGACACCATAGACCCAGACGAAGCGGGAAAGAATCGTCACTACGATCACGATGCCCGTTGCCGGCACAAGCAAGGCGAACGCGTGCCCCACGCCGCCGAGCTTGACCGCGATACTGCGCAACGACAGGCCGATCAGCACGAAGACCAGCGACTCCAGCACGAACACGACGACTTGCCAAAACGCCGTGCCGCGCATGCGTTGAGCGGCCGAAAAGACTTCGTGCTGATGCCATCCCACGAACATGCCGCAGGTCACGGTGGCGATGACGCTCGACACGCCAAGCGTTTCGTTCGCGATATAGCTGACCCAGGCGATCAGCATCGACGTCGTGATGACGAGTTAATCGTCCTCAAGCGCGCGCAAGAGACGCACGATGATAAAGCCCGCGACGACGCCGACCACGCCGCCACCGATGGCGAGCAATGCAAAGCTACCCAAAGCACGCGGCGCGCTAAAGACGCCGCTCAATGCCGCGGCCATCGCAAAGCGAAACAGCACAAGACCGGCGGCATCGTTAAGCAGGCTTTCGCCTTCGAGCAATACCATCAGGCGGCGCGGTAACGCCACGCGTTCGGGCACGGCCTTGGCCGCGACCGTGTCGGGCGGCGAGACGACCGCGCCTAATGCGAAGCAGGCGGCCCAGGGCAAAGCGGGCACGACGAGATGAACTGCTACGCCCACCGCAAACGTCGTGAAGGCCACGGCGCCGATCGCGAGTAACAGGATGCCGCTCAAGTTGCGCTTGAAGTCGTCCCACACGAAGAAATACGCGCCAAACATCAGCAAAGGCGGCAGGAAAACGACCAGCACCAGTTCAGGATCGAGTTCGAAATGGGGCAAGCCGGGAACAAACGCCATCGCTGCGCCGCACGACCAGAAGTGCGGCGGCGGGCGGCAAACGCAGCTGTTTGGCGAGCACCACCAGTGCGATGATCGCGACCAGGGAAACCAGCACCAGGTTGAATGCCGCAGTAGCGTGCATGACTTTTCTCCTTGTTTTCTGGCGATAATACGCGGCGCGCCACGGTGATTGCGCTAAGCACGCTGCTAACATCGCTCGACCGGCCGGATCATGCGAGCCAGCGTATCGTATCCGATCAGGAGGTCAGATGAGGCGAAAAAGCTCTGGAATAGCAGTGTTGACGGTGCTCGTCGCGGTTGCGGCTGCGGCCGTGGTGTATATCGCAAGCTTCGGCGGGTCGTCGAGCCATGTGGACAATGACACGGTGCCGTCATCGTTTGCGGAGTGGGTAGTGCAAGCGAGCGCGCCCGCGTTTGAACTCAGTCCCGCGCAAGCGGCGTCAGATGCGCAAGCGCAAACGGCCGCGCGTTGATGCATGACGTACAAGCGTCGAAGATTTGTCCTTGGGCGTTCATGACGGGAATATGATTTGCTCGCTGCTGCATGATGTCCAAGCACAGGAGCGCGCCCTCATGGGTCATGCATCTCAGCAGGTTCCGCCGCCGACGCTTCCGGTCGATGCGCGCGGCCTGATCGGCAATATGAAGACCGCGGCGCTCGTATCGTTGCGCGGTGCGATCGACTTCATGTGTTTTCCGCGTATCGATTCTCCGACGCTTTTCGCGTCCTTGCTCGATGAAGCGCGCGGCGGTTCCTTTGCCATCGAGCCTCGCGATCCCGACGCGAACGTCAAGCAGATGTATTTGCCCGAAACGAACGTGTTGCTTACGCGATTCATGACGGGCGAGGGCGTATGCGAACTGTTCGACCTGATGCCCGTTCCTTCCAGCGAGGCGCGCGTGGATGCGGTGCCTAATTGCGTCATGCGCATCGTGCGTATGGTGTTCGGCCGCATGACGCTCGACGTGCGATGCGATCTGCGCTTTGATTACGCGCGCGTCGGACATCGCGCGCATGCCGTGGAGAAGGGCGTCGAATTCGTTCCTGACGATGGAACGCAAGCGTTACAATTGCGCACTGATGCACCGCTTAAGATCGAAGATAACGTGGCTTATGCATCGCTCGATCTCAGCGAGGGCGATTCGATCTGCTTTGCGTTTGGTGCCGCAGACGCATTGCCCAAGCTTGAGTAAAACGTCGATGCGCTCTTGCAGGAGACGATCGGTTTCTGGAAGGAATGGTCATCGTGTTCGACATACCGAGGCCGCTATCCCGAGGTTGTGATGCGTTCGGCGCTGACGCTCAAGTTGCTCAGTTCCGACGAGTTCGGCGCCATCGTCGCGGCACCGACGTTCGGTTTGCCGGAAGCGCAGGACGGCTCGCGTCGCTGGGATTACCGCTTCACATGGATTCGTGACGCCGCGTTTTCCGTGTATGCGCTCTTGCGTCTCGGATATACCGGCGAGGCGGAACGCTTCATACGATGGATCTCTGAGCGTAACCGCGACTGCGGTTCGGATGGTTCGTTTCGCGTCATGTTCGTGGTCGGTAACGGCGCGCGATCAAACGCAGCTCGATGTCTATGGCGCGCTGCTCGATTCGGTTTACCTCTACAACAAGTATGGCGCTGCAATCTCCTACGAAGGCTGGCGCCATGTCACGCGTACCGTTGATTACGTCGTCGAGCACTGGCGCGAAGCGGATCACGGCATTTGGGAGTTTCGCAACGGCACGCGGCCGTTACTGCATTTTCGGTGGATCGGCACGCTCGATGCGATCGGGCGCGAGTTGCGCGTCGATCCGCTGATCTTTCGCTATACGCGCGGCTCGACGCTCGATGGCTTGCCGGGTATGGAAGGCGGATTTTCGGCGTGCTCGGCTCGTTCTGGTACGCTGAAGCCCTAGCGCGCTCGTGCCGTGTCGACGAAGATCGCCTCGTGTTCGAAAAGATGCTCGCTTATGCAAATCATCTTGTGTTGAGTGCCACATGTCCTCAAGTCGTATCGCGATTCTTGATGCTAGTAGTTATCGTTATGATAAGCACGCTTATTATAAGGCGGCGTCGTGGTTGCGATGCAAGCGTCGCGGGCTCTTCCATATAATCGCGCGATGGAAACTCAATTCGACAAGCGCTTCGGCTTTCTGGTTGCCGATGTGGACCGCCTGTGCGGCACGCATTTCGACGAACTGGCCCGGTCGTCGCTCAATCTCACGCGCGCGCAGTGCCGCGTACTCGCGTATCTGTCGCATTACGGCGAGGTGAATCAGGCGCGGCTCGCGAGCCTCCTCGAAGTCGCGCCGATCTCGGCCGGCCGGCTGCTCGACCGAATGGAAGAGGGCGGCTGGATCGAGCGGCAGCTCAATTCCGACGACCGGCGCGAGCGGCAGGTGCGCATGATGCCCAAGGCGGAAAAGGCGCACGACAAGGCACGCCGCGTCGGCGACGAAATCGCGGCGGAAGCGCTTGCCGGCTTCAGCAAGCAGGAGGGCGAGCAATTGATCGCGCTGCTTCAGCGCGTGCGCGGCAATCTGAGCGGCATCGTCGACCGGTGAGCGAGGCGGGCGCGCAGTTTGCCCTCCCGAAGCGGGCATTCACTTCCGGAGAAGCCAGCATGCTGAAGATTCAGACTGCCCCGTTCGCCATTCTCGCGTTGTCGGCCGCCGCGCTCGTCACCTTGCCCGCCGCGCTCGCGAGCGCTCAGGACAGTGCGGCGTCGTCCTCGAAACAAGTGAGGAAGGAACAGCGCAAGGCCGCGCGCGCGAAGAAGAACGCCGAACTGAATCAACTCGAAAAGAACGGCTATAACCCGAGCGGCGAACAGACCAACTATCCGCAGAACCTGCAGAACGCGCAGAAGCGCATCGATGCGCAGAAGGCCGGTCAGCCCGCGCCGGCGGCCTCGGCACCGTAAGCGTTTCGCTTCGCGGCCGCAGGCGCCGCGCTCAGTCCAGTTGATACGAGAAGCTCGCGTTCACGCGCGGGCTTCTCGACGCGCTTTCGATCGGCGGCGCATCGCCGGTGGCACGCGCGACGGACAGATCGAGGCTGTAGTGCTTCGCATCCGATACGCGAAAGCCGATGCCCACCGACGACAGGCGCCGCGGATTCGCCGTGCCGCCATGCAGTACACACGCGCGGCGTCGATCGCGACATAGGGCGTGAAGGTCTTGAGATAGGTCATGCCGATCGCGAGCGGCCGGTTCACTTCGAACGACGCGCCCCATCCCGAATCCCCCGATACGTTTCCCGGCTGATAGCGCTGCGCGCCAAACGAAACCTGTTCGGACGACGGCAGCGTATCCGACGAATACTGTCCGGTTGCCGACAGCACCGTGCCGATTTTGAGGAGCCACTCGTTGCTCTGCGTGTAGGTCGCGCCGGTGCGCACGAAGGTCAGCGAAACAGGATTGACGGGCGCATAGCCAACGAGATTCGTGTCCACGGTCTTGGACGCGCCGAGTACGTCGAAGGCCTTCGCCACGTTCAGACTCGCGCGCCGCACGACGTTCGAGCCGATGCCCGTGTAATCGGCAACTGCGCCACGCATATCTGCGAGCGCTGCGCCAGATATGGATTGCCTTCGGCGACCGTGTTTTTGAGGCGATCCTCGTCGTGCGACGCGTATATCGTCGCCGTGCCGACGAGGCTGCGCGCATTCGACAGCAGGAACGGATAGATCGCCGACAACGCGAGCTTGTCGTTCGCGACAGTGCGCTCGATGGTCGACGGCAGGCCCGGATTGTCGACCGGATGCCCGTGGTAGTGCGATGCGTCGAGCTTTGCGGTGAATTTGTCGGTGCCGATCGGCAGCGTGCCGCCCAACGCGTAATAAGTCTGATCGTTGCGGCCCTTCGGCAGCAGCGCGGACGCATTCAGCGATTCGCCGAGCCCGAGCATGCCGTTCTCCGTCACGCCGACGAGGCCCTGCACGTCCGGATTATTGAAGTCGATGCCCGTGCTCACGTTCAAGGGCTTGCGCTCGACATCGAGCGCGAGGGTCGTCGCGCCGTCGGTGCTGTGCGGCGGGGCGACGGTAGCTTACGTCTTCACGCCGGGTATCGTGCCGAGGACGCCGATGTAGCGCTCGAAGGTCGCCTGCCGCAGCGGACGATCGGCAAGCATGCGCCCGGCGATCGCACGAATGCGCCGTTCCGCCGGGCCCGCATCGCCCTTGATAACGACATCCGCGACATAGCCTTCGACGACGGTCACGCGCACCACGCCGTTGGCGAAATCCTGCGCGGGCACGAACGCGAACGACAGCGCGTAGCCGTGTTCCTTGTACATCGCGGTGACGGCATTGGCCGTTTCGATCAGTTGCGCGATGGTGACGTCATGGCCGACGAGCGGCGTGAAGCGTCCGGCCACGTCCTCGAACGGCAAGGTCTTGACGCCTTCGATTTCGATCCGGCTCGGCGTGACATGGCGCGCGAGCAGGGCGTCGAGCGCGGACGCCGGCTTTTGCACCTGCACCGAGATCGGCGCCTGCGGCGGGACCTTGACCTGAGGCAGCGCATCGAGCGGATTGCCGCCGATGCCCGCGCGTGGCGCGCTCGGCGCATGCACGCTCGAAACGGAGAAAGGGGCCGCGCACGCGGCGAGACAGAGCGCGCGTGTCCAGTCGCGCAGGGGCATGGTGTCGTGTCCTCGAATTCGATGATGCGGGAACGTCGTGCGCTTGCGTTGCCGCGTTCTTCGTCCTGGATTTTGTCGATGTCGGACGTGGCCGACGCCGCGCGCGGCGATGCTCAGCGTCGCGTGCCCGCGCCCAGCACGCCGCCGACGACCGAACCGACCGCACCAAGCAGGCCGCCGTTGTTTGCCGACGAGGCCGTCGTCGTGGAAGCGGTACTGCCCGAAGTCGACGAGAGTCCCGTGGCCGCGGGCGTCTGACTGGTCGCGACCGTCACGCCGAGACCGGCGGTGATCGACGTGACCGAGCCGAGCACGCCGCCGAGGATGCCGGTGATCGGCGCGAGCGGATTGCTGCCCACGCCGCCGTTGAGCAGGCCGCCCGCCGACGCGACCGTCTGCCCCGTCGCCGAGACGAGATTGCCGACGCCTGAAGCGAGCGCATTGCCGCCCGCGCCCGATACGTTCTGGCCGGCCTGATCGATCGCGCCGCCGAGCGAGGTCAGCAGGTTGTCGACGGGCTGGCCGAGTCCCGTGGCCGCGCCGACGGTCTGCGTCGTCGAGCCGACCAGCGCCGTGATCGGCGTGATCGCCTGGCTGACGGTCTGCATGAGCTGCGTGACCGGCGCGCTCGTCAGCGATTGTTCGAGCACGCCGCCGGTCTGCGACACCGCGTTGCTGACGATCCCGACGATGCTGCCGACCGGCGTCGTCACCAGCGTGCCCGCGCTCGACACGGCATTGCCGGTCTTGTTGACGACGCCGCCCAGGCTTGCGACCGTTGTGCTGACTGGATCGGCCGATGCGCCGAGCGTGCCGAGTCCATTCGATACGCCGTCGCCGAGGGTGGAGACCGCCGCGCCGAGATTCGACACGACATCGCCGGCGGCTTTCGTGGTGTCCGTGCCGACGACAGGCAGGGTGGCCGAGCCGATGGTCGTGCCCAGTCCCGTTACCGTATCGCCGACAGCGGACACCACGTTGCCGGTTCGATCGGCGACCGCGCCGACGGGTTGTGCCGCGCCCCCGCCCGAGTCGCCGTTACTGTCCCCCCCCCCCCCCCCCCCCCCCCCCCCCCCCCNGGTAGTGGTCCCCGAACCTCCGCCGCCTGTCGAGATCGTGCCCGAGTCGCCGCTCGAGCCCGCGCTCGGTCCCTTGCTGATTGAACCGGATCCGCCGTCGCGGCCAGCGACAACAAGCTGGCGACCGCTGCCGCGATGATGGTGGTGCGCACGACGCTGCGTGCACCGCTGTGTTCGATGTTCTTCGTATCCATATTGCCCTTACTCCATGTTTGGCCGAAACCGCAGGCCGGATAGTGCGAGAGCCATGCCATCGGCGAAATCGATCCGCGCACGCGCGCACCCGTTTGCGAATCCGAACAGAAAATCTCCTTGCGCGATGCGTAGTTAGAAAGGCGTACAAGTCCAGCAAGCGTATTCACCAGGCGTCCGAGCGGTCGCGCGAGAATCGGTTTCGTAACGTTACGCGCCCGGCTGCGCGTTACGGAGGACGGCGTTACATCGGCGTACTTTGCGTCGTCCTTAGTTTGATGATCGCTATCAGCAAAGACGCCGCATTAAT
>JAQFVI010000285.1:0-6832 GCA_029439495.1 Caballeronia sp. BR6202001590007
ATCAAGCCGGCCTGCCCCATCCAATAACGACGGAAACATCGCATCCCGAACCCGAACCCGCAATGGCAGATATCTTTCTAAAGTTCGATGGCATCGAAGGCGAGTCGCAGTACGCGTAACACAAGGACGAGATCGAAGTCTTCGGCTGGTCTTTGGACATGGAAGATCACGGAGCACGGACGCCAGGACACGAACGCGGAAAGGCAACCATGCACGATCTGCATTTCAATCATGCACTCGACCGGGCCAGCCCCAACCTGATGCAATACCTGATGACTGGCAAGCCTATCGCGCAAGCCGTCCTCACCATGTGCAAGGCGGGAGGCGTGCCGCTCGACTATCTCAAGATCACGCTAAGCGATGTGCGCATCTCCAAAGTGGAGACGCGAGTCATCGGCGGTGCAAACGTCGAACATGTCAGCCTGTCTTTCTTCAGGATCAAACAGGAGTACACGTTGCAGAGCCAGCAAGGTGGGACCAAAGGTACGATTACCGGGACCTTCGACCTCAAACGAAATGTCGCTTAGAAATCGAAGCTACAACGGATACGCGCTGTCGATTAGCGCGCTCCTGCTTGTAATCACGCTCTCATTGCTCTGGTGGCGGGTTTCGTTCTACCTCTCGTCAGCTGTCGCCGTCGGAAAAGTCGTGCGGCTCAATACCTCGTCCGGGTATCACGCTGACGTGAGATTCACGACACGCGAAGGCGAGACGATCACGGTCTCGACTGGGCCGGGTCATCCCGTCAACGTCGGAGATCGGCTGGAAATTCGTTACATCCCCTCCGATCCTCGAGCCGACGCCACGCTCGATCAGTTCGGCAGTTTTTGGGGAGCCGATACTCATATCCGCCATCCTGATGATCTGCGCGCTTTTGGCCGGGATTTTCAATCTGAAGATCACGCAAAAGGGACGTTGACCCGATGCTGACGTTCAGAACAAGCAAATGGTCCTATACGTCGAGTATGTCGGGCGGCGCAAGTTTTGGTCCCTTGCTCATTTCCGGTGCGAAGCTGGTTCTATCGGACCCACAGAATCATTCGCACTCTTTCCGCTATGCCGACTTTGGCTTCGGCGCCAGTCCCATGCGTCTGCCAAGGAGTTTTCAGTTGCCAAGTATCGGAGGGATCACGCTATTGGGCGCGACGAGCGACTTCCCGGGCAGCGGTGCAATGTTCACGACCAGCTACTTTCATGGCAGTGAGCTTTCGCCGCAGGATATTGAGGGGGCCGCGATTTAGATTTATATCGACGCAAGCGCCGGGGTTCTTATTGCGAAGGGCGCTTCATTGATACTCACCGGCATTCGCCATCCATTGATGCTTGCAGGCATCGTAAAACCCGAGCGATTCCTGAATCTCGCGTTGAACACGGCTAACGCCGGTATCGTCCTCTGGGGTTCCTCCGACGGTTTGATCGATTCGGCTTCGCTCGGCTTCATGCTCGGTCAAATGCAATATCACGGCAGCTAACATCGAGTCGAAATACCCGCTGCGGGGAGACGGCGGGATCGAACAAACCGCGCGTCGAACCAGCCCTCAATCGCCCCGCCCGCCATGCCCATGCCCTCCGTCGCGATCACGCTCGTCCCGATCGACGCGACAAGCCTTCTCGCCATGCGAGCCCCCACCCGGCAAGCGCTGCGCCACGTAATCCGGCAGATCCGCCTGATCGATCACGGACACGAAAAACTGATTCGGATTGTCGATGCCGTCCGGATAGTTCGTATCGGTCACGGTGCCCACGAAGTCGTTGTCGTTCGCGATGACAGCGTGTGCTTGAGCACGCCGCCCACGTGCACGTCGGGCCCGAACGCGAGGCTTTCGAGTTTCGCGGGAATATCCGTCACGGCATAGCCGTATTTCGTGAGCGCATCGACGACGTCGAGAAAGAGCGTCTTCGACAGCGCATAGGGCGCGAGTCCCGCCTGGCCGCTCGCCTGGCCGACGTCCTGCGCGCCCGCGATATCGACCTTGAGGACGCGCTTGAACGCGGCCTTGGAATCATCCCCGAAACCTTTGCCGTCGCGCTCGTCGAGCAGGAGTTCGTGGTCGTTGATCGCGACGATATCGCTGATGGTCGGATAGTTCGGCTTCGCATCCGTGCCGATGTTGGTCAGCGGATAGGCGAACTGCGCCGTCTTGCCGGTGCGCAGGTCGATGCGCAGGATGCGCGTGTAGGCGCCGCTCGTGCCGCCGTCCTGCAACAGCGGACTCTGCATGACGCCCGCCGTATAGCGTGTCGCCGTCAGGCGAGAGATCGCGAGACCTTCCATGCCCTTGTTGGCAACGCGTCCCAACGTATTCTGGCTGATTTCGTCAGCACCGACAGACGAAAGTGTCGTCACCGCGAACGATGCCGGCACGCGCACAACGGCCGTGCGCTCGCCCGTGCGGCGGTCGAAGCGATAGATGTACGGGCCGTACTCGTCGGAGATGAACACGCTTTCGCCGTCGCGCGACACGCGGATGCTCTCCGGATCGAGCCGTCCGTCGCGCGGATACGTCGACGGTTGCGCGGGCGCGAAGTTGTCGGAGCGGCCGCTGAAGAAGTGCGTGTGCGCGACGGCGTTGAGCGCGGGCGCGCCGTTTTCGAGGGGTGCGGCGGTGGCGCGCGACCGGTCGACGGCATTGCCGCTCAGCTTGCCGACAGCGATGAGATCGACGCTCGCCCACGCGGATGCGCAGGCGGCGGACAGCGACAGCGTGACGAACAGCGAACGGGCGAGGGCAGTGCTTGCGAGCATGACGTTTTCTTCGATCGGATGTTGAACGGCGAACGCATAGGACTACGCATTATCGCGAACGACAGATGACGGCGATGTGACCGATCCGGGTCGATCTTCATTTCAGGTGCAGAAACGATTCGATGGATTGAATCGCTTGTTGTCGCATCGCCCCGATGAAAAGCAGCATCTCGCTTGCCGCGCCATCTTACTAATCCAATCCTTATGGTTCAGCCTGATATCGATCGATACATTCGCTCCATTCGAATTCGAGCCGCAGGAACCTTTTATGTCGACTACGTCGAACCAAGCAGATAAGATAGCGTGCGGCGCATGCGCATCGCTGCCGTCAGTCATCGGGAGAACTGGAAGCTGCGGCACTGCGCATCGGTGACGTGGCTCGTCGAACAGGCGCCGTCGCATGTGCTCGATGTGCTGTTCGACTATTTCGACAGCCGAAGCATCCACGGCCGCGACGTCGCATTGCCCGCGTCGCTGATGCCGCCGGCCTTCGGCGACCTCGAACCCGCGCACGCGCACGCGAACGAACAGGATCTTCCGGACTCGCTTGCGGCTCTGTACAGACAGATGCTCTGGCTCGAATCGAGCGTAACGAACACGCCGGACATCGGCTGCGGTGTCCAGGGCGTGCGCCTGATGCGCACGGTCGCGCTGATGTCGCGCGCGCCGCACGCGTGATCCGCATCCGCGCGAGCGGTCTGCAGGCGATCTATCGTCACGCGTGAGTCGTCGCGTCGAGTCGCCGAAGCGATTCCGGCGACCATCGTTGCAAACGTCGGAACGAAGGCGATCGGACTGCATCCATCGCGTCGATGGAAAGCCTCGATGCCTTGCCTATACTGGATTTTCCAGCTTCGGCAGGTCGTCGACGACGATATCGCGATGGCTGACGACGATCGACAATCCGACGAGGAAGCCACCGTGAAAAGCCTGCTGAGCCGTAAAGGCACGCTGCTCGAACATGCCCCGCGTTTCTCGTCCGCACGACATCGGGCGGCCCGCTTTCGACGGCGCCCGCGCAGCCCGATCCCGATTCCAATGACGCCGACCTCGGCGGCGAACCTTCTCCACTGCCGGCGCCGCGCGTAACACCCTTGCGCGCGGTGCTGCCGTCGTCACATCCGCCTGGCACGCTGGCGTTGCGTGTCGCGCAGGTCGCCGAAGTCGAGTGGCTGATCCGCGAATCCGCGCTAGCGACGTTTCGGATCTTCAGCAGCTTCGGTTATTCGGCGGTGCTGTTTTTTTCATCCGCGCGATCTGGCCTACTACGTCGCGCTTTATCACGACGACTCGATGTGGCGCGTGCTCAAGGCCGCCGATGCCGAAATCGCCGAACCGGCCTTCCGTCATTACGTCGAGCAGGCGATGCGCCTCGCGCAGGCCGAATTGAGCTGCGCGCACCTCGAAGCGCAGAACGAACATTTCCTTCGTCTGATCGCCGATTCCGAAGCACAGGTCGAGCGTGTGCGCGAGGATTTGCAGCTCGGCGATCCGCAGGATCAGGATGTTGCCCGCAAGCAGCAGGAAGTCAAAAAGGACGTGGCGATATGTTGGAGGCGCGCAAGGCGGCATCGCAGGCGCAGCTCGCGAAATTGCAGCGGCAGTTGCACCAGTTCGATGCGGCCAATGGCGATGCCGTGCCGCATCTTCCGGTCGGACGCTGAAGAGATTGTCTGAAGGATAGGGCGAACGCATCGTTTAGAATGCCGTCTTTCGCAGCGAAGCAAGACGCTATGTGATCCTGAATGCGCCCGCGCTGACGTCCGCTTACGCCATTCGCTCGGCATACGCGCCGCCCAGGCCGCGCGATATAGGTGCTGAGTCCGCGTCCCGCGCGCGCGAGCCGTTTCATTTCTTCGACCTCGTCGTGCCCCGGCGTGCTTGCGTCATGCAAATAGGTCGCGCCATTGAGGTCGCGCCATTGACGAATCGTACCTTGATGGCGTCGTTCAGGATTTCAAAGGCGATGACGCCAGAATTTCCGGCGAGATTTCGATAGGGATGCGTAGCTGTTGTTGTCGCCTGAAACGCGTTTCTGCGATGCATGTTCGTTTAGCGTCGTCGTAGCAAAACGAACAAAAGTGGCCAAATATTTTCGCGAAGTGGACCGATTTTTTTACCGGCGCGGTCTCAATTATTTTTTCGCCGGCTCTGCTCTAAATATGGCCGATGCGCGCCGTTAAAGTGTCATCGATAGACCGCCGATCTGGGTGTCATGAATAAAGATCAACAACCAAGATCAAAACCGTTTCAGGATTCGAACGACCCGCACTTTCAGCATGCGCGGGCGCTGAGTCTGTCCGTCGGAGCAATCCGGCGCGCGCAAGGCACATGCAATTCCAATGATTTTCCCGTCGGTTCGATCGAATGGCATTTCGCCATCGAGGATTTCGTGGGCGACGTGCTCAAGGCGCTGATGGGCGAATCGGAAGGTGCCGATCTGCACGAGCCTTTATATTTTCCAGATTATCAGAGTTTGACGCCGCCCGCTTCGGGCGCATCGACGCCTTCGGGCGGAATGGCGCCCGTCGGGCTTACGTCGTTCTTCCAGTACGGCTCGCGGCCATATGTTGATGCACTGTGGTCGCCCAGACGTGATCGGCCATCGACGGCCACGCGTCCTTGTCGAATCCTGGCGAGTGCCGCACTTCGTCCGCCGTCGCGGCAAGGCGGAAGCACCGGTTGTCCGTGTCGAGCGTCAGCGCGCTCCAGGGAATTGCCAGCAACTTGTCGCCGATGCCGAGAAATCCGCCGCTCGACAACACCGAATACGCGATGCGTCCGCTCGCGACATCCAGTATGATTTCCTTCAGCGATTCGACATCGTGTCCGTCGCTGCTCAGCACGGAATTGCCGTCGAGCGTGCTTGCGGCCATCACGTCGGGNGACTCATGATCCGCTCCTTGCGCTTGTCCATGACAGATGCGACTTTCCCCTGACCTGACATTAGTTAGCAACGCACGTACCCGTCGGCGACGGTCTGCTAAGCTCGGGCGTCACCGATTCTTTCCATCTTCATGTTCGATCTCGACGAACTGATCGCGGTCGCCTACAAACGCGAGCGCGCGTCGAGCCGCCGTCTCGCGAAAGGCGCGGCGCTCGGCGAGTACGACGCGCTCGTCCGGACGCTGACGAAGGCGGCGGAATAGGGTTCGCTGCGCGATCTGGTGGAGGCGCGGCGTGTCGCGCAGGCTCGAAACGCCGACGCACTGCGCTCGCGCGCTGCGCGACGCGCGCAACGTCCGTCGCCGCTCGTCGTGATCGATGCGGAAGCGGGCGCGTGGATCGGCTGGTTCGACGGTTCCGCGCTGCCGAATCCGGGGCGTATCGGCATCGGCGGCGTGTTGAAGGGGCCGGGCGGCGAGCGCGTGGAAATCAGCGTCGCGGCCGGCTACGGCGACAGCAGCGCGGCCGAGTATCTCGCGCTGATCGCGCTGCTCGACGCCGCACGGCAAGCGGGCGCGGCGCGTCTCGACATCTTCGGCGACAGCCGCGTGGTTATCGACGACATGGCGGTGCCGCCCCACGAAGGCATCCGTACGCTCGCGCATCACGCGGACCGCGCGCGGACGCTCGTCGGGGCGATCGGCACGGTGCGCATCCGCTGGATTCCGCGCGAACGAAACGGCGACGCCGATGCGCTGTCCCGCGCCGTGCTCGACGCACCGGCACGGGTTGCGCCGACGCGATCAGCCGAGTTCGCGTACGTCGGCGGTCGGCGCACTGCCGAAGGTATCGCCTAGCAGGTGATCGATCAGTTTTGCCGTCGACTGTTCCGGCGTGCTGAGCTGGCCGTCGCGCTTGAGCGCGTCGAAGCGTTCGCGCATCGGGAAGCGCATGGAATCGGTGCCGCGAATTTCCGCCTGCATGTCGGTGTCGATCACGCTCGGCGCGACGCTCGCGATGCGCAGTCCGCCCGCCTGTTCGTCCATCGCGACCGCGCGCGCGTGGTGATCGAGTGCGGCCTTGGTCGCACAGTAGACGCTCCATCCGGGATAGGCATTGCGGGCCGCGCCGCTCGAAATATAGACGATGCGCCGGTCGGNNNNGCATTATTGACGAGCAATGCGCGCCGCGCGCCGGCGA
>JAQFVI010000285.1:6902-6994 GCA_029439495.1 Caballeronia sp. BR6202001590007
TGCGACGGCGGCGGCATCCTGATCGGCGAGACGGCCCATCGGCGCGNNCGAGTTCGACTTTCGTGAGGCGGGTGCCGAAACGCGCGGCGAGT
>JAQFVI010000285.1:7020-8477 GCA_029439495.1 Caballeronia sp. BR6202001590007
CGCCGTGCATGCGCATTTTTGTCGTTTTGACAAGCTGAAAAGAGGGGGAAACGTGTGCCCGTTGGTTCCGGGTAACAAACGCGATCTCGTCTGATTTTTTGCCTGACAACAATCGGCGTAGCCTCGACAATCTCCCCGTTTCGAACGCTTGAGGAGCACGCCGATGCCGACACGACTGAAACTTTGCCGCGCTGCGTTATCGGAAGCGAAGGGCTTTTCACCCGCCGTCGCGAAAGCGGCAACCGCCGCGTGCATCGCGTTCATCGGACCGCCGGGCCCGGCGTGGGCGCAAAGCTCCGTTCAGCTCTATGGCGAACTCGACACGGGCCTGCCTATGTGAGCAATGTCGGCGGCAAGTCGCAGTATCAGCTCACCTCGGGCACGATCGACGGCAGCTACTGGGGATTGCAAGGCTCCGAAGATCTCGGCAACGGCGCGCGGGCGATTTTCCGGCTCGAGCGTGGCCTGTCGGTTGCGAACGGGCAGGGCATCAACGATCATCCGATGTATGTGGGTCTTGGCAACGACCGGTTCGGCACGCTGACCTTCGGCCATCAATACGATTCGATTCATGACTACCTCGCGCCGTTCACGCTGACCGGCAGTAACGGCGGCACGGCGTTCGCGCATCTGCTCGATAACGNCAGGCGGGCGGGTTCGCGAGCAATCGAGCTTACAGCATCGGCGCGAACTTTCGCTAGGCGCGTTCAGCGCGGGCGCAGCGTGGCTGCACGGCGACGGCCGCGGTGATACAAGCGGCGGCGCGTATCTGCCGCTGGCGCTGCCGGGGTCGATCGGACCGACGAACGGCGTGTTCGCGGCGAATGTGCAGCGGCAAAACACCTTTGGCGCGGGCGCGAACTTATCAGCTCGGCGATTTCACCTTCGGCGGCGCGTTCACGCGTTCCATTACTGCCGGATTGAGCGACGCGGATACCGGCGACGCCGTTCCGTCGCTCGCGCTCAACAACTATGAAATAAACGGCATCTACAAGCTGACGCCGGCCATCGTGCTGTCGGGCATGTGTCTACCGAACTGCGGCGGGGCGCATTGCAGGTGGATTATCTGCTTTCCAAACGCACGGATTTTTACGTCGAGTCGATTTATCAGCGGGCGTCGTCACAGGCGCGTGCGGTCATCAATTCGAATGATCCGTCCGGCGGGCGTAATCAGTTGATGTTGTCGACGGGTATTCGGCATCGGTTTTGATTTTGTGCGGATGAGATGGAGGCGGTTGCATTTATCTGCTCACTTGCTTTGATACGAGAACAATGGTTCCGTGCAATGGAAATTACCTAATCACAGTCATTTATATGCGGGTCCTCCAGGCGAATCTCAGCTAAATGACCGTATTCGTCTCTTCCGAAAGCGAGCGAAGGTCCGAGGCATGCCAGGTTATCGCGTCGGACCAGAGCAGGCATAGCGTACCCCATAGGCGATCGTAGCCGACCTTCGG